>CAZKII010000078.1:0-6164 GCA_964552865.1 uncultured Thermoplasmata archaeon | reverse complement strand
CATTCACAACCTTTACTTCATCAGAAGGATAATGAGGGAGGCGAGGGAGGCCATACTGGAGGACAGGTTCGGCCGATTTACGGAGGAATTTACCGAGAACTACCTTTCGGAGGATTCGGAAGAAACCTTAAAGTAGTAGGAAGGCTATAAATAATCAGCGAGTCGAGGTGAAACCATGCTGAGAACATTTACGGCGATAATACACCGGGAAGACGATACATATGTGGCCGAATGCCCCGAGGTGGGGACGGTGAGTCAAGGCAGCACCATAGAGGAAGCTCTGGCAAATCTTAAGGAGGCTACCGAGCTATATCTCGAAGAATTCTCTCCCGAAGAGACAGAGAGGCCCATCCTAACCACATTTGAGATCTTTGCAGGGGGAGCGGATAAGGTTGTCAAGGCTTAGAACCGTTTCGGGTGAGGAGGTCGTCCGTATATTGTGCAACAGGTTCGGATTCAGTATCACCGGCAGAAAAGGGAGCCATGTTCGGCTCTCAAAGGCAACACCGGAGGGAAAAGTCGGAACGGTTGTCCCTATGCACAGAGAACTGAAGATAGGAACGCTGAAAGGTATATTGAAGCTTGCAAAGGTGCAGATTGAGGACTTCTCAAAGTATTTATAACATGTTCCGAAATCCATTTATGCACCCCTTCCTTTACAGTCTCATGGAGCCCCTGACCGTCAAGGAACTCATCAAGGCCCTTAAGCGCACGGAGACATATTCAGGCATGAGCGACAGGGAACTGGAGGACTTCGCATCGTACATCATGGGCTTTTTCGGCTTCGATGACCAGATAATAGACAATGTTCTCATGCCGAGGGACAGGGAGATATTCTTCGCTCTGGAGGAGGAGGGGCTTCTTACCAGCACGCAGGAGGACTCGTCCATTCCCTCGGGGAAATCGTGGAGGATACACTACTGGCGCCTCAAAACCAGAAAAATACGGGAGCTGGCCAGTATGGAAGAGGAAAGCGCGGCGGAGGAGAACATATACGATTCCATCCCGGACGACGCATGGGCCCGGCGCTCATGAGAAAACTATTTTTACCCCCTGTCGTTGACGATTCATGGCCGTTGCCGGAGAGATCACGCTGTTCTTCACTGCCTTTGCCCTCATAACACTGGCGGAGATGGGGGACAAGACGCAGTTCTCCGTCATAACGCTGGCAGCGAAGTATCCGCCTCTTTCCGTGGCCAGCGGTTCAATTCTGGCATTCGCTCTGGTGAACGGGATCGCCGTAATAGCGGGTGCCCTCATAGTTGCGGCCGTGCCTGTGTTCTGGGTGAAACTGGCCGCCTCTTTCCTGTTCCTCGCATTCGGTGCCTACACCCTCTACGGATTGCGAGAGACCGAGGGCGAGGCCCCCCTTCCTTCCACGGATAAAACCGCCGAGAAAAGCGGATTCGCCTCTTCGTTCTCCCTCATCTTCCTCATGGAGCTGGGGGATAAGACGCAGATCGCCACGGCCACAATAGTTGCCGGATATGGCCACCCATTTGTGGTGTTCGCCGGCGTAGTGTTCGGCCTCTCCCTGCTGACCGTTCTGGAGGTAAAGCTCGGCTCGGCGATTTCCGAGCGGGTTCCCCGAAAGAAAATGGAACTGGCTGCAGGGCTCCTGTTCATCCTTTTCGGCGCAATCATGCTTGTGGAAGCCATCGCTCTATAAGTCTCTGAACAGATCAATCACCTCCCGTGCAGAGAGTGAGGTCTTGAAACCCAGTGGTGAAAAATGGGTCCTGACAGCGTCGGGAACGGCTCTGAATACAGCATCTCTGGGCGGAGGAGACCTGTGTACTATGGAAGATATGACATCAACATCGTGGAAGAAGATAGGTGCGTCATTCTCAGCGCTCAGCATGCGTACGAGTTCAACGGAATCCTCTGTCATGTTCTCGCCCCTATCCAGCACGCTCTCGATGAAGGCCGTATCCCCTGGAGGACCGCCCCATATTGGGCCATATACCTTATCCCCGCGTCTTCCCGCGTCTTCCGCGGAATCGTATATGTTCCACTCGGCGCTCTTCTCGTCGAATGTGAAGTACTTCAGGCTTTCGAGGTTCCTGTTCGCCCTACCCGCTCCCTTCTTCGCTCTGAAGAACGCTCGGAAATAGTGGTCTCTGTAATAGGAGAGCACGGGGGTCAGGGCCATATCGTGCATGCCCCCCATCCTTGCAACGAAGCCCAGAAGTATTCTGAGCCCGGACTCGTGGCCGAAATGGGAGTGCACAGGCTCGGCGAGATAGCGCCTCCTGCATACGGCAGGGTATGTTCCACAGAGCGGAGCGGTGTCCGTGGCAGTTATCGCGAGAATGCCCCTGTCCTTGAGCCCTGCCAGCGCTGAGTCTATGAACGGGACCGGCGTTCCGAATGGGTCTATGTCTATGAAGTCGAACTTCATCTCCCTCATGAGTGTGTTAGCATCCCTGTTGTGAACAGTTATATCCGCACCGTTGAGCTCCGCGTTACTCCGAATCTCGGCGGCGGCCTCTTCTCTGATCTCCGAGATGTGGACCTCCTTTCTCCCACCCTCCAGCGCGTACCGAATCCCTCTTATGCCCGTGGCCCCCATTGCGTCCAGCACCCGTATGCCGTCCGGCAGGCTCCTTATGACCATAACGGAGATGTCCCTGTTCAGCCGCATTGCACTGTTGTAAAAGGCCTCTTTTCCCTTTTCTCCGGGGCCATTGCCCACATGTGCGGTGGATGTTCTGAATATCCTTGCGTCCCCTTCCTCTATGAAAACCGCGTCACCAGCCTTGCCGGTCATCAAAGTATCTCACCGTGCAGAATTCTTGAAATCTTGTACGGGAGGAGGTTCTTGTTTATGGGAGTCACCTCCAGCATCCGTATGTCGTCCCTTCTCCTTATGTCCTGAAGCAGGGGATTCCTCGACTTTTTGTGCATTGTCATCAGTATCGCGATCTCCGTGTCCAGGGCGTCCTTGACGGCGGCTACGAAGTTCTCGCTCTCCATCTCCATCTTGCCGATCTCGTCTATGAGGATGATGTCGACCTCGTCCTCTATCGCTTTCTTTATGGCGGCAACGCCCACCGAGTCAAGGACCTCCAGATCGACTCCGTATTTGTCCACGAAGACACCCGAATCTATATCCACATGGGCGAAAACCTTCTTCTCACCGGTCAACCAGTCCACAACATTGAAGCCGACCCTGCGGTGTCCTTCGGTTATGGGCTCGGTGATCATCCCGCCTATCTTCAGTTCGTCGTCCTTAAGCATGTCAATTACCCTGAGAAGCACCTGCGTCTTGCCTGAGCCCGGTAGGCCAGCGATTCCTATTCGAATGTTTTCCATACTATCCGCCACCCATAATGACTTCATCATTTATATACACTGCGCTCCTTCGTTCGGTTCATATCAATCTGGCCAAAAGCGGCGACAGGACGGCGTAGGTCGCAGTGGCGCCGAATCCCAGCCACAAAAATGGGGGGAAATCCGTTCCGAGAATATAAAGAGCGAAGTAGCATGTGCTTATTATCAGGATGACAAACACCGGCAGGTAGGCCTTCCCTCTTACCTTGGGAATCTTTATGGGAAGCACCATGGATGCGGCCAGAACAAGGGCCATTGTCTCTGTGACCTTCGCAGGCAGTATGAAAACCGCTTCGATTATCAGTACGGAGACCAGCGGGGTAGGGTGCCCGGGGAAGAATGTGTCCGGCCCGTGGGTTATGAAGAGGCCGAGATGGTAAAGCCCGGAGAACAGGATTGCGAATGCGGATATGACTGCCAGTGCGTTCTCGGAGTCCACGAGTGCGGGTCCTCTTGCCGGGTCGTAATACACGCTGTAGAGGAATATCGCAGGGAATATCACGAAGGAGATGGAATCGGCGATGGAATCGAGCTTGTCACCTGAGCTGTGCCTGCTGCCGAATCTCCGGTAGGACATGCCGTCCAGCCCGTCGAACAGGACGGCAGCGAAGAGAAGCAGCGCCGCAGTGTGGTATTTCCCGTCGAGAACATAGGTTATTCCGAGAAAACCCGAGAGTGCGTTCAGCAGGGTGAATGTGTCGGCTATGGAGAGCTTCACCTGTCTCGCTCCCCTCTGCATCCTATTCATCCGCCTCCCCCCTCAGATGTGCCAGCGGACTTTCTCCGGCCCGGACGACATCCCCTTCCTTGACGACGGGGGCGAGGGACGGAGGGAGGTATGTGTCCACTCTGGAACCGAACCTTATGAGCCCGATCCTGTCACCCTTTTCGAGGACCTCACCGCCGGAAACATACGGAACTATGCGCCTTGCGACGATCCCCGCGATCTGAACCATTCTAATGGGGCCGTGCTCCGTCTCAATCGTGTAAATAACCCTCTCGTTCCTTTCGGACTCCTTTTCGAATGCGGGGATGTGGGAGCCGGGGATGTGCGTGACCTCGGTTATTTTACCGCTGGCAGGACACCGGTTCACATGCACATTGTGAATATTCATGAAGATGGCGATGTGCCACCCCCTCCCCTCCTCTTTGACGAACTGGACGATACCGTCCGCAGGGGAGCAGGCGGTCTCCCGGCATATTCTCCGCTCCGGGTCTCTGAAGAAGAGTAGGTATGACGCGCAAAAAAGCATCGTGGCCGCAAGAATCGGCCAGATTGCCGTGTTATAGAGGGAAAAAGCCTTTTCGTGCAGGGCGAGGGCAGAGCCTGCGGATAACAGAATGGCAGCGGCCAGCGGCCAGATGGATGTACCTCTTGCAAATTTCACCGGTGGGCAAGAGCGCTTTAAATAGATAAAACTATTGTTTCGGGCGGGAACGCACATGTGACCGCAACTCTTATATACAACATATGCTTGTATATGCATGTGTACAAGATGTATGCAAATTGCATACACGAAATACACAGGTGAATCGCATGGAATACTTCGAACATGAAACGATCGAAGGCTGTAACTGCATAAACTGCAGGATGGCCCGGATGGAGTCGAACATGGCGGAAATCCATGTCAAGGTTTCCGAACTCGTGTCGGCACTCCAGAATTCACCAATCATTCGCTCAAACTGAACCCCTCCCTAATTTTGCCCCAACTCCGAGGGGGCTTAGCCCCCTCACCCCTCCCTTTCTGTTCAGAGCTTATGCTGTTCAGATAATCCGCATTTAGTGGTACGGGACTCAGAACTCAAGCTTCAATTCCTTTTTGTCGTGCCCCATCACAAGGACCCGGCTGTCCGACCTCTCTCTTAATATTTCATATCCTGTCCTCTCCGAAAGGGCCGCTGCGAACTCCCTTATCTCCTGATGCGACGGCATGTTGTCGATGGTCATCCTCTGCCGCGAGGCCCCGACGAAGACATACCCCTTCGGCTCTATGAAATCCGGGGATGCGATGTTATCGAGTTTCGCGTATTCGTCCACCCACCCGAGATTCCAGCCTTTTACAAGTGTGTGCCTTATGACCTTTCTTGTGTCGAGGGATGGAAGGAGTTCCAGAGTCTTCATTATGTTTTCCCACGCCTTCGGTATCAGAGGAACCTCTAGTTTTCTGTGTATCTCCTCGTTAGGGGAGGCCACGGTGACATATAACTGGCTGGGCAGGGGGTCCAGATTCTCCAGTACCTTCGGTGTGGTTCCGTTGGTCACGAGGAAGGTGCTCATACCCCTCTTATGGGCCGCTTCTATCAGCTCCCCAAGTCTGGGGTAAAGGGTAGGCTCTCCCGTGAGCGATATGGCCACATGCTTCGGGTCCTGCGCCTCCTCCCACATCTCCCGTTTAACTCGTGGGTCCCCTTTGAAGCCGGTGAGAAGAACGCGCTGGGCCTTTATCGACTCCTCGATTATGAACTCCGGGTCATCCACCTCGTGCAGACGCGTCTCGCTGAACCCCTGAAACCTCCAGCAGAACAGGCAGGACTGCGTGCACTGGTCTATGGTGGGCGTCATCTGAAGGCAGCGGTGGCTGTCTATTCCGTAGAATGTGTTCTTGTAGCATGTGCGGCCTCTTATCAGCGTCTCCTTCAACCAGTGGCAGAGCTTGACTCCGCTGTGCTGGCCCACGATGCGGTAGTGCTGTTTTTCCAGTGTTTTTCTGAATTCGGGGTTCATGTACTCACCTGTGCGGATATGGAGGGGATTAAAAAAGGTTTCACCGTAATCGAGGATACACCAAGAGAAGATATCGGTAAAGATGAAAAGAAAAATTTAAGTAGTG
>CAZKII010000077.1:4574-6180 GCA_964552865.1 uncultured Thermoplasmata archaeon | reverse complement strand
TCCGACAGGAATTCCCTGCAGTACTCTATCAGCTCCTTTCCTCTTTCAAAGAGCCTCACGGCCTCCTCTATGTCCGTGTTCCTGTCGTCCAGCTTCTGAACGATCTCGTCTATCTCCTTCAACGCCTCCTCGAACCTGCTCATCCTTTCTCCTCCTTCTTCACTCTCTTTATGCCTGCTTCGGCCTCTCCGTCTACCATGACTATGCTCACATGGTCCCCTTCTTTCACCTTCGCCGCCGACCTTATCCATTCCCCTTCTCTCTTTATCATCGCGAACCCCTTGGCCAGCGGGGACATGGGGTCGCTCCGTTCCAGCACATCGTTCAGGCGGGCCAGCCTCTCCTTTCTATCCCTCAGTATCTCGCGCATGTTCCTTTCGAGCCTCTCTCCTGATATATCCAGCCGCTGGCTCCCCTCTTCCAGCTTCCTGCGTACTGAAACCGAAATTCTCAGGCTCAGGTTGTCCATCAGGTCGATGAACTTCTCCCTGTCGGGAACCACCAGTTCCGCAGCCTCCGATGGTGTTGCGGCCCTCACATCCGCCGCCATGTCGGATATGCTGAAATCGGTCTCGTGGCCCACCGCCGAGATGATGGGAGTCTTCGCCCTGAAAATGGCCCTTGCAACCTCTTCCTCGTTGAAGGCCCAGAGGTCCTCCATGGAGCCGCCGCCCCTGCCCACGATGATCACATCCACCTTTCCGTCGAGGTACTCGATCCCCCTGACGATGTCGCCCGCCGCCTCCTCGCCCTGAACGCTCGCCGGATAGAGCAGCACCTTCACCGGGAATCTCCGGAATACTATCTGCCGGATATCGTGAAAGGCAGCGCCGGAGCCGGAGGTCACCACCCCCACCGTTTCGGGGAACCGGGGGAGCGGTTTCTTGTGCTCCCTGTCGAAGAGCCCCTCTTCCGCCAGCTTCTCCTTCAACCTCTGGAACTCCTCCCAGAGTTCTCCCCTGCCCACTCGTTCGATGGATTCGACCTTCAGCTGATACACCCCTCTAGGTGCGTATGTGTCCACGCTTCCCCTGACCCGTATCATGTCTCCGCTCTTCGGGATGAAAGAGAGGCGCTTTTCGGCGGAGAATGTCACGCAGTTGATCTGGTCGTTATCCTCCTTCATTGAAAAGTACAGGTGGCCCGCCGTGGAGAGCTTGCAGTCCCCGACCTCCCCCTGCACGATGATGTCCTGCAGTTCGCTGTCCCCTGTCAGTCTCTCCTTTATTCTGGCCGAGACTGAACTCACGGTGTATACCGGCCTCCGGCCCGGGGTCAATGTGGCCTGTCTCATCTCCCGTTAAATGGAAGCGGAGTTTATAAAACGATTGGAAGGGGGTGGGTGAAACTACTTCCCTCTCTCCTCTCCCCAGATGATCTTGTGGAGCTGCGGGAGGAGCCTTATGTCCCTTGCGCCGTCGTCTATCAGTTTCTCGGCCAGCCATTTCAGGTCCGCTCCGCCTACGGGGGTGAACACGGCCTCGCACTCCGGCTGATATCTGTCCAGTATCTCCATGGCGTACTCGTAGTCCCCCTCGTCCGCTATGACGAACTTCAGGAAGTCGCCGGGGCCGAGCAGTTCTATGTTGGAGAAGAGCATCCTGTC
>CAZKII010000077.1:0-4474 GCA_964552865.1 uncultured Thermoplasmata archaeon | reverse complement strand
CCTCACGAAGACGGTGGGCCTCCCCATGTAAAGCCCTTCGCCCTGAATGCTGAGGAATATCTCGTTGATTTTCAGCAATGCATCACCTCATTCGTACTCTATCGGGTCCTCGTAACCCGCCTCTCTGAATCCTTTCAATCTGAGCCTGCAGGAATCGCACCTTCCGCACGCTTTCTCCCCGCCTTTGTAGCAGCTCCATGTGAGTCGATAGGGGACGCCGAGCTCCATCCCCTTCCGTATTATCTCGGCCTTCGTCATGTGCATGAGCGGCGCTCTTATCTCTATCCTTCCGCCTTCCACCCCTTTCTTCGTGGCGAGGTCGGCCATTTTCTGGTACGCTTCTATGAACTCCGGCCGGCAGTCCGGATAGCCGCTGTAGTCCAGCGCGTTCACGCCGATGAATATGGCGTCTGCGTCCAGCACCTCGGCCCAGCCCAGGGCTATGCTGAGGAATACGGTGTTCCTTGCGGGCACATACGAGGCGGGGATGTCGGTCATCTCCTCTTCCTTTCGGTCCATCGGCATCTCCATGCTTCCGTCCACCAGTGCGCTCCCTCCGAAGTTCTCCAGCCTGTAAACTATGTGCTCTTTCACGCCGTAATGCCTCGCTATCGCCCTTGCGGATTCGAGCTCCTTTGTGTGCAGCTGGCCGTAATCGAATGAGAGGGCGTAGAGCTCATATCCCTCCTCCTTTGCCATTGCGATGCTGGTGGAGGAATCGAGGCCACCGGACAGCAGGCAGACCGCTCTTTTCATTATCTTCACCTCACTCATCCGGGGAGTACCATATCCCCTGGCCCATCTCCTCGTCCACCGCTATCTCCAGCCTTTTTATGTTCTCCGGAAGCGGGACCGCTTTAACGAAGAGGGAATAGACATGCTTTGCCAGCTCCTCCGCACTGGTGGCCTCCAGCGGGAGCAGAATGACATCTTTCTTCGGGAAGACATACCTCTTTCCGGCCCCGATGAACTCCAGCGATTCGCCGTCCTCGCGTATCTCCGCATAGGGGGACTTTTCCGGAAGGAGAACCCTGTGGTCCAGCCGTTCCGCTATCTCGCGCAACGCCCTCTTCACAACGACAAAATCCATGAGCATGTAGTTCTCGTCCATCTCCCCCTCCATTCGGAGCCGTATGCCGTAGTTGTGGCCGTGCAGCCTTCCGCACTTGTTGTGCCCGATTATGAAGTGGGACGACGAGAAGGAGATCCCGTGCTTCCAGCCGTCTATTTCAAGCAACATGCCTTGCACCTCCGAGAACGCTGGCGAACGCTATGGCGTCCACATAGTCCTTCGTTATGGAAGGAGTGTCTATGAAGACTCTGGGCAGGTTTATGATCGGGGCTCCGATGGCCGCACCCCCTCCGAGTATTGCGAGGCTCTGGAACGCTGCGTTTCCGGATACTCCGTCCGGCATGACTATGAAGTTCCTGTCCTCCTCCACGGCGGCCTCCATGTCCATGTAGTAGTTCTTCGCCTCTATGCCGTCCTTTTTAAGCTCCTTCACCAGTTTTTCGGCCTCCTCCATCCACTTGTCTATGTTCGCATCCCTGCCCATTATGTCCGGGTGGCCCACCGAGAGGATTCCCACCGAGGGGCGCTCGTCAAGAGAGGATATGAACCTCACGCCTCTCCTTGTAACCTCGAGCCGGTCCCTGTATGTCCTGCCGGAATGCGGGTCCACAGGGCCGATGAATATGTAGTCGCCGTCGGAGGTCTGGACCAGGGCGATCCTCTCTATTCTCTCCTGAATGCGGAATGTCTCGGTTATGGAGTCGTATGCGCTTATGGGTGCGAAGTTCCCCTTGACTGCCGCGTCTATGTAATTGTCCCGCAGGGCCACCATAAGGTCCTGCACGGCGTCGAAAACTATTACCTCGGCGTATCCGTTCTCCTCCGCTATCTCCACGCTCCTCAGCACATCCTTTCCGTTATCCGGAAGGGCCCCGATTCCAACTCTGGCCCTTCTCTTTCTGGCGCTGGACTTTATGTCTATCATGCTCAGCATCGCTATCACTTGTTCCCGTGCGGGAATCCCGTGGTCAATACTTAATCCTTTCGCAGGCAAACCCTTTTTAATCCCCTCCCCTATCCCGTATCATGGGAGAATTGAAGATCAGGCGGAGAAAGCGCCTCAGGCGGAAGGAGGTCGCGGCTCTCAAGAAGGAGCTGGAGGATATGCTCGACTGCTCCGTGTTTTCGGAGGACCAGCCTGTTGAAACAGGGGAAATAGGTGATCTGCGGGTCATCATAGTCGCTGGCAGGATAATGGGGTTCTTTGTGGAGGACACCCCGTTCCTCAGCCTGAGAGGCGTTCTGGAATACAATCCCCGCAACCTCTATGCCGTTGTGGATTCCGGTGCGGTTCCGTATGTTTATAACGGCGCGGACATCATGGCCCCCGGCGTTATTGCCGCCGACGAAAGGATAAAAAAGGGAGACCCCCTCTGGATAAAGGAGGAGAAGTACGGGAAGCCTCTGGCCGTGGGCATCGCCCTTATGGACGGGGCCGAGATGGTGGCGGCGAAATCCGGGAAGGCTGCGAAGAGCCTCCTTCATGTGGGCGATAAAATATGGGAGCTCGATGAGTGAAGTGATCAGGAGGAGTATGAGAATGGAACGGAGCGGATCGACGGTTTCGACCTTCAGCGTCATAAAGGGGAGCGTAAGGTGGGCACGGAGCCTTCATTTCATCCTGATGGGCCTTCTCGGCCTGCTGCTATCTCCCGCTTTCTCGGTCCGTAACGCCCTGCTCTCATCCGTATTCCTGTTTCCGTCTATCTTTCTCGTCTGGCTCCATACAACCATGGTCAACGACGCCTTCGACACGGAGATCGACCGAAGGGCCCACCCGGAGCGTCCCCTTGTAAGGGGAGATATCGGCTTTCTCCGTTACAGGAGGATATACACGGAAGTATGGCTGCTTTCCATTCTTCTCGCCGTTCCCATCGGCTTCATACCCCTTATTTCTATCATGCTCTTCTCTCTGCTGGCCAGCCTTTATTCCGTCCCGCCCTTCAGGGTCAGGGACCGGCCGTATGCCACGGTGATAATCGGCCTCGCCTCTTCTCTCTCCTTCCTTGCCGGCTATTCTGCGGAGCTGTGGCCCGCTTCCGGCCGGTTCTTCAGCGTGCCCCCTCTCTCGTCAACCTTCTTCACCGTCTTTCTGATGATACTCTTCGCCCTTTCCATCTCCCCTCTGGTGAACGCCTATAAGGACAGGGAGGCCGACAGGATGGCCGGAGCCAGGAACATATACACCATTCTCGGAGCGGAGACGGGGAAGGCAGTGGTCTCCATCCTGATACCCCTCCTTTTCTCCCTCCCGCTCATCATCTTCTCATCCCCTCTGGACATGCTCGTTTCCCTGTCGTTCGGCCTTTTCGCGGCACTCTCTTTCTTCCGAAGTGGCGAGTCGATGCCTGTGTTCGTCTCCTACTTCGCAGCCATGCTCTACTTTCTGGCCCGGTTCCTCGCCCTCCTTTGAGCCGTGCGGAAATGCATAAATATGAGGTTCGCCATGAGCGTATATGGAAGATCGAACGAAAGCGGCCCTCACCCTTTCGCTTCTCTCGCCCGTGTTCGGGGAGCTGGTGAGCGGGTCGTCCCCTCCCTTCGAGTTCTTCAATCCTGTTTCATTTCTCTTCCTATGGGGGCTGTACGGAGGCGGGGTCCTCATCCTCCGGGATCTCTGGGTCCGCTGGGGGAAGGGATATACGAGACTCATGGTGCTCGGGATCACCTACGGCATTATGGAGGAAGGGCTGGCCATAAAGTCCTTCTTCGACCCTGGCTGGATGGACCTCGGGATATACTCCACCTACGGCCGCTTCGCAGGGGTGAATTTCGGATGGGCGTTCTGGCTCATGGCCTTCCATGCCATATACAGCATAACCGTTCCCGTGCTGCTGGTGGAGGCCCTCTATCCCCAATATTCCCGATGGGAACTCCTGACCGCCCGCACGAGAAGGCCCGTCGTGGCCGCATTCCTCCTTTCCGCTTCGGCCATGTTCTTCGGCCTGAACCCGTATGTCCCCCCCGCTCTGCCCTATCTGGGCGCCCTCATCGCCGTTGTCTTTCTCCTCAGGTGGAGCAGGAGACACGCTCCCCGCAGAGTGCTGGTCATGAAGAGATTCGCCGGGAGACCGCTGCTCCGAAGCGCCGTCCTCTCCTCTCTCGTGTTCATCAACTTCGTATTCCTTCCATCTGCCGGCATCCCCGCCCCGCTGGTCTGTTTGACCGGTTTCCTCGCCCTGTTCTCCCTCTTCTCCTCCATGGAGATGACCTCTCCGGTGGACATTCTTTCCTCGGCCATCGGCCTGCTCCTCCCCATCCTTCTTTTCTACGACATCGTGCTGGAGCTGAACGGCGTGATCGGCATGGCTCTGGTAAGTGCGGTGACCCTTGTGCTTCTCCTGAGGCTCCGTAAGAAGATGAGCACCTCAGCCAGCGCTCCGGAATACATGGTTCCGCCCC
>CAZKII010000076.1:0-6233 GCA_964552865.1 uncultured Thermoplasmata archaeon | reverse complement strand
TCCCCCTCCCCCCTCTCCAAGAACAAGAACTCATCGTTTCCGAGATAGAGCGCCGCCTGTCCGTGGCCGACAAGCTGGAAGAGGCCATAGACGACAGCCTGAGAAAGTCGGAGATACTGAGGCAGAGCATACTTAAGAAGGCCTTTGAGGGTGAACTTACCCGGAAATGGAGGGAGGAGCACCCGGAACTTATAAGCGGCGAGAACTCGGCCGCCGCACTGCTGGAGAGGATACGGAAGGAGAAGGAGGAGAGCGGGAAGGGTAAAGGGGCAGGAAGGAAGAGAGGAAGAAAAAGGAGGAATGAGCGATGAATGCGGAATCAATAGTTCAGAAGGTCTGGGGCTATGCGAACATACTGAGGGACGACGGGGTAAGTTACGGCGATTATCTGGAGCAATTGACATACCTGCTCTTCCTGAAGATGGCCGACGAGTACTCCCGGCCCCCGTACAACAGAGAGATACCCATTCCCGAGGAATACGGCTGGGAGAGCCTGAGGACGAAGAGAGGCGCGGAACTGGCCGACCACTACAACCGGACCCTGATGGAACTGGGAAAAAAGAAAGGTATGCTCGGAGGCATATTCTCCAAGGCCCAGAACAAGATACAGGACCCGGCCAAACTCTACAAGCTCATAGACCTCATAGATAAGGAGGACTGGGTCATTCTCGGAACAGATGTCAAAGGGACCATTTACGAGGGCCTTCTGGAGAAGAACGCTGAGGACACCAAGAGCGGGGCCGGCCAGTACTTCACCCCCAGAGCGCTCATAAAAGCGATGGTTGAGTGCATAAGGCCGGAGCCCATGAAGACCATAGCGGACCCTGCGTGCGGCACAGGCGGTTTCTTCCTCGCGGCCTATGACTTCATAGAGAAGAACTATAAGCTAGACACCAACCAGAAGAAATTCCTGAAGTTCAAAACCTTCCACGGGAACGAGATTGTGGCCAACACCCGCCGGCTCTGCCTGATGAACATGTTCCTCCATAATATAGGCGACATAGACAGCGAGTCCTTCATTTCCCCCAACGATTCACTTCTGGCAGACCCCGGAGAGCGCTACGATTATGTCCTCACCAATCCGCCTTTCGGAAAGAAGAGCAGCATGACCATAACCAACGAGGAGGGAAAGCAGGTCAGAGAAACGCTCACATACAACAGGCAGGACTTCTGGACCACCACTTCCAACAAACAGCTTAACTTCGTTCAGCACATACACACCATACTGAAGAGCACCGGAAAAGCCGCGGTCGTCGTCCCCGATAATGTTTTATTTGAAGGAGGAGCCGGAGAGGTGGTCAGAAAGAAACTCATGGAAACAACGGACCTGCATACCATTCTCCGCCTGCCCACCGGCATCTTTTACAAGCCCGGAGTAAAGGCCAATGTCATCTTTTTCGATGCCCGCCCCGCATCCAAGGACCCGCAGACAAGAGAGGTCTGGATATACGACTTCCGCACCAATGTCCATTTCACCCTCAAAAAGAACCCCATGAGGTTCGAGGACCTTCAGAACTTCATAAAGTGCTATAACCCGGAGAACCGCCACAAAAGAAAGGAAACATGGTCCGAGGAGAACCGGGACGGAAGATGGCGAAAATTCACCTACGATGAGATAATGGCGAGGGACAAGACCAGCCTTGACATATTCTGGATAAAGGATAAGAGCCTTGCGGACCTTGAGAATCTGCCTGACCCGGACATTCTGGCCCTTGAGATAATCGAAACCGTGGAAAACGCACTTGAAAGCTTCAAGGAGTTGCAGGAAGAGAACGGAGCGGACAACTAATAATCCATTATATCCCCGGACTTCATGTACTCCCTCAGCAGCACCGTTGCATAGTTCCCTTTCGTCAGGGAGAACTCGAACCATACCCCACCGTTTTCAACGCTCCATTTCAGGCCGCTGACCGGGGCCAGTATCTCCCTCCTGTGGCCTCTCGATGATATTTCTCGTATCTGCGGGATTATGAAATCCTCCCGCCTGATTCCCTCTCTCTCCACGATCTCCCGCTCTATTTCCCCCATGGCTCCGCCTGAAAACTCCGATTCGGACCCGAACAGTACGGAGGATATGAAGGCTCTCTTCTCCTTGATCCGTCTGGCCATCAGCTCCCGGTTCGCTTCCGTTACCCTCATGGGCCGCTCGTGGTACGGGAGGCCGTTCCTGTCTATCGGTATTACAATCTCCCCCACATCCGGCTCGGTAAGGCTCATCCCCCTGCTTATCCTCTCGCTCAGCGCAAGGTTGAACATGTAGGCCTGATATGCGTGCACGAACATCATCAGAAGGTTTTTCGGCAGCCGTTTCAGGGCTCCGGCATAGTCTCCCGGCCTTTCGGCAAGGTGTTCCAGCATCTCCCTCTCGAATGTGAGGTGCCGCGGGTATATCTTAAGGGCTTCTGCGTAGTCCCCTGTCTCGTCCACGAAGTCTCTGGCCTCCCTCACCTCCTTCTCCTCTCTGTCCGAGGGATTGCCGGCGTATGCGTGCACCGCCCCTCTGAAATCACCCTTCACGATATAGCGGCCGACAATGTGCGTTACCGGCCTCAGCGCTCCGAACCTCTGAACGCCGAAGAACGCGGGAAAACCGCCCTCCGAATCTATTTTTGCGGTTACGGAATCCAGTCTCTCTTTCAGTTCATCCCCACTGACATCCGGCTCCCTCAGAAATATGCGAAACCTGTTCCCTATGAGGTCCCCGATCTCTATCTTCCTCCGTGACCGGTAGGCGGAGAGAACCTCCACATCCGGTATATTCAGGGAAAGGACGGCCTTGAGGGGAGCGCTTATGCAGAAAAGCTGAGTAGTTACTGCCCTCTTGTCCTTGGTCCCCGCGAACATGACCCCTCTTCTGGATATGTGCAGGTTGCTCGCTATGAACCGGACCAGACGATTTGTCTCCCAGTTCCTGACCCTTATCCTCGCAATGGTGTACTGGCCATCCTCGTGCTCCGGCGGCTCTATTGAAATCTCCTCCACATGAAAATGCTCCACCTCTCCCTTCAGTTTTCCCCCTATGCCGGGGACCTCCGGGGTGAGATACGAAAGAATGCCTATGGCCCTCTCCGAGTAATCCGATACCGACATCCGGCCTATTCTCCCACCTGCATAACGATCTCGTCGTAGGCGTTGAGGTACATGGCCGCCAGCTTCTCCGCCTCCTCCTTGATTATCTTCTGCGGGGTTCCGGATTTGACCGTGACCTTGAGGACCGGGTTGTCCAGCTGGGGATGACCTGTATAATAGGTAGCGTTGGTGACCTTGTCGTTCTTCAGCAGGGCCTCTATGAGGGGGGTCATGATGGTGTCGTCCATATCGATTATTTCGAGCACAATGCTCTTTTTATCCTTTTCCACCAGTTTGAGTTCCATAGTTATCACCGAGAGATATGCACACCTTTTTTAAAGGTTTCCCGTACCTCCGTGCCGGATAACATCCCCGTACTTTATGGATTGGCGGCATTTTCCGCAGAAGAAGGTCCCCTCCGAGATTTCGAAGGAAACGGGGGACCTGCAGGAGGGACAGTAGAACGAGTCATCACGGCGAAACGAGGACAGAGGAGGAAGAGATAAAAGGGCGGAGTTCACCATATTCTCATAATACTCCCGATTCTTCGCATTCTTTATGGTTATGCGATGAATGGGGCTTATCTCATCATCCGCATCGACTTCTATCAGGACTTCTTTCCCGTCCGATTCCCTCACACGAAACCTGTTCCCTTCCCTCCGATAGGCCGCTCCGGACCTCGCTAGGATTCGCTCAATACTGTCGAGGAGTTTAAAATGAAGGGCCACGGAAAAGCCGCATGGAACCTTCAATTCCAGCTCCCTGTAATTCCTCCGCCACAGAACGGATAAGGGGAAGATGGCAAATACGGTAATGAAGATCACCAACGGAGCAATTAAGTTCTGACCCTGATAGATGTCCGAAAGAAGGATGTAATAGAAGAAAAGCTCCACTACTTTCCATACAAAAGCCCCTCGCTTTCCGGGGGATGACATCCTGGTAAAAAAGCCATAACCCTCCAGCAGAAGCACGCCCAGTACGGCAACCCATATCACTAAAGAGGAAAGAAAACCGGAAACGAAACTGAGGACATACACAACCACCGCCATGAAAAGATAGACACCGGAAGCGAGCAGGAGCCGGAGAAGCTCCCGCCTCAAATCAGGTCGCCCCCATTTCAAATGCCCCATACCCACATCCGACACAGGCCTCACGCCCCGAACTTCTCCGCCCTCCCCGACAGGTTCAGAAGCTCCGGCATCAGGTCCCTACCGTTGAGATGGCCAAGCCCGCCTGTCATGGCCGCCCTCTCGCCGAACTCCGCCACATCGTCGGGCCTGACGCCATCGCCCGCTATAATTAGGGGCACAGGGTCGCCGGAGTGGTCCATCACGGAAACAGGGGTGGAGTGGTCCGATGTCACCGCCAGAATTATGTCGTCCCTCTCCTTCATCGAATCGACCACCACGGAGAAGGCCGTGTCTATCCTCTCGAATATCTCCTTTTTGAGTCCCGCATCCCCGTCGTGCCCCGCGATGTCCGGGGCCTTCAGGTTCACGAATACGAAGTGGTTCTTGTCCATAGCGGATACTGCGGCCGTCAATTTCGCCCGGAAATCGCTGTCTATCCCGCCGGTGGCTCCTTCCACCTCTATGACATTCATTCCGAGAAGCCTTGCGATTCCAGTGATGAGAGTAACGCCGGTTATGGCCGCGGCCCTGAGCCTGTATCTCCTGCCGAACTCCTCGATGTCCGGGAACATGCCGGCACCCCTAGGAAGCAGAATATTGGCAGGAGCCTTCCCGTCCCTATCCCGCCTCAGATTGACCTCGTGATTCCTCAGTATGTGCCACGATTCCTCAACGAAGTAATTGACAGCCTCGGCCGTTCTCCTTGCCTCGGGTGAATCGTCCAGCGGTTCGCATCTCAGGAAATGCGCTCCGGCCTCGTGGGGGTCCACATCGGAAACAGCAGGGGAAAGGTTGTCGCCGTGCAGGAGGAGTATGGCCCTGTGCTCGGTGCCCGCCTTCACGGTCATTTTAATTCCATTGTACTCCATGCCGTCCAGAGCCGAGGCCAGCATCTCGGTTCCCTCCCTTATTCGCCCGGCCCTGCGGTCGGTTACCTCGCCTTCATCATTCACGGTCGCGAAGTTGCACCTGAACGCCACATCCCCTTTTCTCCCCATCACGCCGGCTCCCGCCGCTTCGAAGGGCCCCCTGCCGGTATAGACCTCGTACGGGTCGTAGCCGAAAAGGGAGAGGTGAGCTGTGTCGCTCCCCGCCCGAATTCCGGGGCCGATGGGGTGCAGGAGGCCGTTGATCCCCATGGAGGCCAGCGCGTCGAGGTTGGGCGTCTTCGCCGCTTCGAGAGGGGTCTTTCCGCCGAACTCCGGGACGGGCCTGTCGCCGCCGCCGTCGAGAACTACCATGAGTATGCGTTTTTGAGACATGATATCGGATGGAAATAGATGGAAGGATTAAAAGGGTTTGGATTTTAACTCAATACTCCTTCATAATCTCTTTTTTCCACTCGTAAAATCCGGAAGTAGTCGTATAACTCCTTATTTTCACCTGCTCCGGCAGACCTTTGAGTCTCCTTATGCTGTTCGAGAGCTCCACTATATCTGTGGTATCGCCCTCCCGGATTAATTGGACTCTTTTCTTGCCTCTTTTCATAACCAATAAAGCCATCCATGTGTTCAACTTGGGGTTAAAGACACCGGGCAGACCCCCGCTCCCCATAAAATCGACCACTTCCGAGTACAGGATGGATGAAAGAGGAAATTTATGTCCCTGGACATCCAGATATCTGTCTGTTAGTTTTATTCCACCGAGAATGTCCTTCACCGACCTACCAATAAAGAGAAACCAGAGGGAAAAGAATAAGAGCACAAACATAAGCAGAAATAAGGAAAGAAAGAGCCAGAACCGCTCTGCGCTTAACGAACTGACAACGGCCAGAAGAACCGCGGAATAGACCGCCATTATCGAACCTATGGCTGCATAGCCAAATCTGAGATATTTTTTTCTTCTGCGCATTAATTCGCTATCCCTCACATCCCAGTAGTACACGGTTTCTTTTTCCATCACTGGCGCCCTCCGTTCTTTACAGATATAAGCCTACATCTCCGAAACATATTACCGGATGGAAATAGATGGAAGGATTAAAAGCATTCGCACCGAAGCAAGGTTTAAATCAAACCGATGTATCACCCACTGATT
>CAZKII010000075.1:0-6285 GCA_964552865.1 uncultured Thermoplasmata archaeon | reverse complement strand
GGGGCGTCCAGTATGTCGGCGTCGAAGAATACGATGCCGTTGATCAGTGCCCGCCTGTCTATTTTTGCTCCGCTTCCCTCGAACCGCATCAGCATGGATGTCCTCCAGAGGAGATCCAGAACCGCCGTGGCCAGTGTTCCGAGGTATGCGTTCAGCAACGGGCTTTCGACCCCCTCTTCGGAGAGGAGGTAGGCCACATAGCCGTAGAATGCGTCCCTCGCTATCAGCGTATCTATGTAGTCCGTCAGAAGTGCTTTTGCCTCCCCGGTCAGCGGCAGCAGCGGAACATCCTCGAGAGAGAGGCTTCCCGTGTCCCGGCCCGGCCCCTTTTCCGTCATTCTCTTCCTCGTTATTCTGTCCCCGCTTATCTGGAATATATACCACGAAAGGTCCTCGGCCGAATAGACCGGCAGGTCCGCAGGGTTCTCCAGACCGAGGGCGTCCCTTGCGCCTTCGATAGCCTCTTCCTTCAGGTCCGTTTCCGGGGCCCAGCCGTTGAGTTTTTCCGCTATTTCGTCCGGAGGCAGAGGCTCGCCCGAGTATTCCCATGAGAATTCGAGCACCGCAGCGATGCCCTCATAGTCGGTCAGTTTTTCCTTCAGTGCCGCGGCGATGTCTGACAGGAGCGGACGGGGGCAGCCCATCCCTTCTTTCTCAAGGAGGGCGTGGAATTCCCCCATAGTCTTTCGGGGTGCATCCAGCATCTCGTCGGTTATCCGCTGTACGAAGGGCATGGCCGCCTCTTCCGCCGGTTTTAAGGGCATAAGGTATTTGTCGTTACCTTCTTCGGAAAGCCAGAGCCCTCTGCACGAGAGATTTGGGATCACCTGTGCCCTTTCTCCGAGGTATATGTGGAACGGGAACTCCCTGCAGAAGTGCGGGCGGTCCTCGTATATCTGGCACCTGCGGTTCTTCAGGAATATGCATGCCCCGCCTCCTCCCTGCAGTTTGAGGGCGCGGGAGCCGGAGAAGTGGCTTCTGGTTATTGACCACGAGAGCCCCATGTCGTTCAACCGCTCCTCTTCCTCGGGCCCAACATCCGGCTGAAAGAGGCAGCAGTAGCCGCACCCCTCAAGACATGTGAAGTTCAGTCCCTTCAGAAGAGAGAGGTCGGCATCCATTTCAGTACCTCAGGTTGACGGTCTTTCCGTTGAACTTCGAGCCGTTGATCCTCTTCACCATCTCCATGGCCACATTCTTGTGCACCTGGACCTCGCTGCTGTTCTCTCCTATGGTGATCTTGCCGATGTCCAGCTCGTTTATCCTGCTGTTCTTGGTGATGTGCCTTATGATGCCGTTCATGGTGGCACCGTCCTTCTTGCCCACATTCATGATGAATTTCACCATGCCGAAGGTGTCGGCCTTCTCGTCGAAGTCCACGCGTCTCTTCACCCTGTCCCTTCCGTGGGCCTGCGGAACCTTCCCCTCTGCGATTGCCTGTCCGGCGAACTGCACGATCTTATCGAGGAGGTGCGTCTCGTTCTGCGTTACGAATGTGACCGCTCTTCCGCTCCGTCCCGCTCTTCCCGTTCTCCCCACTCTGTGCACATAGGTCTCAGGGTACTCCGGGGTGTCGTAGTTCACAACCAGGTCCACTTCCGGTATGTCGAGCCCCCTCGCAGCCACATCGGTGGCCACCAGTATCCTCGCTTTCCCCTCTCTGAACCTTCCCAGGGCCTCCTCCCTTTTCGCCTGACTCAGGTCTCCGTGTATCTCCTCGGATTTGTAGCCGTAGCCTCTGAGGCGTTTGTTCAGTTCTGCGACCATTCTTTTCGTCTGGCAGAATATCAGCACCCTTTCGCTCTTCTCGTTGTCCAGGATGCGGCAGAGGGCCCAGAGCTTGTTCCTCCTGCCCACCATGAAGTAGGACTGCTCCGTGTCCGGCACCACAAGGGTGTCCTGACTGATGTCCAGATAAACCGGGTTCCTGAGGTGCGTGTCCGCAAGGTCCACTATCGCGATGGGAAGTGTGGCCGAGAACATGAGCAGTTGCCTCTTATCCGGCACCCTGTTCAGTATCCACTTGATATCCTCTATGAATCCCATGTCCAGCATACGGTCCGCCTCGTCCAGCACGAAGAAGCCCACTTTATCCAGCCTGATGTGCCCTCGCTTTACCATGTCGATAAGTCTTCCGGGGGTGGCTGCTATTATCTCCGGCCTCTTCTGCAGCTTCTTCTCCTGCACGGATATGGCCTGTCCGCCGTATATCGGTATGGAGTGGATTCCCGCATACTTTCCCAGTTTGTTGATCTCCTCCGATACCTGCGTGGCCAGTTCTCTGGTCGGTGTGAGGATGACCGCCTGTATCCCCTTCCCCTTCTCCACCTTCTGGATGAGAGGGATTCCGAAGGCCGCTGTCTTTCCGGTCCCTGTCTGCGCCTGCCCCATGACATCCCTCCCCTCCATTATGGGCGGGATGGCCGCTTTCTGAATGGGTGTCGGTTCCTCGAACCCCATCTCCTCTATGGCCTTCATTATCTCTGGCCTGAGCTGAAGGTCCTCAAAACTCTCTACTTCTCCCATGCCATCACCTCACAGTCCCAGCAGTATGTCTCTGATGGAGGCGTATATTTCGTCAATGGGGCCGTTTCCGTCAACCGGCCTGAGAAGCCCTTTTTTCCCGTAGTATTCTATGAGGGGAGATGTCTGCTTCATGTATGTATCAAGCCTCTTTCTGACGGTTTCCTCCCTATCATCCTCCCTCTGGATAAGTGGCCCGCCGCAGGCATCGCACACCCCGTCCTTCTTCGGAGGGTTGAACTTTATGTGATATACCGCACCGCACTGCGAACAGCTCCGCCTCCCGGTTATCCTTTCCACCAGAGAGTCCATGTCAACATCGATGCTTATCACCGCATCTATGTCCGTTATCCTCTCCAGAGCCTCGGCCTGCTCCACGGTCCTGGGGAATCCGTCCAGAATGAACCCGTTCCTGCAGTCGTCCCCCTGAAGTCTCTCCTTCATGAGCCCTATGACCACCTCGTCCGGGACGAGCTGGCCCGCCTCCATGTATTTCTTAGCTTCCATACCGAGCGGTGTGCCGTCAGCAACCGCCTTGCGGAGTATGTCTCCCGTGGAGATCTGAGGTATCCCGAACTCCGCCACAATCTTCTTGGCCTGGGTGCCCTTTCCTGCACCCGGCGCTCCGAGCAGTATCAGTTTCATGTTATCGCGCCCCGATAGAAGAGGGGTTATTTTAGGGTTTTGTTCTCCTGATTCGGTGCCCTCTGTTTTTCGAATGGCCATTTCTGATGCAAAAGTATTTATAGCGGAAGCGCAGGTAGATTATCCAGTGGGAGAGCATGATAAGTGAAACCCTGATTCAGCTGAAAGACTCAATCTCGCTCCTCTTCGGTGCGTTGATGCTGGCCGTGGCCTTCGTAGCAGGTCTTTTTCTGGCCATCGTGCGCCGCGGCAGGTGAACGAAAAGACTTAAAGCAGTGTGCCTATTATCCATCATGATCGCCATAATAGGTGCAGGAAGGGTGGGCAGCGGCGCCGCCCTGAGGATTGTTGAAAGAGAGATAGACGATGTTGTTCTGGTGGACATAGTGGAAGGGAGGCCTATGGGCGAGGCCCTTGATATAATGGAGGCTTCGCGCGGGCTCATGTACGACACGAGGGTCACCGGGAGTACGGATTATAGCTCGGTGGAAGGGGCCGACCTTGTCGTCATAACCGCTGGTCTGGCCAGAAAGCCTGGGATGAGCCGCCTTGACCTGATGAACACCAACGCCGGCATAATACGGGACATAACGAAGAATGTGATGAAGTATGCACCGGAGGCGAAGCTCATGATCGTAACCAACCCGGTGGATGTCATGACCCATGTGGCCCTGGAGGCATCCGGCAAGGAGAGGACCGAGGTATTCGGAATGGGGAGCATGCTGGATAAGATACGGTTCGAGTATTTCCTGTCCGAAAAACTGGACATCTCCATCAGGGATGTGAACGCTCTTGTGGTTGGCGAGCACGGAGATTCCATGGTCCCCCTCCCCCGCTACTCCTCCGCAGGCGGGATTCCCGTGACACAGCTTCTGAACCATCAGGAGATAGACGATGTGGTGGAGAGGACGAGGAAGGGCGGAGCCGAGGTGATCTCGCTTAAAGGCGCCACATTCTTCGCCCCTTCCGCAGCACTGGCCAACATGGTGGAGGCATTCGTTAGGGACCAGAGAAGGGTTCTTCCCGCATCGGTCTGCCTCCGGGGAGAGTACTCCGTTGACGGCATATGCATGGGAACTCCGTCCATAATCGGGAAGCACGGTGTGGAGAGGATAATAGAGCTGGATTTCAACACCGAGGAGATGGAGAAGTTCCACAGGTCGGCTGCGGTCATAAGGGATGCGATCGAGCGAGGCGTTGGAAGCAGTCTTAAATAGGACCGCACCCTTCGGCATCCGTGTTCAGCATAGGAGAGGCGCTTTACGGATTCTTCGGCGTTATGGGGCCAGCCGGTATGCTGGTTGCCCTTGCACTCATATTCCTCATAGATGCGGTGATATTCCCCACCCTCCCCGAACTGTTCACTGTCCTTATATTCTGGTACGATCCGACACCGCTCTGGGGGCTGGTCATGATGCTTGTCATCTCGACAGTTGAGATCGTCGGCCTTACTCTACTTTATTCAGCGGTGAAGCGCATTGCTGTCCCTCTCTGGATAGAGAAAAGGATGAAGCAGTACAGCGGGATGCTGATATCCTCCGATGAGAGGATTATCTTTATAAACAGGTTTGCACCGGTTCTGCCATTTGTGGGGGCCTTTGTCGCCGTAAATAACTGGAGCCTGAAAAAGTCCGTTTTCTACACCGTGATAGGCTCATGGATCAAATACGGGCTGATAATACTGATGTCCCAGACATTCTATGTTCTCTTCAGCCAGGGCATAGCGGAGAAGGCCACTCTTATACTGATAGTTCTGGTTATAGCTTTAAGTCTGGGGCTATCCCACATAAGAAAGAAAAGAATGGAAATGTCTCTTGGAACCGATAACCAGGTATGACCTGTCAGGTCTCATGCCTCATGCCATTCGGTGTAGAATCTCTCTGTCCTCTCCGCGATGATGTCCCAGTCAAACTCGTTCAGTGCAATCTCCCGGCTTTTGCGGCCCATTTCATCCCTTTTTTCCTCATCGGCTAGAAGATTCTCAATACGCTCCTCAAGCGCTCGCGGGTCCCTTTTCCCAACCACATATCCGTTGATCCCATCCTTCACAATCTCCGCATTCCCTCCCGCATCCGTGGAAACGAGGGGCAATCCCACAGACAGGGCCTCCAGGAGGCTTATGGGCAGAACCTCCCAGAGCGACGGAAGGACATAGAGGTCGGCGGAGGAGTAGAGAGCAGGCAGGTCCTTCTCCTCTATAAAGCCGGGAAATATGACATACTTCTCCATGCCCCTCTTTCTGACCGTTTTCATCAGCTGCTCTTTCTTCTCCCCCTTCCCCACCATTAGAAATCCAACGCTATCATCCTTTTCATGTATCCTTTCCGCAGCATCGAGGAGATATGGAAGCCCCTTCTGCTCGATCATGCGGCCAAGGTAGAGGACTATCTTATCGAACTGGGGATATTCGTCTCTGAACTTCGGTTTTGTCCGCCGGAAGACTGAGGTATCTACGCCGTTGTGTATCGGTGTTATTTTACCCGTATCTATGCCGTAGCCCCCCATCTCTCTCTTCACTGCCTCGCTGACGGAGATTATTCTGTCCACGCTCCTGAGCAGTTTCTTCCCTCTTATGCTGTCGTATGTGAGGCCGAGAAGGCTCGTCAGAGGGTCAATGCCTGTCGGTTTCCCGTTGTGCAGGGTGAGGACTGTTTTTATGCCGTTCTTTTTCCCGAAGTATATGGCCCTGTTAAAGTCCCGGAACCATCTCCCATGGATGTTTATGAAATCGAAGCCGTATTTCCTGTTCAGTTGCTCCATTGCAGGATATACCTCCTTGCAAAGCGGATATGGGGGCGGGTAGATGTGAGGGAGTTTGAGCAGTCTGGCATCCAGCCTGTGAATCTTCACATTGTTGAGCTCCTCGTATTCTGGTGTATCTTCAAGTCTGGATGTAATAACCACAACCTCGTGCTTTCTGGCCAGCCGCTGGCTCAGCTCGTACATGTGTTTCTCACTGCCACCGATATACGGGTGATAGAACGCGTTCACCATGGCGAGGGTCCAGCTCATGATTGTGGTATGTTGGCCGTTTATAAAAGGTTTCTGCAATCGCCAAATCGATGTAGAGTACGGAAATTATTTCGCCAAACTTTAAAGAGGGATGAGACTGTATCT
>CAZKII010000074.1:1651-6607 GCA_964552865.1 uncultured Thermoplasmata archaeon | reverse complement strand
TCCACCCACTCCCTTACCCCCATCCCCTCTTTTTTAGCCATTTTTTTCATCACCTTCATCACCCCTGAGCCGTACTGGGCCGCCTTCTTAGGCCGCTCTGCAGGGAGGTTCAGGCCGGCCAGCCTTGCAGTTTTTCGCAGCACGGCCTTCTTTTCCGTTTCGGTTATCTTCTCGGCAATGGGGATTTTCAGGGAATATTCCACCACATCTTTTTCGAGAAACGGGCAGTAGAGAAGTTTTCCGAAGAGTGCGGCCACATTCCTGTCCCTGTTTATTCCGGAGGATACGAGGGATTCCACATCGGCCCTTATCCTTTCCTCTGCCTCCCTTTCCGTCATCTTGGAGTATCTGGCATAACCTCCGAAGAGCTCGTCGGCCCCCTGCCCCACAAGAATTATCTTCTCCTCACATTCTCTTGCAACGAAATAGAGGGGAAGCTCGAACGATACCGGCACCGGGTCAGCAGTTCCTATGGCCTTTACCACATCCGGGATTGCTCCTATAACCTCTTCCTCTGTGATTTTTATGGGTATGAAGGGGAGGTCCAGCTCTCTGGCCGCGGCCTCCGCATGAATGAGGTCGTCGGAGCCATCAATTCCCACGGTGTAGAGCCTCACATCTCCGTTCTCTCGGTTCTTCCCCGCAAGATGGGCAACCAGCGAGCTGTCCAGACCCCCTGAGAAGGCCACGGCTCTGTCCCCTTTCGGGCATCTTTCCACGGCGGCTGTCAGGAGTTCAAGGAGTTCCTCGTGATGTTCCATGGGAGGGAATCGCACTGCTTTTTAAAAGACTTGCCCGAAGGAAATGTAATATAATGCCTCTCGCATTACACCCCGATGATACATATAGAGGGCCTCACCCGACGCTTCGGCTCGCTGACCGCAGTGGACTCGGTACATCTGGATGTGAACGATGGTGAGGTTTTCGGGCTTCTCGGGCCCAACGGTGCGGGAAAGACCACGCTCGTCAGAATGCTGGCCTGCCTGATTCTGCCCACCGAAGGCACGGCCACGATCAACGGCATGAGCATCGAGGAGGACAGGGGTCTGATACGGGAGAAGATCGGCTATCTTCCCGAGGTGCCGGGCCTCTACGAGGACCTGACGCCTGCCCAGAACCTGCGCTTTTTCGGAGAACTTCACGGAATACCCCGGGAACGGCTCGAAAGTAGAATAGACGAACTGCTGGAGGAATTCTCCCTCTCCCGCCGGAGGAACGATGCGGTTTCAACGCTCTCCAAGGGGATGAAGCAGAAGCTGGCCATTGCCAGAACCATCATACACGAACCGTCGGTGATATTTCTGGACGAGCCCACATCCGGCCTCGATCCGGAAGCGAGGGTCATGGTCCGCGAGGTCATAAGCGGTCTCAGGGACGAGGGGCGCATAATCTTCCTGAACACCCACAACCTTGACGAGGCGGAGAAGCTGTGCGACAGAATCGGCATCTTCAACGGTCGCATTCTCGCAGTGGGGAGTCCCGACGAATTGAGCAAAGGGCTGTGGGGGGAAAGAACGGTCTTTCGCCTGCTGGATGGTAGCGTAGGAGAGGATATTATCGGCGCAATCAGGGGAATCGACGGGATACTCGATGTATCTGTGGAACGGGCGATGGACAGCACTCTTTTGAAGGTTTCATCGGCGAGGCCGGACGAGGTGAGCCCGCAGGTGGTCCGCGTTCTGGCGGAGGCCGGCCTTTCGGTGGCCGAGGTCAGGCGGGAGAGCCACACTCTCGAAGAGGTCTATCACAGGATCATAACCGGGGAGGTGGATTGATGGCCTTCAGGTTCGGAATGGCTTGGGTGGTTGCGAAGAAGGACCTGCTGCAGTTCCGCAGGAACAGGTATATCATATTCACCCTGCTTCTCACCCCGCTCCTTCTATCGGTCCTGATGCCGGTCATAAGCATAACGCCGGTGGCCCCGCTCTTCGAGGATAACGGGGATTTCAACTACATCGCGCTTCACAGGCCGGAGACATACTTCAACCTGAACGAAACGGGGCTTCCGCCGGGGGAGTTCCCATACCTGAACCGCTACTATGTGGATTCCGCAGATCTCAACTACTGTTCGGCCAACAACTCGGTCATAGTGAACAGCACAGTGAAGGACGGGCTTATAATGCGATCGGTCATCGAGTCCTCCCACCTCTCCGGCGTTTTCATAAAGGACAGCTTCATTCTCAACTCCACGGTGGAGGGGAGCAGCCTGATAAACTGCACGGTGGTGAACTCCACGCTTTCGGACACGATGAAGAGGGATTCGAGGCTTTACGACAGCACGGAGCCGGGGCAGATAACCCTGACCGATTACATCTCCCTCATGGTGGATTCCATGCTCTTCATGTTCATACTCATTCCGGCCATAGTGCCCACGATAATCGCGTCATACAGTTTCATCGGTGAGAAGACGGGAAAGACGCTGGAACCGGTCCTTGCAACTCCGGTCTCGGACAGCGAGCTCTTCGCGGGAAAGGCCATGGCCATATTCATACCGACCATGCTGGCCACCCTCGTCTCCTTCGTGCTGTTCTCGCTTCTTATCGACATTCTGACCGCCCCACTGGTGGGGAGGATACTCCTGCCGGATATGAAGTGGATGATCGCCATGCTGATAACCGCCCCGCTCTTCTGCATCATGGCCATAGAGCTGAATGTCTTCGTGTCGGCCAAGGTGAACGATGTCAGGGCGGCCCAGCAGATTGGCGGGAGCGTTGTCCTGCCGGTGGTGGTCCTGTTCGTCATGATGAGCATGGGGATGGTAAAGAGCAGCGTCTTCATGCTTTTACTCCTGTCGCTGGCCGTGTTCCTGATAGATGCGGCGGTGTTCGGGCTGGCCATGAAAATGTTTAAGAGGGAGAGGATACTTGTGGATTGGAGGTGAGGCTTTGATATGTTGGAATTGCATGATTAAAGAAGAGGTTCAGAAGTTGTCACTGGTATCAAGTATTAGTACATCTGTAATTCTAGGTGGATTAATCTTACTTGTTCCACTATTTCTGTTTAATTTTGTTAAGTTGTGCCTGTTGATAAGTCTCACTCTTCTTGATGTACTAACGATAATCTTTATCCTTTCTATAGGGCTGTTGGCGGTTTACTCAGAATACTATTACATCAAATTCATCCTTGAGAAATTAAAGAAAAAAGAGGGGGTTTAGTTAAGTTGTTGAAGCAGGGCGATGTTTACTCCGGAGCTGAGAATATAAAATGGTTGGCTAATTATCCGGCGGACAAAATTCCAGAAGAGGTGAGGAAAAGAGTTATTTATATTCTCCCCACCCCAATTCCTGCATTTATTTTTCTGTATATTTTAGGTGCTTCTATCATGCTATATATAGTCGCCACATTGTTTCTCTGTTCCATCCTTCTGCTTGCTTTTCCGATACTTAAATTGAGAGAACATTACTTGCATGTGAAATATGTCGCTTTTCCAGATAAAGAAATTATATGGAAAACTGCTTCTGGCAGGATAGGGAAGATTCCTTATTCGAAAGTAAGAAGCATCGCGAGAACTGGAAGATGGTCATTCAAGGATTCAAAAATAGTACCCTTGAAGAAGGAGATTTATACGATTCTCACATATTTAGATAGTCGTATGATGTATTATTTTGAATATCCACCGAAAGGACTTGTTCTCAACAAACAAAACACAAAAATCCTCATAGAAAAACTGAAAGAGATAGACCCAGAGTTGGAGAATGTTGAAATCAGTGGGTGGACTGAGGACAAATAAAGAAATTAAGGTAAAAGGTGGGGCAGACCCGTACCCCGTGTGCATCCCTTCTTCCCTTCGCTATTTCTCATCAACGGCCGAAAACCGGGTCTCTTTCACAATCTTCGCAGATTTCCGGCCCTTTTCTTCATCCCTATCTCTATCTCTCTCCTCTCGCTCCGTTCCCTCAGTTTCTCCTCTGCCGCCGGGAGTTCTCTTGCGTAGTGCTCCTCCTCGGAGCGGCACCATTCCCTGAACGCGAGGAGTGCGGCCTGGTCAATGTCGGCCACAACCTGATTGCGGATGAGCATCTCTATCTCGGCCACGAGGGCGTTGGGCAGCCTTATCTCCACTGTTTCGGTGTTCCATGACGGTGCTTCCCGCTCAATGTATTCCGCAACGGCCTGCCTCACCAGTTCCGAGAGCGTGGCCCCTTTGATTTCCTGCAGTGCCTCCAGTTCCTCGTACAGCTCTTCCGGCAGCCGCAGGTTCACCCTTTTCGTGGTCATTGTCATACAGTATGTCATACATCTTTATATACTTTTCGTCGAGACTGTCGTACGGAACCATGCCCATTCGTCAGACCTGCGATAACCTTAAATCGTATGTTCTCCATCGGAGGCCGTGTCAAAAAAGGTCCTTATGCTGCTCACCAACCCGTTCCGCCCGGACCCGCGGGTTTACAAGGAGGCCAGAAGCCTGATAAAGGGGGGCTACGAGGTCACCATCTTTGCGTGGGACAGAGATGCGAAGTTTCCGGAAACAGAGGTTCTGGACGGCATAAGAATCCGGAGGTTTTCCATCCCGTCGTCATACGGCAGCATGTCCATGGTCAGGGGGCTGTTGAAGTTCTGGAAGGCCGCACGGAAAGAGGCGAAAAAGCTGGATTTCGACATAGTTCACTGCCACGATTTCGACACCCTCCCCGCAGGGCTGAATATCGCCCGAAAGGTGGGGAAGAAGGTGGTTTACGACGCCCACGAGAACTATGCCAGCATGATCGAGTTCGATGTTCCCCGCCCCGTCTATCTCTTCGTCCGCTGGTATGAGAAGAGATTGGCACCCAAAGCCGACGGGGTTATCGCAGCCAGCGAACCCATGGGTGATGCACTTTCCTGCCTGTATGTGACTGTTACCAATGCCAGAGAGCTCGAGGACATCGACCCGGAGCGGCTGCGGAATTGCGCCGAAAAGATGCCCGACGCCTTTATCCTGACATATATAGGCGTTCTGGAGCCCATGCGATT
>CAZKII010000074.1:0-1551 GCA_964552865.1 uncultured Thermoplasmata archaeon | reverse complement strand
CGGCCCGTGCTGGCCACGAAAGGCACCTACTCCGGCGATGTAGTCGAAAGGACAGGATGCGGGATCGCGATAGATTACAGTCCTGACTCCTTCAAAAAGGCCGTGGAGTTCCTCCGGGATAATCCGGAAGAAGCGAAGGAGATGGGCCGTAAGGGGAGGAAGGCCGCGGAGGAAGAGTTCAACTGGGGTGTCATGGAAAAGAGGCTTCTGGGCCTCTATGATTCCGTTCTAAAATCCGATTCCTAAATAATCCCTCAGCGGCGTGAGGAGCATCAGCGCCACGATGCATAGCAGGATGAGAAGCCAGTTGGCAACCGGGTTATTGTACTTCACAAAGCCCTTGTACCTCCATTTTGAAAGCGGATAAAAGAGATATGTCCCGCTGTATGTTAAAGTGTCTGCGATGGCGTGGAGGAAGAAGGCGGCAAAGACTGTTATCGACACATAGACGGAGAACATGCCGTATCCGAGATAATACAGGGGTGCGAATGACAGGATCCCCGCCAGAATCGAGGCCATGAGGCTGTGGCTCCATGCACCTCTGTGTGCAGCGATATGCGCTTTGTCGGCGTATATGTCCATGTCCGGCATGACACCGGCAACTCCGCCGATTATCGCGAATAGGGGGATGAACTGCCCTGTATGGGAGGCTATGATTATGCCCGCCGTGGCCCCCATTATTAAGTGGGTGTGGTACTTCATTCCTCGCTCTCCGTCCGTTTCTTCAGCATTTCCAGCAGGTCATCTCTGGCATCCGCAACGCTCGGTCTTAGCCGCCGTGCCGTTTCCAGCTCCTCCAAATCCAGAGTCGCCTCCACGATCTCCTCCTCGAAGTACGGGCCCTTTACCTTCACATCTCCTCTCGGCCCCACTATGGTATCTCCCCCCCAGAATGTGAGGTTTAGCTCCGTTCCGATGAGGTTGGCGTAGAGCAGGAAGACGGTGTTCTCAATGGCCCGCGAGACCATTATGTTCTCGAAGAACTTTCTGGTGACCGATGGGGATGCCGAAAGGACGACGAGCATGTCCGCTCCGTTCAGGGCGTAGTATCTGGCCAGCTCGGGGAAGAAGATGTCGTAGCAGATTATGAGGCCGATTTTTCCGAAGGGGGTCTCTATCATCACCGGTTCTTTTCCTGCGGTGAAGTATATCTTCTCCTCGAACGGCCCGAAGGTGGGGAGGAACATCTTGTCGTACCGTTTTACCTCTCCGTCCGGTGAGACATAAAGCGCGCTGTTGTACAGCCTTCTCCCTTCCGTGATTCCAATCCCAGTGATTATGTGCTTTCCCGTGCTTCCGGCCATCTCCCGGATTTCGGACACGGCCTTACCGTCCATTCCTTCCGCAAGGCGGAAGTGCTCGTCCCTGCACATGTAGGCCGTGGTGAACATCTCGGGAAACACCACCAGCTCCGCATCGGTTTCTGACAGGACATCCCGCATCCTTTCGAGGTTGGCGGAAACACCGCACATCTCCGGCGCAATCTGGGCAAGGGCCACCTTGACTTTCATGGATGCTGAAATGTGTGGGAGTAGATATAGGTTTCTGGAG
>CAZKII010000073.1:1305-6612 GCA_964552865.1 uncultured Thermoplasmata archaeon | reverse complement strand
CTTTAAATCTGTGTTGGGGTATATGGGGTTGTGTCGTCAGTTGAGGTGAAGATAGGGAGGAATGGCTTGTGCGTAACGTAGACGAGAGAAAATATCTCCACAAGTTTTTTATCGCAATCATAGTAGGGATTTCTGTGCCATTATTTTTGCTTGTAATCTCACTCTACTTCCTTGGGGAGAATATCTTATGCGCCGTCACCTTTTATATTTTGATAATGGGTGGGATGCTTATTCTTGGACTCCTTGTAAGGTACTTTAGCAGGGCCAGAGATATAAAAATGATGGACTCTGGCATAACTTACAGAAAAGGAAGAAAGGAGTATCATCATCTTTGGAGGGAACTTTTAAGCTGGGAAATTGTAGGTCGTACCGTTCATGCAGTCTTTTCAAATGGAGACAGGGTGATCTTTCCTGAAAAAGAGAGTCCCACAGGTAAAGAAGTTCTGGAGAGGCTTATGAACCCTGAACTGGTTGACAAGAAGAAAGAGAAGAGAAAATCAAGGTAAGCCGCCTAGGTGTTCCGTTTTTCCCTCTGGGGCAATTTGTCCGATTGGTTAGTTGGCGCTAAGGTTGAGGGTGTAAATAATTTTCCTCGCTCACTGGCCCTGTGGGCGGGTCACCATCTTTGGCATGTCCTCTCCACCCGAAAACAATAACCAAAGACCAAAGGCTTAAATTATGGTTTTGCTATGTTCCTTTGTGTATTGCATCGCTATATGTACGGGCAAGGTAAATCGCAGGACGGGAGCGTAATGGAGGGATATATCGAAACAGGTGGTTACTGGTCGGGAAAACCCGAGCCACGATATAACAAGGAGAACTGCACCGAGTTGTTTAATCCGGCGGAGGATAGCGACTTTGTAAAATACTACTGCGGCCCTCTCGAGGCCCAATATGATATTTCCAATCGCATTGGTCAGGCCTATTTTATTCGTTATATGGTAGTATACTTTGTGTATCTCTTTTTTGTAGTCTTCTTTCCCATGTCTCGAGATTTGAGAGAACTGTTCCTCGCTCTGTTCATTGTAGCAATCTTTTTTCAGGTAATTTTCAGGCTATCAAACATATCCAATTTTAAAAAGAACATTCTCAACTATAACTACATCATCTGCAAAGAGGGCATAAAGTGGCCGTCCGGTTTTTTGCCCTTTGAAAAGGTCTCATACATCCTCATTACCAAGAAATACTTCTACCCTGTCATTGACTTCAGGGCCGCAGACGACAAGTTCGGCCAGGGAGAGTCACTGCTTGCCATAAAAATGGACTGGTATTATCGTCAGGAGTACATAAGCCACCTCAAGCAGGCCTCCGGGAAGCCCATTAGATTCAGGGATTGGAGCATAGTCGGTTTAAAGGAATGGGAGAGAGAGGAACTCGTTCCGTACAGAATTAAAAGAGAGTGAAGGTGCTCGTTTGAAGGTTGGAGTTTCTCCCTCTGGGGTAGTTTGTCCGGTTGGTTAGTTGGCACTAAGGTTGAGCGTGTGGATAATTCTTCTTCGGTCGCTTTTATCCGATTTGGCCAGCCCCCTCAGAATTCGTCGCACTTGGATAATTGGCCCTGTTGATTAGTTTGTGTTGCGGCTCTCAAATCCCGCCAGCCCCTTTAATTTATCCATTCAAAAATTTGGTGCGGCTGCCGGGATTTGAACCCGGGCAGGAAGCTTGGGAAGCTTCAATCATAGCCCCTAGATCACAGCCGCTTGCATGGCCGATAGTCTATTCCGTATTTATGATTTACCTTTTCTCCCCCCAAATAAAAAAAAGGGGGGGGGGGGAACCACCCGTTCCCGTTTCCCGAAAAATGAGGAGAGGTTCATCCTGAGTTGTAAAGGGGTTGAGAGGGGGACGCTCCCCCTCTCGCATCAGGTCGTGGCTCTTGCAGGGCGGCCTCCTCCGTTATCGCCCTGTTCGGCACGGCCCGATTCAGCCTGATCCATGTGGTTCTTCAGATGACCCATCAGGCTTGTCATTCTGCCCACGGAAAGGGTTTTGTCCACAAGCAGAGAGAATATCCTGTTCCCTCTTGCGCTCAATATGATTACGAGGTAGTTGTCGTACGGTATGACCACAGGTGATATGGCCACATTCCACACCTTCCTGGTGCTGTTCTGCGAGGATATGACCAGAGTCGATATGGTGGTGCTGAACCTGCTCGGGTTGAGGCCGGTCGGAAGACTGCCCTCCACCATGACGCCGGTGTAGTCCAGCACCGCCCATCCGGAGATGTAGTAGTTCTCCTTCAGGAGCTCAAGGTACTCGGTCGAATGTTCCTCGTTCTCTCTTTTCGCATCCATATTTTCACAGTTATACTTTGCCGTGAGGGTTTATAAACCTTGTTAAACTATGTAATTACAGGTTATCACAGGCGGTTACATACATGTACAAGTTTGTACATACTCTTACATCAGGTTTAAATACCATGACACAATACCGCATGACACGAGCGTGGGCAGATGAAGAAGACGAAGGAATACCGGCCCGGAGACCAGATACACATCTCCGTCACCAGAGACTTCTCGGACACGGCCACCGAGTTCTTTGCGTTCTGCAGGGAGCACAACTTCAACCCGTCCGAGGTCATCCGCGACTCCATCCGCGAGTGGCTGGAGAAGCAGAAGGAGATTCAGAGGATGTACGGCGAGCAGAAGGGGAAGGGACTCATGGCCAAGATGGTCTCCGACTACGAACGCTCCGTTCTTTTCGAGGAGGATGAGAATGAGTGATATCGTGAAGAAGGTGGTCATGCTCGGCGAGCATTCTGTGGGCAAAACATCGCTCATCCGCCGCTATGTCTACGACATCTTCAGCGATGAGTACATAAACACCATCGGCACCAAGATAACCAAGAAGGAGCTGGACATGGAAGGGACCTCGCTTTCTCTCTTCATTTGGGACATGCTCGGAGAGAAGAAGGGAAGCCTGCACCTTGCGTATTACAGGGGCTCCGCAGGGGGTATCCTCGTATTCGACCTCACCCGCAGGGAGACATTCTTGGAGGTGAAGAACTGGGCGGAGCATTTTTACAGGGTGGCTCCGGGGGTCCCTCTCGTCATCGCCGCCAACAAGGCGGACCTTGTGAGTGATATTGAGGTGAGCATCGACGAAATAGAGGTGCTTTCCGCCGAGATAAACGCTCCGTTCTTCCTCACCAGCGCGAAGCAGGGGGACGGGGTTCAGCGGCTCTTTTTCACGCTGGCCACAGCCATAATGGAGAGGCACGGGAACAGGGGGGGCACCAATGGCGGATGAGATATATCTCACCGAGTTTTACATCATGCCCGTGGAGGGTCTGGCAACCCTGAGGAAGGAGATATCCGGGCTTCTGGACGACGAGGTGGCCGGGGGTGTCCTTTTCAGATACGGTTACAGGAGCGGATATGAGATCATGAAGAAGCTCAATCTGGATGCGGACATGGATGGCCTCCCCGGTGTGTTCGAGGAGATATGGCACGAGATCGGTCTGGGGAGGGCGAAACTGCTCGCGGACGGGGTTCGCATGAGCGTTGTTTTCGAGGAATCTCTGGAGGCCAGAGCGAACGGCTCACGGACCATGCCCTCCTGTGATTTCACCCGCGGATACCTGTCCGGCATAATCTCCAGAATACTGGGGAAGAAGTACTACGCCACCGAAGAGAAGTGTATGTCCATGGGGAACGAGGTCTGCCTGTTCAGGCTGAGCCCTGTGTAGACCGTGAAAGTTTTTAAATAGGGGTTCCTTTTATGGCACATAGGTGAAGACATGAAGGCTTTCAGGATAAGCGGAAAGATGAGAGTTACTCCGGATAACTGGCAGAAGTTCTCCAAGGAATTCGTGGGACAGAGCGAGAAGGATGCCATCGAGATGGCCTACTCCATCATGGGCAGCAGGCACAAGGTGGAGAGAAAGTTCGTGGTCATAGACGATGTCGTGGAGCTGAAGCCAGAGGAGATCGAGGACCCTGTGGTCAGGTATAAGCTGGAAAACGGTGCTTGAATGTCCGAAGAGGAGCAGATAAGCGAGCAGGACCTGAACAATGCGGTTCAGACGCTGGAGATGTACAAGGCTCAGCTGGACACCCTTGCAAAGCACAGGGAGCTGATAGAGACCTCCCTCAACGAGCATAAGAGAGGACTGGAGACCCTGAAGGAGTACAGCAACGCGAAGGAGGGCACCGAGATCCTCGTGCCCATAGGCGGAGGGACATACCTGCCGGCGGTTGTCGGGAAGAAGAAGGTCATGCTGGCCCTCGGGGCGGAATATTACAGCGAGGAGGACTTCGACAGGGCCATCAGCGAGTTCGAGAAGCGCGTGGAAGAGCTCGAATCCTCCTTGTCCAAGGTGGACGAGAGCATCCGGCAGATCAACGATAGAGCGACTCAACTCAGCATAATCCTCAGCGATTACTACGCAAAGCACCAGCAGTGAGCGGGTGGGTCGATGTTCGAGAAACTGAAGGAGAAACTCTTCGGCATAAAGGAGAAGAGCAGAGAGATCGTGGAGCCGGACGAGGCCTTTTCCGAGAAGGGGAAGAGGATAAAGGAGGGGAAGCTGGAGGATATTCTATGGGACCTCGAGCTGGCCCTTCTGGAGGCCGATGTGGCTCTTCCCGTTATAGAGGAGATAAAGCGGAACCTCAAGGAAGAGCTTCTGGAGAAGAGGATCAGCCGTGGTGTCTCTCCCGAGGATGCCATAGAGGCGGCCCTGCGCAACGCCATAAAGAAAGCGTTATCTGTGGGTAAGATCGACTTTGACTCATTCGTGAAAGAGAGCGAAAAGCCGGTTGTTCTCATGTTCATTGGGGTGAACGGGAGTGGAAAGACCACAACCATCGCCAGGATTGCATACCGCCTGAAAAAGATGGGTCTGACATCGGTCATGGCCGCCGGAGATACATTCAGGGCCGGAGCCATCGAGCAGATAACGATTCACGGCGACAAGCTCGGCATAAAGGTGATAAAGCAGAAGGCGGGGAGCGACCCGGCCGCTGTGGCGTTCGATGCGGTGGAGCATGCCAAGGCCAGGTACAAGGATGTGGTCCTGATAGACACTGCCGGGAGGATGCAGACCAACACCAACCTCATGGACGAGATGAAGAAGATAAAGAGGGTTGCGAAGCCCGACATGATAATATTCGTGGGTGACGCTCTCGCGGGGAACGATGCGGTGGAGCAGGCCCAGAAGTTCGACGAGGCCGTGGGAATTGACGCAGTGGTCCTCACGAAAATAGACGCCGATGCCAAGGGGGGTGCGGCCCTGTCCATAGCCCATGCGGTCGGCAAACCGGTCATTTTCGTTGGCAACGGGCAGGAGTACGACAATCTGGTGCC
>CAZKII010000073.1:0-1205 GCA_964552865.1 uncultured Thermoplasmata archaeon | reverse complement strand
AGTGCTATCTGATTCACTTCTTTCTTCTTAAGCTCCTTGTTCTCCAGTTTTACGATGTCCTTGCAGCCCCTTGAGCTCGGAACATGGATTATGACGCTGGTGGTGTTTTCGGGAGGCTCCTCTGTCAGCCCCAGAATCTTCAGCACTTTCAGGGCCATGCCGCATTCGATATGGTCTATGACCGTCCCTTCCTTTATCGGAGAAACCTTCAGTTCCTTCATTCTACCGCCCCCATTATCAGCGCCATTAGCGCCATTCTGACCGGAACGCCGTTGAATGCCTGTTTGAAGTAGAGGGCGTGGGGGGTGGAATCCACCTCCGGGTCAATCTCCGTAACCCTCGGAAGAGGGTGCATGACCCTCATGCTCTTCTTCGCCTTTTCAAGCAGCTCCATGTTCACCTGAAAGCTCCCTGCCACCTTCTTGTACTCCGCAAGGTCTGCAAACCTCTCCTTCTGGATTCGCGTTACATACAGGATGTCCACATCTCCGATGACATCCTCCACGCAGTTGGTTATGAACGGTTCGCTCCCGAGCTTCTGAACATTCTCCACGGTCTCCGCAGGCATCTCCAGCCCCTTCGGAGAAACGAATGATAGCTTTGCACCGAACATGGCCAGAGCTTCGGAGAGGGAATGAACCGTCCTTCCGTACTTCAGGTCCCCCAGAAGTGCGATGTGCTTCCCCTCGATCTTTCCCATCTCCTCCCTCATGGTGAAGAGGTCGAGAAGGGTCTGGGTCGGGTGCTGGCCTGCCCCGTCCCCTGCGTTTATCACAGGTACTTCTGAGAAATCGGCAGCCAGTCGGGCGGCCCCCTCGTTCCTGTATCTGAGGACTATAAGGTCTGAGTAGGCATCAGCCATCCGTATGGTGTCGGCCAGAGTCTCGCCCTTGGCGACCGAGCTGGATTTCGGGTCGGAGAATCCTATGACCCTCCCGCCGAGCCTCATCATCGCGCTCTCGAACGACAGCTTTGTCCGGGTAGATGGCTCGTAGAAAAGCGTGGCCAGAATCTTTCCGTCCAGCAGTTTACTGACCTTCTCCCCCTTTGCGATGGGAACCATTCCCCCGGCCACATCCATAATTCTGTTCATCTGCGGAACCGTCAGGTCCCGGATGCTCACAAGGTCCATCCCTCTGAATTTCATGGTAATCAGTGGGTGATACATCGGTTTGATTTAAACCTTGCTTCGGTGCGAATGCTTT
>CAZKII010000072.1:1197-6911 GCA_964552865.1 uncultured Thermoplasmata archaeon | reverse complement strand
CCTGCTGGCCAGCAGGACCGCGCCTGCACATGTCCCCATTATGGGAGTCCCGGCCTTCACCATATCCCTGATGAGATCACGCAGGCCGAATCTGACCAGAAGCTTTGATATGGTGGTGCTCTCTCCACCGGGAAGTATCAGACCAGAAACCCCTTCAAGCTCCCTCTGCCGCCTCACCTGCACCGCGCGGACAGGGATTCCCGCTCCGGCCCCTGCTCTCTCCACTGCATCGAGGTGCTCGCTCACATCGCCCTGAATGGCGACCACTCCTATTTTCAACGGGTCCATGGCCACGCATCACGATTCCATATATTAAAACCACACTGACAGGTGGTAACATGTTTCCCGAAGGATTAATTAAGAAGGAGAGGATTGCCGGTCCATGGTAGAATTCGCAGAGAGGGTTAGAGACCTTCAGTTCTCCGGAATCCGGAAGATGTTCGACCTGGCAACGGAAGAGACCATCAACCTGGGCCTCGGAGAGCCGGATTTTCAGCCCCCGAAGGAGGCCATCGATGCCGTCGAGAAGGCCATGAGGGAAGGGAAGAACAATTACGGCCCCACTATGGGCATCCCCGCCCTGAGAGACAAGATAGCGGAGAGGGTCAGAAGATACAGACCGGATGTCGGCAGGAACAACATTATGGTGACCGCTAGCGCCACCGAAGGCTTCATGACCACCATCCAGACCCTTATCGACAGAGGGGACGAAGTACTGGTGCCCACACCGGGTTTCGTGATATACGAGCCTGATGTGCATCTCGCAGGCGGAAAGAGCGTGAGGTACACGCTGAAGTACGAGAACGGCTTCATCCCGGACATAAACGAGCTGGAATCCCTCGTAACCCCCAGAACAAAGGCCATTATCGTGAACTCGCCCTCCAACCCCACCGGGGCCGTCCTTTCCAGAGAGGATGTCGTGGCAATATCGAGATTCGCGGAGGAGCACGACCTTGTGATCATATCCGACGAGGTTTACGACGAGATAGTTTATGAAAAGGAGTTCACATCCTTCGCCTCTCACTACGACAATCTGGTGCTGATAAATTCATTCTCCAAGACATTCGCCATGACCGGATGGAGGATAGCGTATGTGGCCGCATCAGAGGAGATAATGGACCGGCTCGGTAAGGTGCACTATCATACCATAGCCTGCCCCCCCACACCCATACAGTACGGAGTCCTTGCGGCCCTCGAAGAGTCCCTCTACTACATCGAGGAGATGGTGGCGGAGTTCAGGAGGAGAAGGGACCTCATATACCGCAGGCTTCAGGAGATCCCAGGAATGAACCCGCTCAAGCCGGAGGGAGCTTTCTATGCATTCCCCTCCTACGACGCGGACATAAGGTCGGAGGACCTGTCCATGGAGATACTGAAGAGAGGAGTGCTCTCGGCCCCGGGGTCCGCCTTCGGAGAGGCAGGGGAAGGGCACATCAGGTTCTCGTACGCCAACTCCAGAGAGAACATAGAACGGGCCATGGACATCGTGGAGAAGTACTTCAGAGAGATGCAGTGATTGTCTGACAATCAGAGGACGAACCGTCATACACACTATATAAAACATGGTGAGGTGTTTTGCGCAGATACTTGCAACATATCGATAACTTGGCGCACGCAACGAAAACTATAAATAGTATGACGCTTATTGCATGTTCGTCGGACAAAATGTCCGACAGGATGGGATGCATATGAAACTGTTTGGAAACCGCAACAGAAGCGAAAAAGAAGTCGAAGAATGGATGAAAACGCACAGCATAGAGGACATGAAGGAGCTCCTTCTGGCCAAGTATGTGGAGGGAGAGGATGTCTCCGAACTCCTGGACCTCATCAACGAGATGGAGGACCGGGTCTACAACACCAACTACCGGGAGACCTCGGGCAAGTACGCCATGAAGGGTACTGCGGCCTGAGGCCGATCCCCACCACCTTCCTCCTCCACTTTTCATTTTTTTTATATCAGCCTATTCTGTTGCCAGATGATGAACAAAATCGATCAGGCAGAAGACAAGATACCAGAACACGATGTCAAATGCAAGCGCAAAATAGTTGCTTCTCTCACATACAGCATCCCCAAAGCAGGGGCCCCATGTTTCCGAAAAGTGAAGAGGCCAGCCCACGGCCCAGTAATCCGCTACCTGCCATGTAGCCGAATAGATGTATGTTACCAGAAGGAAGAGCAGAAGACCCATTATTATCTTGGCAACAACATCCTTGCGCCCCGGCCCGAAGAACCCCTTGAGATAATCTTCCATGCTATCCATTAAAAAACACTGTTCTGATATATATAGTTTCCGCCATCCTTTACGAAATTCATGCAAAAATCCTTATATCCCCCTACATATAGCCTCTCATGTTCCAGAAAGGAGAGACCGTGCTTCTGGTCGGGCAAAAGAGCTTCCTTATCACGCTGGACGGGGAGATGAAACGGGTGAAAGGCCTCGGAATAGTGGACAGCTCGAATATTCTTCAGATGACCGAAGGGGATGAACTGAGCATAGGAGCTGAGAGGTTTCGCGTGTACAGACCGTCGCTGGAAGACCTGCTGGAAAGGATGAAAAGGGGGCCGCAGATCGTGGGGCTGAAGGATGCGAGCCTGATCGTCTCTCTCTGCTCGCTCAGGAGCGGAGACACGGTGATAGAGGGGGGGAGCGGCAGCGGTTTCCTCACCACCATGCTGGCCAATGCGGTCTATCCCGACGGAAAGGTGATAAGCTACGACAGGAACGAGAGGCATCAGAGCATCGCCATGGAAAACCTGAAAAGCGCCGGCCTTCTGCATGTCGTTGAGTTCAGAAGAGGTGACCTCGGAGCGGATTACGAGGGAGAGACAGACGCCTTCGTAATGGACATCCCCGAACCGTGGACGGCTCTCGTCCATGCGGAGCGGGTCCTTAAGAGAGGAGGGCATCTGTGCGTATATGTCCCCACGGTGAACCAGCTGGAGAAGATAGTGAACGACATGAGGGGAGCAGGGTTCTGGGGCGTTAAAGCCACGGAACTGCTGAGCAGAGAGATGGTGGTCCACAGCGGCGGCGTGAGGCCGGACTTCCAGATGCTCGGCCACACAGGCTACATCATCCACGGAAGGAGGGCATAGCCGGGCCCTACGGCTTAGAAACCTATATATACACCAACCATTTATGGCCCAAACCAGCGTAATTACGGTGATAATATGGTCAGAAAACCTGCCAAGATGTACAGAGCGGTCAAGAGCATGGCCTACACGAGAAGAGAGTACATGGGCGGAGTGCCCAACCTCAGGATTGCCCAGTTCAACACAGGGAACATAAAAGGCGAGTTCCCCGTGGTCCTCAGCCTCCGGGTCAAGGAAAGGGTTCAGGTCAGGCACACGGCTCTCGAGGCAGGCCGTATCTCGGCCAACAGATACCTCCAGAAAAGGGCAGGTACCATGAACTATCACCTGAATGTCCATGTTTATCCGCACATCGTTCTCAGGGAGAACAAGATGGCCACCGGCGCCGGTGCGGATAGGATTTCCAGCGGGATGAGACAGGCCTTCGGCAAGGCCGTGGGCACCGCGGCCAGAATGAAGCCCGGAGAGGCGGTCTATATCGTCCGGACCACACCTCAGCACTTCCTTACGGCCAAGACAGCGCTCAGAAAGGCGGCCATGAAGATGCCGACCCCGTGCAGGATCACTGTGGATCAGGGGGCGGACCTCATAAAGATGTAAAACCTTTCACACCTCTTTTCCCCGTTCAGAAATATATCTGGATAGCTCCGTGAATCCCTTCTATTATGAAGTTCATCGCCACGGCAGTGAGGATCAAACCCATTATTCGGGAAAATGCGAGGGTTCCAGAGTGGCCGATTTTATCGAAGAGTTGCCGGGAATACTTCAGAAGGATGAAAGCGACAAACATGGTGCTCAGAACAGCCACTACGACCGAGAGCATATCGAAAACATCCTCTGATTGAGAAACATATATCATCACCGTGGTTATGGCACCGGGACCCGCGAACATGGGGATTCCCAGAGGAACGATCCCCACCGCCTCCTTGTTGAGAGCCTCCTCCCTGTCCCTGTCCGTCAGTTTTGTCCCGGGCCGGCGGCCGTTAAGCATGGTAAAGCCTATGTGAAACAGAAGGACACCCCCCGCGATCTGAAACGAAGGAATGGTTATGCCGTAGACATAGAAGATATACTTCCCGAAGAAAGCGAATATAAGGAGGATAAGGCTGGCGGAGACCACCGTCTTCCGTATGACATTCCTCCTCATGTCCTCCGGATAATCCTCAGTAAGGGACACGAAGAACGGAATGTTCCCAAGCGGGTTGACTATGGCAAGCACGGCCACGACCACCGAGATAAGGAAGTCGATGCTCATTAAGCGAGGGAAACCGGAGGAGTATTTATAGGTTAAGGAGGGGGAGGCTAACGGGCAGAGTGCCCCAAGATGTCCTCAACATATTAAGAGCGATCTATTGCCTCCTAAACTTCTCCAGATTCTGAAGATAGAGTTCTTCTGAAATTCTTCCCTCTCTATACGCCGCTTCCAGATTTGCTATTAGCTCGTCTTTGCTGAGTGAAGGGGGCGCCTTCGCATTTTCCTGGGCATGAGGAGGATGACCTGCGGCCGGTGCTTCTGCTGGTATGGATGGAGAAGGAGGTAGAGGAGAGTAATCCTCCGCTTCACTGGCTGAAGCGCCTTCACCCTCAGGAACGGGGGTTTCTTCTCCTGTTTCCCACTCATCGAGGCTGCTCTTTCCGCCTTTTTTCTTCATCCACATTGCTCCAATCACCAGCACTCCGAGAATCACCAGTATGATAATCCACCAGGGGAATCCACCTTTGGGCGGCTGCGAACTAATGGGGTGAAGCACCGGATTTATTGTGCTAGTTTCACCTTCGGTTACGGTAACCGAAGCCGTGCTGTCCAAGAATCCATCTCCGCTGATGCTCAGAGTGTGCTGGCCAACGCTGACATTCTCCAGAAGGAAGTGGCCATCGGAGTCTGTAATGGTGGTTAGATTCGTACCCTCAACGCTCACCGTCGCTCCCGCAACCGGGCTTCCGCTATCATCCATCACAACACCCGATATGCTGCCAGCGTGTGTTGTTATTACCGGTGGCGGGCTCCCACTCTTTGTGGTGAAGTTCCATGAGTACGGGGCAAGACGGTTCCCTGCAACATCCTCTCCAGTCACATTCACGACATATAGAGTTCCAGCAGTGAGATTCTCGTCTGGTGTGAATATCGCAGTGTTTCCGCTCCACGATACCGTTCCCGTGATGCCGCTAAGCACTATCTGGACGGATGAAAGGTCCATAGGCTCCGAGAAGGTAACATTAATTGTCGAATCCAGAGAGACATTCATGCCTGTCGGAGAGTGATCTATGACTATCGGGGCCGTCGTATCAATAGTGAAGGATACACTGGCAGTCCCCTCGTTCCCCGCTTTATCAACCGCCCGTACATCTATGGTATGCGCTCCATCAGCCAGATTCGAAACTATCTGAGTTGTGGCGGTAATATCTGCCGACCATGCGCCGCCGTCAACCCGGTAGTTATAGTGGTCAATTCCAGAGGTTGCATCGCTAGCACCCCACACAACAGTGATATTCCCAGTGTTAAACAATGTGTTCTCCGTGGGGGATGTTATACTTACTACCGGTGCAACAGTATCAACTGTGAATGTCACCGTAGCCGTATTTGTGTTCCCTGCACCATCCGTAGCCCTGACCTCCACAG
>CAZKII010000072.1:0-1097 GCA_964552865.1 uncultured Thermoplasmata archaeon | reverse complement strand
GTTATTGTTATCGAAGGCGGTGTGGTGTCCGGTACTTCCGTTGTAAAACTCCACGAATAATCGTCGGGGGGCGACCCTTCGGCGATTCCGTTTCCATTGCCATCAAGCGTATTGCTGTTAACATCCTTCGCTATACTTCCGTTTATTGTGACTGTATAGGTTGTGCCAGAAGAAAGATCCGAAGACGGAGTGAATGTCACAGTGGTGTTTGCAGAATTCCATGAGAAAGTTCCTCCAATAACGGGGCTTATGGAAAACGCACTCTCTACGCTTGTCGTGTTCATGCTCTCGCTGAATGTTATGCTCACCACAGAATTTGGAAGGACTCCCGTTCCCGTCGGAGAATAGGAGATAACTGTAGGCGGTGTGGTATCTGCCAACTCTGTGGTGAAATTGAAGGAATAAGTTCCTGCAAGGGGGTTTCCAGCCGTATCGTTCGCAGAGGTTATATTCATCCAGTATTTTGTATTGAGCACAAAACTCGTGTGTGTGAGTGTGACACACTCATTGGTAGCATTCCATACTTCACCCCATCCACCCGGATCCGGCTCACAGGTGAAGGAAAATGTGGAGGGATCTATCGGCTCGGAGAAGTTTATGATTACTGGCTGGCTTATGGAGACTCCGGTTGCAGCATTGAGTGGGGTTGTACTGATAACCGTCGGAGCTGTTCCATCATAGGTGTAAGAGGAGGCTTCTGGAACATCTCCTCCGGCGGGTGCGGCTTCGCCATCACCGACTGCTATCCATCCATATGTGCCATCTGCAGGAATTGTCCATCCGTAAGAGCCGTCTATTGTCGGGTCGTTTCCAATCCAGTTCCATGTCGTGCCGCCGTCTGTTGTGTAATATAGATCGACAGACGCTGTGCCGGCATCGTAAGTATATGTAATTGTTATTGAGGCAACATTTGAGGGAGCAACATTTGTCGGGCCCGTTGCCGTGGCTGCGTGCGGCGTTGTGGTTGTGAAACTCCAGGAGTAAGAGGTCTGGATATTGCCTGCAAGGTCCTGGGCTCCACTTACTGTGAGGCCTATTGTCTCGCTGTTAGTCCATGCGGTGTGCGTCCATGTTGCGGTATCATTCAGGACATTTGT
>CAZKII010000071.1:0-7176 GCA_964552865.1 uncultured Thermoplasmata archaeon | reverse complement strand
GAAAGGAGGAACGAGCATGGACATAGAAAAACGAAAAAATAACCGTACTCAACAAAACTGTCAATTCTATATATACAACTGTCTCAGTGAAAAATAAAGAGAAGTGAAAGGGTTTTTAGTTTTTCAGCTCAGTAGGTAACGGTCCATGTGGCGTCAGCGGTGGTGTAAATCCAGTACGCATTGCCCGGCACGAAGCTGTTCGTGGTCCAGTCCGCAACCTCTGACACCAGATATGTCGCCGCGCTGTCGTACTGCGCGATCTTTGTCACCGAACTCGGCAGTCCTGCAGAGTCCATGACCGCAGAACCGGAAGCAGGATAGCTGATAAGGTTCCAGCCGGCAGACAGCGGAATCGCGGTGCTCGTCGGTGCGTTGCCGCTTACAGTAAGATAGCCGTCACCGACACTGGTAACATGGAGCCATACACCCATGGTGTTGTCCATAGAGGTCAGGTCGTTGCTCGCCCTGCCGACCACATGCGTCTTCCAGTGGTCGCCGGTATCCGTGGGGTTGTACCACTGAGCGTAGTCCCATACCACATCGTCGTTCAGGACCGTCTCGATATCGCCGCTCGCGAGAAGCGGGTAGGATATAAGGTTCCATCCGAGATGGACAGGGATGTCGAAGGTGGGCGTAGCGGTAGTCGAGGGCAGGACATGTATTACTATGCTTGTGTATCCTCCCCAGTTCCCAGCGGCATCCTGAGCGTGCACATACAGCGTATAGTTTCCATCGGTAGACGGAGCGTTTCCGGACCATGTGAGATCCTCTATCACCGCATCGAAGGTACCGTCAGTGGCAGACATCGCGGTTCCGGTTCCGTCGGCCCCAGTACTCCCGATGAAGTACTCGGCTGCGGCGATGTTGGAATCACCCTTTGCGGAATCGTCCGCAGTGGCGGTGATGGTCAAAGGCTGACCTGCTTCCACACCCTCTGGATCCGATGTTATACTGCCGGAAACGATGACCGGACCTTCCCAATCTCCGCTGGCTCCGTTGTCTATGGTAAAGTTGGCGTCGGACACATCGTACCCCTGCAGGGTGGTTCCGTATCCGATCACCTTCACCACATAGGTGTCACCGTTGAGGAATGAGGTGGTATCCCACGAATAGCTCGTACCGGTAAGTCCGCTGGCTATGGTGGTATAGGACTGCCCGCCGTCAGGGCTCACCTGCACATCGTAGGAACTAGCAGCCACTCCGCCAGAGGGTACCTCCCATGTTATGGTGGTCGTACCTGAGAGCGTTTCTCCACCGTTTGGTGCAGTCACATGAACATCAGGGTGGTCCTCACCGAGCAGATAGATCAGGGACTCGTCGGCGATATACGCCCTGTTCGGGTCCACATCGGTTCCGAATACATGCCCGGCGGTGTCGAATGTATCGTCGTCCTGCAGCATAAAGTGCGTGAACGCTTCATATACAAGCCTGTACGACGAATCGGAGTAAGAGATAGCGGAGCAGTCGCCACCACCAGCATGGCCATTATAGTCCCACGGAGGCGTTGCATCTCCTCCCTGATCGTTCGTTATATCATCTGGCCAGAATCTACCCGTGCCGTATATGTCCTGCTCGAGGTCCTGTTCATTGGTGCCAGTGCCTGTGCTCACGAAATCCGTACTTATCTGGTGAGATGTTCCTACGACCCGGAACGGATCGGTACCACCACCCGCAAAGCGGAAGCCGCCAGCACCCTCGTCTCCGCCACCGCCATCGGCATCGTCCTGCTCAAAGGTGGCGTGCATATATGTGTGATACCATGTGCTGTCCGGATCAGTACCGCCTGCAGCGGCATCCATGTCCCAGCCAATATCCTGACCATTGATGTACAGCCGCTGGACGCCACTCTGGCCTATCCAGTTCTGAATCACCGCCCTCTCGTCACTGCCGAGCTGCGGATAGCCTTCACCCACATCCCAGAGGACCACCTTTGCGGAGTTCATCGCATCCACGCTGGGCAGACCGTAAACCATGGTCTCCCATGCGGTGTATGACCAGCCATAATAGGAAAGGCTGAGATCCCAATCCGCAACACGCTGATGGCTGGAATCGAGGTCGCTGTCCTCCTGAATGACGAGAACATCCGGATTGTCCACCGTTGTGAACCTATAATGAGTACCACCGTTATCGTCTCTCGCAGTGTTGCCTACCGAACTCGCAGACTCAACATCGAAGTAGTAGTCCGTGAATCCGGTAAGACCGGTTATGGCAACCGCGTGATTGGTCACCAGACCGGAGTCAAGAGTCGTAACGCTTCCGAGAGCGGTGGTTGTTCCGTAATAGACCTGGCTTGTCGCAGGAATGTCCGTGGTCCACCTGACGGTTACGGCCACATTGCTTATGTCCGTAACATGGACATCGGTTATCTTGGGCGTAGCGGTCTCCACATCCGCGGTCCTGGTAAGGGTCAGACTCGAGGACGCATCGTCGTAAGAAACGGTTAGAGTTCCGCCGTTGTTCACCTGAAGCTTGCCGTCATCGGAGGTTGCGGTCCACAGCTCGGTCGGGATACTGCCCGTAAATCTGCCAGCCCCACTGGCCACCTCGGTAAGGGTTATGTTCTCGAAGTCTCCGAAACTGCTGGTAACCATCACGGGGAGGGTTCCGCTCACGCCCGGATCAACCACTTCGATGTTCACAGTGTCGGGAGCTCCATACACAATCTTGTCTATGTTAATCTCGGCGACATTGTCATCGAAGTCTCCGGTCACCACAAGGGCAAAGGGCTGAGCGCCCTGAGGCACATTGGCACCCTCGATGGTTATGGTCCACTTTCCGGCAGTGGGACTCTTTATAAGAGCGCACTCGACATTGTTGACCCTGTCACGGCCCGCCGGATTGGTGGGATCTGACTCCCTGCTGGTGGAACCGTAGTTATTACCCCAGTAGGTGTTCCCAGCAGGATCCGACACTGTGAGATCGAGATCGTTAACAAGGGCACCGTAGGACTCCATCGTTCCGGGATAATCGGTCCAGACGAGCGTTATCTCCACCGGCTGGTTTGCAGTGAGGTAGTACTCATAGCTGATGTTCTGCCCCGTGACAAGCCCAGTAGTGAAGTCCTGGACCCTCATCTCCCTTCCGACATCCTTCTCATCATAGAAGTAGAGCGAATCACCTGTGTCAGTCATTCCCCAGCCTTGGTCGTTATTGGGATAGTCCATGGAATGCCCATTGAGGGAATAGGGGTGGCTATTAGAGTATGTTCCACTGGTGGCGTCCCTCGCTCCATTGATAAGCGCGGCCTTGACCAGCGCAGCGCTCGGTGTGAAGCCGTTAGCCGCAACAGGAGAGTTGGAGTTTACGGGATAATAACCGTCCTGGAAGTACTGTATGACAAGCGCACCTCCACCTGCAGCAACGGGTCCAGACATGCTCGTACCCTGCATGCCAACATAGTTGGTATCAATACTCCCATCTATGTTCCCATCATTACCCGCAGAGTCCATACCATCCCAGTCGTTTACACCGTCACCAGTGGACGCGAGATCCGGCTTCAGCCTGCCATCTCTAGTGGGGCCAAAACTGCTGAATGTAGAGATTTCGTTCCAGTTCGAACCAGCTCTGTGAGAAGCAACACAGACTGTGTTCTTGGCTGTAGCCGGCGGCGTCACGGTCATGGGCCCAGTGCCAGGGTTCGAACTCCTGTCATTTCCTGCAGAGAAGAATACCTGGAAGTCTTTGTGGTTCCACATGAACACATCAGTATTCATCGCGTCAGCACTGTAAGTACCTTCAGCGTTGGTGGGGTCCCCGTTGGAGTCCTCCACCGGCACGCCCCAGCTGTTGGTGCTGATTCTGGCACCATCATCATATTCAAGCTGGAACATCGTGTTGAGATCCCCGGGAATTCCTCCAAGAGTGTTGTCGTTGGTTCCCGAGCCATCATCTGACTTCCCTATGTCGCAGAAGGAGATTCTGGCATCATAGGCCATACCCCTTCTGTTAACATTCGTACTTCCCGTAGGATCGGCATAACCCGCGGCATCTCCGTTCGTGTGAGTGCCGTGCCCATCATAATCCACGGAATTATCTCCGAGGACATGATAGGCCTGAACCTTCCTGTGGGAAGAGCCATATGTCGTCGGATAAGAGGGGTCGAAGAACATCTCGTGGTCGGTGTTCAGTCCGGTATCGGAATCTCCGATGGTCACGCCCGCACCTGTAACTCCGTGATTCCAGACATCACAGGTTTCGTACTCAGAAGATGGAGCTACTTTGCTTTGCTCTGTCCAGTCAGTATCTGCCATCATGATAGTATGAGCTACCCAAGGCTCAATATATGCCACGCTGTTCAGATAGGCTAGCACAGGTATTCCCTGAGGGTTCACTTCTGCGGTAACGAATCCGCCGTTGGTGCCCTTCGAAATGTCCGTTATATGGCCACCACCCTTTGAAATAAGAGCGGCGATGTCATAGGGGCTCTCGCCCGGCTCCGTATGGACTTTTATGCTGACCCGATCTCCGGGTATACCCAGAGTCTTCGCGGCATCCCATGTGCTCTGCAGATTTATGTCCGAGAGCGAGTCCGTAAGTATCTGAGGAGCTACCGGATCGTTCAGAACACCGGTAAGGTCCCAGAGCTCCGGCGAAGCCTTGAACTGAGGCTGATATATGTTTATGCTCTGGACGAAGGGGAGAGAGGCGACTCTGTCCTTCACCTGAGGGCTCATCTTCACCACAAAGGCATTGTACGGCACATAATCACCGACCTTGGCCCCTGTGGCCTCCAGCTTCGCCTTCATGTCCTGGGTCACTCTATCGTTCAATTGAACCAGATAATATCCTTTAACGCCTGCAGGATAGGCATCTATCTTCAAGACATCCGGAACATTCGCACCCTTCGCTGTGTCAAAGGAATACGGCCCGAGCTTCAACTCGGAATTTCCCTTATAAAACAGAGCAGGGGGCATATGATATCTGTCTATCACCTGCTGCGATTGCACATTTCCCGCACCGTTATCTGTCAGGAGCACAGAGACTCCCGGCAGTATCATGATGAGAGCTATCGCAACAATGATTGCCCGGCTCACAATTCTTTTTTTCTTCCATTCTTTTTCCATTCTAGGTCCTCCTCCTTTATGGATTGCATGTACGGTCCTTCCGGGACAAACCCACGGAAAGAAATTGCACATCAGATACCTAAACCTCTAACTCGTATATATAAGTTATGGTAGGGCATGGCATTCCCTCGAGGGAGGCTCCCAAGGACTAGCGAGACACTAGCTTTCTTTTTCTCACCCAGAGAAAGCTCACAACGGAAACGAGAAGGATGACAGCCCCGATCAGCAGATAAAGCGCGGGGAATGGCGACTGAACTGGCACTTCTCTGTAATAACTGCCGCTCACATTATCTCCGTATGTGTAGGTCACCGCTATCCCCAGGGTGAAGCCACTTCTCGATGGGATGGAGAAACTAGCTCTGCCAGCCTCCACGGGGACGGGGGATGAATCGCCTGAGAGCGTCACCACTTCTCCTCTGGGGCTCGTCAGTATCTCGACGCGTCCACCTCTCTGCGAATAACCGAAAGCCAGCCAGTCGGCAACGCTCTTCAGAAGATAAGAGGTGCCGGAATCTGCCAGAAATTGATTGGTAAGACTCTCCGCACCACCGAAAAGCATCGCATCCTCCACATACAGAAGAACAGAGGTATCGTTGCTATCCTCAGAATCGTGAGTGATGGCCGGAGCGAACAGATCGTAATAGTCGGCCCAGCCGCCGTTCTCGCTCCTGGCAAGCTGGCGGGAGCTGGAATTACCCGATATGGCCACCGCATCGAACATGGGGAAATCAAAACCGAAATCGTGCTCGCCCCTCACATAAAAGGGGTTTTCATAGTAATCCGCCCGCACAATAAGCTTATTGGAAAAACTCACATTGTATCTTTCAAAGAGGGGGGCAACGGGAATCGCAGGGGTTTTGTAGCCGGCCCGGATAAGAGTGGACCACGGTTTTTCATATATGAGAGTGGTGAAGAAATCGGTAGCGACAAGGAGGTTCCTCCCCCTCTCGCCGCGGAAATTAAGAGTGGTAAGGGGGTTTACAACCACATAAGAATCGAAATCGCGGCCCAACGAGCTCGAGTTTTCGGACGACGCGAAGACGCTCATACCGCTGTCCCTCATAACCATCGCCATCCCAAGCAGCGAATCCGGGGCCGCCGTGGCACCTCTGGAATGGCCTGCCTCCACAATCAGCGAAGAAAATACCGGGGAGTCTCCGGACGAGGACTTGAGGAAATAGAGCCTTTTTATAGGGGTTCCGTTGAGGATAACATCAAGGTACCCGTCCTCGAAAACGGTGAGTTGCAGCGAGACCTTCAGGGTAGGGGAAACGAGCTTAGGAGTCTCGACAAAAACCCCTCCTACGACCTCAAAATCGATGGTGTCCGAAAGAACCGGGGCCGAAAACACCGCGGTGACATTGCAGTCTCCTGTGACCAGATCGTAATCGAAGGTGGCCGTAATATTCTCTCTCGTCACGAGAAGGTCAAGGATGCTCATAGAGAAGAGGCTGGCGTTAGCGTAATCTATGCTTATTAAACCGTCACCGTTCCAGAAGACCTCGGAATCACTGACGCAGATCACATGCCCATCACCGTAGTTCAAAAGAGCGGAAACGACTGCATTCGATGGAGAAGCTTCCTCCGAGGCCAGAAGAATCGGAGTGGCATTCTCGCTGGTGTTAATAGAACAGACGGAGTATAGAGGTACTTCCTCCATCCCTGCCAGAGGACCTGCACCTTCAGCAAGCAACCATACGCTCCCTCCGTCCAGAGCGCCTGCGTTCTCCGGTCCGAAAAAGTATCTGCCCTCTTTCCTTTCGACCACGGCATCATCTCTGAACTCCGCGCCCATGTCCTTGATTAAGGCATTCTGGTACCCCGGCATGCCGAGGACATTTTCATGCTCTCCTATCACGATCGCATTTCCTCCCCCCGAAATATAATCGCGGATTGCGGCAATCTCGGTATCGTTATAGGGAATCATCGACAGCCCGAGAAAGAGAATATCCCGGTCGGTAAGGCCACTCAACGTTTGAAGGAGCGGTAACGTCGATTGCTCGACTCTGAACCCATTTTCCTGCATCAACACCGCATACTGCGAATATCCGCAGAACCCGACATCGTAAGGAGAGTGCATCTGCGCATGGCTTCTGTCGAACACGACGCGATA
>CAZKII010000070.1:0-7303 GCA_964552865.1 uncultured Thermoplasmata archaeon | reverse complement strand
AAGACCGTTTCCTCGATAATCTTCATGTCCATCATAACACCTGCGGAGAGATAGGGGGTAAAAACTTAAAGGTTGTGCCTGAAAAATAGCGCCACCTTGCAGAAGATTTATAATAGATTGAGTGATTGCCTGACCGCCTGCAAGTAAAGGACAAAAAACAGGCTTCGGAGCGATTAACATGACCAGCAATATAGCGGATATGTTTGATGACGAGGGGCTTATAAAGAGGATTAAAGAGAAATTACCATACCTATTCCAGCTGGCAGAACTGGACAGTTCAAGGGATGGAAAGGTAGGAATGGAAGTAGGCTCCCTGAGGGAAAAAATACTAGTTGCTCTGCTCATCTATAAATTTGGAGAAGAGAATGTAGAGACGGAAATACCGATAACAGAATCAGAAACGGATGTGAAGGTATATAACCGACCCATATCCATAAAGACATTTACTAAGAAAAACTTAATCGGTTTTAAGGTTAGCTGGACTGTTGATGCCAGAAAGGCAAGAGAATTCAGGGAAGATTATCTGCCCGCCTGCGACCTCATTTTGGTACACATAAACTGGGAGGGAATGAGGGGGGGATTCTATTTCATCCCCGTCGAAGCACAGAAGGAAATTCTGAAAAGTTTAGGGGCGGAAAGATACCTTAAACTTCCGAAAGAAGGGACAAACCCACGCGGCATAGAAACAACCAAAGAAGCGGTGCTAAGACTTGTCAATCACCCATTATCCAGAGGAATTGAAATAGACTGGCAAAAAAGAGAAATTGAGTACAATCCCTATGAGAAGTGGGTGGAACTCTGGGAGAGCGATTAGGTAGGATTGCCCGCGGAGTTTTCGGCCTCTGAAGGTATAACTATTTCCTCGACTTCATACTCGCTAATCTTTCGCTGATTTCTATAGGCATTGATTCTCTCACTAGCCAGTTCTATATACTCCTGCATAATGTCATAACCTATGTAGTGGCGACCATCCTTCCACGCCACGAGGCAGGTCGTGCCGCTTCCGCAGAACGGGTCCAGAACTACATCCCCTTTGAACGAATAAAGCTGAATCAAACGGTGCGGCAATTCTTCGGGAAACGGCGCAGGATGGCCGATGCTCTTTGCCGAAACTGCGGGAAAGTGCCAGACACTTTTTGTCCACTCGAGAAAATCCTCCTTCTCAATTGTGTTTTCCTTTCCCTCTTTCTTTCTTGAGAATGACTCCTTTGAAAATATCAGGATGTACTCATGCACATCCCGCAGAACAGGATTGGCGGCAGACATCCAGCTCCCCCATGCAGTAGATGGGCTCGCGCTTGAGCCTTTATCCCATATTATTTCTCCCCGCATAAAGTAACCGATATCCAGCATATCTTCTATGATATAGCTGTGAAGCGGGATGTATGGTTTCCTCCCGAGGTTAGCGATATTAATGCAGAGACGTCCTCCGGTAACAAGTTTCTTATACGTTTCCGCAAAAACCCTCTTCAAAAGGGATCGGTACTCCTCAAGAGATAGGTCCTCATCATACTCCTTCTTGGCGTTATATGGGGGCGAGGTGATTACTAGATGAATGCTGTTATCCGGTATTTCATCCATATTTTCGCTTGACTTGCAATACAAACGGTCCAGAGATTCCGAAGGAATAGAATTCTCAATGAACCTTACCTTCTCTTTGGGCCTGCTTCCAGCATAAAGCTTCCCATTGTAAAACTCCGAAGAATCATGGTTTATCCTGCCCGGTGTGCCGAACGAGCTCGTTTTTGTGCCTGCGCTCTTCTTTTTCTTCACCATCCTCAATCCTCCAACAACTGTAAAAATCTCTCGGCTTTGGCCTCATAAGTAGGTTCGCCAGATGCAATATCTATTATCTCCCCCAATTTTCTGGGAGTTCTCATTCCCAAGAAATAGCGTCTTTCCTCCGTTACGAGAGAGAGAATACGACTGCGCACATCATTAAAGTCATGAAATGTGTAAAAACCTTCTTTTGGGGTTGAGTGAACAAAATCTCCACTGTCCGTAGGAATGGGGTTAAGAGAGAAAAATCCCTGAACGACACCAGCTGTTTTAAGATGATCGACTTTATGGACATAATGCTCTGTGATGGGGGTATTCCCCATCACAATATAGGGTATTCTACTTCCTGCTTTGCCTGAAACCCTAATGTTTATTCCTTTTCCAATAGCTTTTAACATAGAATCGGAACGAAGGAGTCCGGGCTTCCCCTGATGAGTCTTATAATCTCCGACAACTTTAAGATAATTGGTCCCTGAATGGCCTATAAACTGCCAATTCCAGACAATAGACATCTTAACCTCAATGATTAACCTTATGTCCTCTGCTCGCTGAATCGGAGAGTTGCTTCTCGAAATAACAATATCTGCTGGAGAGCTGTTGGAAAGCCCCAGTTCCTCACACACTGCCCCCCGTATCGCAAAAAATCCCTCATTCGATACTGCTTCCTCCAATAAACCACGCACCCACTTCTCTGTAAACTGTCCAATCAAAGAATTTCGGCTCTGTAATGTTCTTTTATGTCCATGTCCCTTATGGTCTTTTGGCCAATATGCTAAATACTCATCGGATTCTGTAATGTAAAAAAGCTGCTCTGGATCTGCAGACGAAAGCGACTCCCTGAAGAAACGCTCTTCCGTTTCCGTGCTCCAGAGTTCCATTTTTCTCTCCTCACCCCCTTATCTCCTTCCTCCTATTTGAACCTGTCTCTCACACGATCCTCTTAAACCTCTTCTCCACCTCTTTCCTGTCCATGGAGATTATGGTGGGCCTCCCGTGCGGGCATGTGAACGGATTCTCACAGTCGGCCAGTTCCCTCAGGAGAAGGCGCATCCTCTCCATCGTCAGAACCTCGCCGGCCCGTATGGCCCCGTGGCAGGCGGCCAGCTTTATTATGTTCTCCGAGAACTCCCTGTGCTCCTTTATCCGGCCCTCTTCGATGATCTGGCCCAGCAGTTCCTTTACGGCCTCTTCTTCAATCTCCTGGCCCATTACCACCGGCACCGCGCTTATCTGCACCGTTCCGCTGCCGAACGGCTCCAGAACGAGGCCGAGCCTCTTCAGCTCCTCCGAGAACTCGGTAAGATACGATACATCGCGCTGGCTCATCTCCATGAGTATCGGGACGATTAGCTCCTGCGACTTCACTCCGCTCTCGTAATCCCTCCTCAGCATCTCGTACCTGACCCGCTCGTGGGCCGCATGCTGGTCGATCATGAGGAATTCGTCCCCCGCCTGAACTAGTATGTATGTCTTCCAGAGCTGCCCGATTATTTCCCCGGACAGCCACCTGTACTTATCGCCGCCCGGAGTTCTCAAAACCTCTTCCTCCGTTTCCGGGAGTCTAGCCTGCCTTCCTGTATCCGCAAAGGTTCCGGTTGTGGGCCGGTGGTAATCCTCCTTCCGGAAAGAAGGCGCAATTCCGCCAGACGCTGGGCCGAGCCATCTCCCGACCTCTTTCTGTTCCGGTATTATCTCCCTTGAGCCCAGAGCCTCCCTGACCGCATCCCTGACCGCCCCGAAGACCTTTCCATCCTCGGAGAACCTGACCTCCAGCTTTGCGGGATGAATGTTCACATCCACCCACTCCGGGGCGACATCAACGAAGAGGAGTCCGGCGGGCTGCTTCCCCTTCATCAGCATGGTTCCGTAGCCCTCTCTGGCAGCGGAGACTATGAGGCCGTTCTTCACGGGCCTTCCGTTCACGAATACGAAGAGATGCGAAAGCGTGGGAGTCGTTTCCAGCGGCTGGACGATGAAGCCGGATACCTGCACCTCGCCGCCGGCCGATATGGGAATAAGGGAGCGCGCAAACTGCGAACCGAGCACCGCCACCACCGTATCCAGCAGTTTCCCGGTTCCCGGAGTGGTGAACAGCCGCGTCTTTCCGTGAGAGAAGGTGAAATGTATCTCGGGATGGGCCAGCGCCCTCTCGGCAATGACCTGACTTATATGGGAGAGTTCAGTCCTGTCGCTCTTCAAATACTTCCTTCTGGCGGGCATGTTGAAGAACAGGTCCCTCACCTCTATCTCCGTGCCTACGGAGGAGTCCACCGGAGATACCGACATAATCTCGCCCCCCTCGACCACGATCTCCGTGCCCGGCTCCTCCTCGCTCTCGCGGGTGAGCATTCGGAACCTCGAAACGGCGGATATGCTGAACAGGGCCTCTCCCCTGAACCCCATGCTGGTTATCCTGCCCAGATCGTCCACTTCCCTTATCTTGCTGGTTGCGTGCTTCTTCAGCGAGAGCTCCGCATCCTCCCGGGACATTCCGCAGCCGTTGTCCGATACCCTTATCAGCTCCTTGCCGCCCCTCTCGATCTCGATCCTTATGGCGGTGGCGCCTGCGTCTATGGAGTTCTCCACCAGCTCCTTCACAGCCGATGCCGGCCTGTCTATCACCTCACCCGCAGCGATCTTCGCCGCCACCCTGCTGTCCAGAATCTCTATTCTTCCCATCATTCTCCCTCCCCAAGCATCTTCTTCAGCCGGTGCAGAAGGTTCAGGGCCTCGATGGGGCTCATGCTCATGACATCCGCCCCTCTGATTATCTCCTCCACCTCGCTCTTCTTCTGCGGCTGGGCCCTTGCGAAGGCTTCCAGCGTTGCCTGCAGCCTCCCTGACCTGCGAACCTCCAGAACATTCTCCTCCTCAAGGCCTTTGAGGACCTCCTTGGCCCTTTCGATTACCGGCAGAGGAACGCCGGCCAGTTTTGCCACCTCTATTCCGTAGCTCCTGCTGGTGCTCTCGGGCACTATCTTCCTCAGAAAGACGATGTTGTGCCCCTCCTCCTTAACCGCTATGCTGTAGTTCTTAGCGCCGTCGAGCTTGTCGGCGAGGTCGGTTAACTGATGATAATGGGTCGCAAAGAGGGTCTTGGAGCCCTTCTTGGCGCTGTGGAGGTACTCGGTGACCGCCCACGCGATGCTGAGGCCGTCGAATGTGCTGGTCCCCCTGCCTATCTCGTCCAGAATTATGAGGCTCTTCTCCGTTGCGGAATGAAGTATGTTGGCCAGTTCGGTCATCTCCACCATGAATGTGGACTGCCCCCTCGTGAGGTCGTCGAAGGCCCCCACTCTGGTAAAGATCCTGTCATGAAGCGAAAGGCGGGCCACATCCGCCGGCACGAAGGAGCCCATCTGGGCCATGAGGACTATGAGAGCGACCTGACGCATGTATGTGGACTTGCCGGCCATGTTGGGCCCGGTGATTATTAGCATCCTGTTCCCGTCGGAGTCCATGCGCGTATCGTTGGGAACAAACCTGCCGGACAGAAGCACCTCCACAGTGGGGTGCCTGCCGTTCAGTATGGTTATCTCGGGCGTATCCAGTATTTCCGGCCGGACATAGCGGTTCTCCACGGCGACCCTTGCAAGGGAGAGGATGACATCGAGGAGCGCAACGGCGGAGGCGTTCCTCTGAATGCTGGCCACCGCCGATGCCGCCTTCTTCCTGAGTTCCACGAAGAGCTCGGCCTCCATCTCCTTCATGCGGTCCTCCGCCGTGAGTATGAGTGCCTCCTTCTCCTTCAGTTCCGGGGTGATGAAACGCTCCCCGTTCGCCAGAGTCTGCTTCCTGATGTAATCCTCAGGCACATTCCCGAGGTTGGACTTCGAAACCTCGATGTAGTAGCCGAACACCTTGTTGAATCCGACCTTCAGGCTCTTGATCCCGGTCCTCTCCCTCTCCCTCCTCTGAAGCTCCGCTATCCACGCCTTGCCGTCTCTGGCCGCGGTCTTCAGTTCATCCAGTTCTGGGCTGTAGCCCTCCCTGATCACGCCTCCGTCCCGGTAGGTGACCGGCGGCTCGTCCGCGAGGGCCCTCTCCATCTCGTCCACCAGCTCGGCAAGGGGGTCCATCTGCGAATCCGTGTCGGAATAGAGAGAGGCGTTCCGGCCTGCCAGCATCCTCTTCACCGCAGGCACGACCTTCAGCGATTCCCTCAGGGATACGAGGTCCCGGGGATTCGCACTCCCGTAAACCGCTCTGGCTATCAGCCTCTCCATGTCCCTGACAGAGGATAAAAGAGAGGTGAGTTCCTCGCGAAATATCGGGTCGGCCACCGCCTCGGCTATTGCGTCGAGCCTCCTGTTTATCTCGCCGGCATCCACGAGCGGGCGGACGAGCCAGCCCTTTAGCAGGCGGGAGCCCATGGGGGTGACGGTTCGGTCGAGAACCCCGATGAGGGAGCCCTCCTTCCCGCCGTCCCGTATGTTCCTCAGAAGTTCCAGATTTCGTATGGTGGAGGAATCGAGAACGAGATAATCGTCGATACGGTACGGCCTTATGGTGTCTATGTAATCGAGGGAGGATTTCTGGGTTCGGAAGAGATAGTCCAGAGCCGCTCCGCAGGCGGATACCGCAAGGTCCATGCCGTCGAGGCCGAGGCCGTCTATTCCCAGCACGGAAAAGTGCCGCTTCAGGGTATCCTCTGCCTTCTCCTTCGTGAACGAATAGGGGCTGTGGCGGGTTATCAGGATTCCCCGCTGCTCGGCCTCCCTCAATATATGGATGTCCGGCGTATCCTCGGAGATCAGGAGCTCCGACGGTGAAAAACGAGCCATTTCAGAGAGAACGCGCTGCTCCGCTTCCTCCCCCTGAATCTGGGTGGTGAGGAACTCGCCGGTGGAGACATCCACGAATGCGAGGCCGTACCGGTTCCATTCCGGGTACAGGGCCATGAGGTAGTTGTTGCTTCCGCCCTCAAGAATGCTGTCCTCCAGCACGGTTCCGGGGGTCACCACGCGCACCACATCCCTTTTCACAACGCCTTTGGCCTTCTTCGGGTCCTCAATCTGCTCGCATATGGCCACGCGGTAGCCTTTCTTAATCATTCTGGAGAGATAGGTGTCGAGGGCGTGATACGGGATTCCGGCAAGCGGGGTCTTCGCCCTGTCCCTCGAGGTAAGGGTTATGTTCAGCTCTCTGGCCACAATCTTCGCATCGTCGTAGAAGGTCTCGTAGAAATCACCCATTCTGAAGAAGATGATTGCATCTGGGTATCTCTCCTTCATGTCGTGGTACTGCTTCATGGCCGGTGTCAGTTTCTCTTTCAAAATCTCCCCCTCTGGGCGATGCTGAAAGATAAAGGAGGAAAGGATATTAAAGGGTATCGGAGGGAAGAAAACTTTTATCCCTCCCCTCCATTCTCCGTCCATGTGCCGCCTCTTCGCATCCATCGGTATCGGTAATGCGGGAGAATTTCTGAGGGAGAAGGAGTGCTCGCTCCTGGCCCAGAGCAATTCAGAACCGGAACACCTGCAGCAGGACGGCTGGGGCGTGGCCGTTTTCTCCAACGGCTGGA
>CAZKII010000069.1:3748-7338 GCA_964552865.1 uncultured Thermoplasmata archaeon | reverse complement strand
AGGGGGTTCGACAGGACCACAATGGAAAACTTTATCAGGGCCGCCGACTACTTCATCACGCTCGAAAAGAATGCGAGGGATAAAGATGTCGAAGAGAAGAACGAACAGGGAAGAACAGAGTGAAAGCGAGGGAATAAGCCTCATAAATATCATAATACCCGTACTTCTGGTGGTGATAGTGGTGGTAGCGGGGCTGGCCCTGAAGCCGGTGCTCTTCCCGTCGAGCGGAGGTGATAACCTGCCAAGCGGAAGCAACCCAGAACAGACGACGACAAAAAACCCGACTGTCACCATGGTGACCAGTGAGGGGACAATAGTTATGGAGGTCTATGAGGACAGGGTGCCGACAACGGCCGATAACTTTCTGAAGCTGGCCAAGAGCGGATTCTACGACGGCCTGATATTCCACCGTGTGATAGACAACTTCGTGATTCAGACAGGGGGATATGGGCCCGGTCTCGTGCCGAAGGAGTCCCCATACGGAACCATCCCTCTGGAGATAGACCAGAACCTCACCCATGTGGACGGAGCCGTGGGGATGGCGCGCACCAACGACCCGAACAGCGCCACGAGTCAGTTCTATATCTGCGACGGACCGCAGCACTCCCTTGACGGCCAGTATGCAGTCTTCGCTCAGGTGATTTCGGGCATGGATGTGGTGAGGCAGATAGCATCCGCCCAGACCCATACCGACCCGAACACCGGCATGCAGGATGTGCCAGTCAACGACATAACAATACTCAGCATGACAGTGAGCGAATAAAACCGTTCCCCTTTCCGCTCTGGCGATAAGGTTTATATTCCCCTTCACGATGAGGTTGCGGTGAAAAAATGTATGTCTCAAACATAGAGTCGACGGAGAAGGAAAAGGTCGAGATGGAAGGGGCCGAAGGCGTGTGGATACAGTGGCTCATAGCCCGCAAGAACGGAGCGGAGAACTACGCCATGCGCCTGTTCACTCTGGAAAAGGGCGGTAAGATTCCGAGGCACCAGCACCCGTGGGAGCACGAGATTCTCTTTCTGGAAGGAGAGGGTGTTGTCGGGGCCGGAGAAGAGGAGAAAGAAGTAAAACCCGGTAATTTTGCCTACATAGAGCCGGATATTCCGCACTGGTACAAAAATACGGGGGACGGGGGATGGAAGTTCCTCTGCATAATCCCCATTAAGGAGTGAGCGTGGGATCGAAATTCCGGAATGAGAGGCTATTAACAGCCTCCGCCTTCCCTCTTTTCCACCACATATTTTCCGGGCCTGTAAGCGAACTCGTTCCTGCACTCCTCTGAGCAGAAATAGTAGGTCCTTCCGTGGTATTCATAGTAATGTTCGCTATCTGGCCGGACTTTTCTTCCGCAGACCGGATCATACGGCATATCATTCCTCCTGTATCTCAACGGTGACATCCATCTTCTCAAAGACCTCTTCGACATTGGAAAGGATCTCCTCTCTGTGCTCCTCGCTGCTTATGTGCATGAGGAGGCGAACCGTCTTACCGTCCAGCTCTATCTTTTTTACGGTTCCGGAGCTTATGAGGTCTTTGTCCGTGCTCGGGTCCAGAATCCCCCTCAAGAGGGTCTTCACGAAGTCCTGGGTGAGCTCCTTCTTCCCGTTTATGTAGTCCCACTTGCTCAGGGCTATCTTCAGGGCCTGCACCGCAAGGACCGCGCAGTGATATTTTATCTTCGGAAGGCCCCCCAGAGCGGTTATCTCATCCTTGAATGTGAGTTCGCGGGCATACTCCAGACTCTTGCCCTTGATCATCTCCGTTATCATGGAACTTGTGGCGATATTGGCCACGCAACCGTAGGACTCGAAGGTGGCCCTCTCGATTATCCCCTTTTCCCGGTCTATCTTAAGATAAAGCTTCAACATGTCTCCGCACGCTACGCTTCCCGCAATGGCGGTAACATCCGCATCTTCCATTACACCTGCGTTTTTGGGCTGCATGAAGAGCTCCTTGACCTTCGGCGAATATCCTGTTTTCATCCTAATTCCTCCTTCCTCTGTAAAGGGGGCTTATCTCCCTCAGTTTTTCCACCACCGCTGACATTATCTCCGCCGCCCGCTCCATCTCCTCCATGGTGTTGTATCTGGATAGCCCGAATCTGGTGGACGAATTGGCCTGCTCCGCGCCCTTGCCCAGCGCCGATATGACATAGCTGTACTTCAAATCCGGACTGAAACAGGCCGAGCCGGTGCGGATTACAAGCCCCATCTCGCTGGCAAGCATGAGTACGGCTTCCCCTTCGACCCCTTTGAACGAGAGGTTCGCATTATCCGCCACCCGATTTTCGCGGGGGCCGTTCAGTTCCGAGTCGGGGATTTCCAGGAGAAGCTCAATTAGGCGGTCCCGCATCCTTCTCATCCTCTCCACATCCTCCGCTCTCGCCTCTTCCACTGCAGCCACCAGACCGGCTATGGCCGCCATATTCGGAGTGCCCGCCCTCATGCCGAACTCTCTGTTATCTCCGTGAAAGAGCGGATTCAGTTTTACACCCTCCCTCACGAAAAGAGCGCCGCTCCCGAGGGGGGCGTGGATAAGATGCCCGGATATGGTCATGAGGTCCACATTCAGGCGGCTCACATCTATTTTCTCTCTGAGGAAAGAGTGGCTGGCATCGGTGTGGAACAGGGCACCGGCATCCTCCGCCAGGTCCCCGATGGCCCGGATATCCTGAATTGTACCAATTTCCTGATTCACATGCTGAACGGAGAGGAAAGACGAGCCTTTAAGTGCCTTCTCGAGGCTCTCCATCTCCAGAAAGCCATCGGAATCCACACCTACGCGCATAACCTCGTGCCCCTTTTTCTCCAGATACTTGAAAGAGCCGAGAACGCACTTCCTCTCTATGGCAGATGTGACTATCTTCTGCTTTCCACCCATCTTCTCCATGTACCCAACAGCGCCCTTCACCGCGAGGTTGTTTCCCTCGGTGGCGCCCGATGTGAAGACTATTTCCTCCGGCTTTGCGCCGATCTTCGAGGCTATGGCCTCCCTCGCCTTCCAGAGAAACGCCGAGGCCTCCTCTTCGTAAAGGTGGCCGAACTCACCGCCGGGAACGCCGAAATTGACCAGATAACGCTCTTTCATGGCCTCAAACGCCCTGTTCGAAACCCTCGTTACATTGCCGTTATCGAGGTAAATCACATCAGCCATGATTATTCCACATACAGGTATTATTTAATACTTTTTGGACAGGTTTGACCTGCCGCATCCCGGAGAACCCATTAAATACCTCTTTCTTATGCAGCAACATGGGTTCCGTTTACCTCGGAAGGATCCACCTGCGCTGGTGCCACGCCTGCAACCTCCCGATTCTGGAGGAGAGAGAGTGCCCGGTATGCGGGGGAAAAACAGCGCCGGTGGAGGTCACGCCGCCGGGGGATGCGAGGCCCGCCTTTACGGGGGACATGGAGCTAATAAGGCAAGCGGTGGATTCCCGGTTCGGGAACGGAACCGGAAGGGCCCTGATTCCAGACGGCTCCCTTGTGCTGATGAACAGAGCGCCGGATCTGGACAGAATGGACGAGGTTATTGCAGACGGCGAGGTGCTCGGCAGCCTCAGGTACGACCTCGTCAGGGGCTTCGAATT
>CAZKII010000069.1:0-3648 GCA_964552865.1 uncultured Thermoplasmata archaeon | reverse complement strand
CAGACGGCGAGGTGCTCGGCAGCCTCAGGTACGACCTCGTCAGGGGCTTCGAATTCCTTCCGAGGGCGGCGGGTGCGCTCAGAATATCCACCAGTGCGACGAAAGGTATCATGGGGATGGACGAAGGGGCATACAAACCGGTGATGAACGGAGCCAGCGCTCTGGCCGTTGGTGTTGTCTCTGCGGACCCGGAGATCAAGGAGGGACAGCAGGTCCTTCTGAGATGCTGCGGGAGGATATTCGCAGGGGGGAAAGCTAAGATGAACGCTTCCCAGATGCTTAGCGATGATGCTAGAGGGAGCGCGGCAAAGGTTCGCTGGCTAATACCGGAAGGAGCGGAATACCTGCCGAGAAAGCAGGCCGCATGGGACGAGGTCATCTCTGCGAACCGGGGCGTCATGGACAGAAGGGTGGAAAAGGCCATATCCTTCATAAAAGAACAGGCTGAGAGGCACAGCGGAAAGGTTGCGGTATCATACAGCGGAGGGAAGGACAGCCTTGCCACGCTATCGCTGGTGCTGGAGGCCGGCATCATGCCGGAGATGTTCTTCATAAACACGGGAATAGAGCTGCCGGAGACCGTGGAAAACGCGGAACAGGTGGCGGAGCACTTCTCTCTCGACCTGACGGTGGCAGATGCAAAGGACGCTTTCTGGCGCGCACTGGAATACTTCGGCCCCCCGGGAAAGGATTACAGATGGTGTTGCAAGACCTGCAAACTCGGCCCCACGGTTCAGGCCATAAAGAACGACATGGGCGGCGAGGTCCTCTCGTTCATCGGCCAGAGGGCCTACGAATCGCAGCAGAGGAGGAGCAAGGGGGAGACATGGGAGAACCCCTGGACTCCGGGACAGCACGGCGCATCGCCCATACAGCACTGGACCGCACTTCATGTCTGGCTCTACATATTCGACAGAAAACTCCCCTACAACCCGTGGTACGACAGGGGGATGGAAAGGGTAGGTTGTTTCCTCTGCCCCACAATGGACCTCGGAGAGGCTGAGATTCTGAAGGGGGAATACAGGGGTTATGCGGAATGGGAGGATTACCTGAAAAACTACTTCAAGGAGAGGGGGCTTGGCGACGAATGGGTGAAATACGGGCTCTGGCGCTGGAAACGACCCCCGGCCTCAATCCTGAAACGGCTCGAAGAAGAGGGAATAACCGTCTCGGTGCCCGAAGAGGACAGAAAGGGGAATGTGAGGAAACTCGCGCCGATTAAGGATAAGAAAAACGCGCTTCTGGCCTTCGACGGCCCCTTTGACATGGAAACCGTAGCACCCTTCCTGAACATCCTCTCCCCCGTTTCCAGAAAAGAAGACGGCTCGGTCCTGCTGGAAAAGAGCGCGGCCGGCCTGACGCTGCATCCGGACGGGAGAATAACCGCAGAGGACACGGAAAAACCGTACAAAAGGGACCTGCGCCTGCTGGAAGAGGTGATATACAGGGCCTCGGAGTGCGTCGGGTGCGGAATCTGCCCCGGACGATGCCCCACCGGAGCCCTTGACATGGCAAACGGCAGGATAACGATAGATACGGAGAAGTGCGTGCACTGCTCCCTCTGTCTGGACGGGCCGTGCCCGGTGGTGGATTTCGGGCATGGATAACGAGCGGAAAATATTTGTATGAGGCGGCCTATTATCTCCTGTGGCGATAGATTGAGAGATGAGTATATCGAATATTTCGAAACGAAATTCCCAGAGCGGGGGAAGGTTTTAAGAGTTCCCGACCTGATGGACAGGAGAGAGGGGGTTCTTAACCGCAGAAAAAAGATTTTCTTTCTTTACCTGATAGGTTTATTGCTTTTAATTTTTCTGATTACTCAGCCGCTAAATGTAGTTCCCCCTTTCCCAGCCGAAACGCTCAGAGTGCTCGCGCTAGTTACGGCAATGTTTTGCATTTTCGGTTTGTACGCATTGAGGCCGCGAACATGGGATATGCTTCCGATGACATACGAGAATGGGATTTCCGATTTGTTTCACCCATACATAGGTTTTTCAGAGATAACTGAGATTTTTTACGGCTACTCGGATGGCCATCCCGTCGATACGAAAAAAGCCCGTTATATCCTTCTCTTCTCCAAAAAACGGCCTCTTAAAGACTGTCCCACCATCATTGAATCGAGGTTTATCGATGACTACTTCGATTTTATCGTTGAAACCATCAAAGAAAAGCGCCCAGACGTGCCTTGGTACAGATACGATCTGGGAGAACTGAAAGGGAATAACTGGTACTCCATGATTGAAAAGGAGAAAAACAGCCGGAGAAGCCCCGGAGGGCCCGATTCCGAATGGGAAAAGTATCGTGATGCGAAACTTGAGGAAGTCAGAGAGAGGCTGAAAAAAGAGCGTCAAAAAGAGGTAAGCGGATAAGAAATGGATTATCAAGACAAAGAGTTGAAGAGGTAAGAAAAGAGGCGGTAAAATGGAGTGGTTGGAGAATTCACCTGCAGACAGAAAACCCGAAGAATTGAGGGCCATCGATAGAAGAATGACCCTGTTGTTTGTTATAGCGATTGCGGCCATGTTCCTTATATTCGCACTACACGACCTGATGTATTACGGAAATCTCGACATGATGCTTATATGGGGCCTGCTGGCCTTTGAGCTACCCATTATACTGGCCTTTTATCTCGTGGAGCACATGCAGGAAACCCGCTCGCTTCCGAAATACATCTCCTTTTCTGATAACGGGGTCCGCTGGAAAACAAAGAGCGGAAAAGAAGGGGTGGTGGAGTATTCAAAGATAAAGAGTATCGCGCGGACCACCAGAAGGCCCATCATGGGCGGAGATAGGATTCCTCTGAAAGAGAGCATTTACACGGTGACCTATGAAATAAAATCCGCTCTTTACTCCGAACCCCTGCCCAGCCAGAGAGATTTCTTTCTGTTCCTTCCAGCGGGCCTGCTCCTGAACGAAGAGAACACGAAAAGACTCATAGAAAAACTGAAAGAAATCGATCCGGAACTGAAGAATGTGGAAATCAGAGGGGTGGCCAGATAACCTTAAGCCACAGCCACCATCGGCCTTTTCCAGCTCGGAAAAATATTTGTATGAGGCGGCCTATTATCTCCCGTGATGGAATGAAAGAGGGAGAAGCCGGTGAGGAAGCAAAAATCATCTACCAGCAGGAGAATGAATTCTCGGAGAATTTGAAAAGGATTCAGAAGAGAGATAGACTATTTTATCCCCTAATTGCCCTTTTCCTTGTTATTGTAGTGACCGCACTAAATATCTATTTCAGAAACATCACTGCCCCCCGGAAGATAGTCCTTTACTATGCGCTGGTGTCGATCCTGCCTGTTGCAGTCTATTTCGGACTTCGCTATGCGCATGGAATGTATCCGAGAAGTATCTATTACTCAACTGCAGGAATCCGCTGGGTTACCCGCAGGGGCAAAGAAGTTTTTGTTCCTTGGGCCGATATCATAAAGGTTTCCCCGATTGGGGACTACGGGAGAATAATGGGGTTTGGAAATGGAAAGGTCACCGATTACGGCATATATTACAGGAAAAGAGTCATGGGCTTTAAAATCGTATCCGCAGAGGCTTTCAGCGAGGAAGTGGGCCGAAAAATAGAGGAATACCTGCGGGAGTTCAGAGAAAAATCTAGCAATAGTCTAAATGGCGGGAGGAATAAATATGTAT
>CAZKII010000068.1:0-7366 GCA_964552865.1 uncultured Thermoplasmata archaeon | reverse complement strand
TTCAACAACTTCAACGACCCGCAGAACCGGGCAATTAATATCTATACTGGAGCGGAGGGGTTCTGGATTTATATCAGCGGCGGGGGGAGTATGAGTTACGGCGTGGAGGCATAGGAGAACCAAATCCTTTTTATCCTTCTCTCCAATCTCTTCCCATGACCGATATTCCGAAATCCCATCCCAGATATATCTCCCTTGTCACCAGAGAGCGCCTTGTGGAGATGATGCACCGCGGGATTGTCAGCGAGGCCGGCCTTATCGCACACGGCAGGGGCGAGGCTTTCGATTACCTTCTTGGGGAGAGAACTGGGGATTTTGCGTATGATGCGGAGAGGGCCGCCGTTGCAATGCTCATCACTGCCGAGCACCCTGTTATCTCGGTGAACGGGAACGCTGCGGCGCTTGCCGGGAAGGAGCTTCTGGAGCTTGCGGAACTGGTCGGGGCGGTTGTCGAGGTGAATCTTTTTCACAGAACGGAGGAGAGGGTGCGGCTCATCGTGGAGTATCTTCAATCTCTCGGGGGGAAAGGCGTTCTCGGCCCGGAACCGGATGCGAGCATTCCCGGACTGGAACACGCCCGCGCTCTGTGTCATAAGGAGGGCATTTACTCTGCGGATGTCGTTCTTGTCCCTCTTGAAGATGGCGACAGGGCGGAGGCCATTAAGAAGATGGGGAAGATCGTCGTGACCATAGACCTGAACCCCATGTCCAGAACGGCGAAGGCCGCCGATGTCACAATAGTGAATAATATTATAAGAGCGGTTCCTGAGATGGTGGATCTGGCGAGAAGGATGAACGATACCACATCTGACGGCCTGAGAGGGATTATCGAGCGATATGACAACTCAGCGGTCCTTCGCTCCTCCCTCAACGAGATGCTTTCCCGGCTGGAGGATTAGTCCCCTCTATCTCCATGGCTTCCTTTCTCATCTCTATCAGGCCGTATGCCAGCATAAGGCGGAATGTGAGGCCAATCGTCCAGCCGAGGGCCCCTGCCAGCGGATCTTTATAAACGAAGTAGGGTATTCCGAATATGATAAAGTCGGCGGCCCAGAGCAGAAAAGCGATCCCCAAGTATCTCATTGCGGGGCTGTCCACCTCCCTGCCGCTCCGGTAGAATATCCAGAAGAGATATGAGAGGAGGGACGGATGGATGATAACCAGTGTGATCCCCTCCCCCGCCAGAATGCTGCCCGGCGTGTTCAGTGTGAAAAGGATGCTGAGGAGCATGACACATCCGACGAATCCGTATATGAGTATTCTCTTTTTCTCTGTGGCGTATTCGAGGAAGTGGAAGATCCCGTATATCCAGAGCACATCCACCATTATGAGGAGCACATCGTTCGTGAAATGCACGCTGTTTGGGATGTGTATGAAGGTCACCGCACCCAGGAGATATATCAGCACCCGAAGGCCCATGAAATAGAGTGCGAAGCTCCATATGGCGATATGAATCCTGTGGGTTTTGAGGTACAGATATGTGAGACCGATGCCCATGGCTATGGAGATGATAACCGAAATTAGCATTGCCGCTATCGTTAACCCCTCAAGTGTCATTGTAACCGAATTGCTTTCCTAGTATTTATAGCTTTTCACGCCGTTCAGAACAGTTTTCTCAGCCTGAAAACATCCTCGGTGTTCTTCGCCTTCACCTTCAATTTTCCCGTGGCCCATGCCTTCATCGGCCGCAACTCGCCGCTTATGAGCTTCGTGATGGAGTCCTCGCTGGATATTATGTTGATGTCTGGATCCTCCAGTGGTCCGCTTTCTATGGGGCTGGCCGTCATATCTTTCAGGAAGAAGTGCAGATACTCCGTTCCGTTGGTCTCTCTCAGCTCTATCTGAATGCTCCTGTCCATCCCTTCCAGCTCGGTCTGCAGTTTCTCATCAGTCTTTATCCTGTCGTTGAAGCGGTCTATCAGGTCCTGAAGTGTCTCCTGTATGCTCATTGGCTCACCTGCTCCCTGAAATCACGCATCCTTTTTAATCCTTGCGCCGGGCGAAATCCTCCAGCCGGGTTCCGTGAACCCCTCTCCCATTCAGCAGTTTCTTTGCGGTCTGCCACGAACGGCGCGTGTGCGGGGGGAGTTCTCCCGTCCTTTTCACCCACTCCTTGAGGAATCTCTTTGTCTTGGGGTCCGACGGGTATCCGCTTCCGAAATCGTAACCGAGCTCTTCGGCTATTTTTCTGACCTCCCGGTCTCTGGTCGTCTTTGCTATTATGGAGGCCGCGGAAACTATGGGAAATACGGAATCCCCCCTGTGTTTGGAGTGAATTGGTATGTCCAGCCCGCTCTTCCTTCTAACGCTCTCTCCGAACCTCTCTTCGTAAACATCCACTGCATCCAGATATGCGACATCCGGCTCCAGTTCCACCAGAATCCTGCCGTAGACCATCTCTTCCAGCTCGTTCATGGTCATCTTTTCCCGAAGGCGATCGATGTCTCCGGCGGAGATGATCTCCACTCTGCATTCGCATATCTCCTCTATTTTTTCCCTCAGAGACTCCCGCTTTGCCGGACTCAGCACCTTGGAATCCCTTGCCCCCATCTCCGCGAGTTTTCTCTCGTCCTCCTTTTCACAGGCGACACCCGCCACCACAAGAGGCCCTATGACCGGCCCCCGCCCCGCTTCGTCTATTCCGGCGATTCTCATCAATATCACTGACCACACTATCCCGATCAATCGGCTCCCAGCAGGGACAGAACTCTGTCCATCTTCTTCCTGAACGCCTCGTCCCGCCGGTACTTCAAAAGGAGGTTTATGCTCTCGATGGTCCATACCGTATACAGCCCTATGTCCTTCTCGTCCTTAATGGCCTCCATGTGTTCGGCGTTGTCCTCCTCCAACTCGGCGAATATCTCGGACAGCATCTCGGCCCCCTCTCTCGATACCTTCTTGATAAGTCCCATCTTTTTCAGCATGTCCAGAAGGCACAGTTTTTTCTCTATGCTCTGGTCCTTCATTATCTTCTTCCTGTCCTCCAGTTCTCCCCCTTCCGGTACGAGCAGGAAGACCTTTGCGGTTCTGGAATAGACCTTCTCGGGAATGTGGTGCGTTTTCCTCTCGCCGGAGGCGTATACATAGCCGTTCTTCTCCAGTTTTTCTATATGCCGGTATATGGTGGACTGGTCTTTTCCGAGGGTGTCCGCTATCTGGGAGACCGTAAGGCTGTTCAGCCGGAGAAGGGCGAGGATCTTCATCCGCGTCTCCTCTATCCCTATTTTTATCACATCTATGTCTCTGACGATCTTTATTCCGTCCATCTCGTTGATTGCATCCGCCTGCTCAACCATGGGTCCGCATGGCGAAAGGTATATATATAGCTTGTGCACTATTGCACATAGGTGCAAAGATATTCTGCCCCGGACGACAGCAGTGCCGGCGAATCTCGTGGCCTCCTCCATGAATGTCGGCCTGCTGCCATCCTTATTTTTCAGGCTCAAACTTAATATACCCCCTGCCGCTTGCATATTTCATGTTAGTGGTGGCACTGGGAACGGATGACCGGAAGAGCCTTACGGCGGAGCACTTCGGGGATGCGAGGTATTTCGCCATCTATGAGGTTGATGAGAGCGGCTGGAGACTTCTGGAGTACAGGGATAATGTCTCTCCGGAGGAGAGAATGCACGGCGACCCGAACAAGGCGAAGAGCATAATGAAGCAGATGCGTGGGTGCGACATACTCCTCGGACACACCATGGGCCCGAACTTCGTCCGCATGAGGGATGAAAGCCCGTATCTCCCTGTCATCTCCAGAAAGAGGGATATCGAGGAGGCGCTTTCCCTGATGCGGGATAATTACGAGCGGATCTCCTCAATTCTTTCGGCCAAACAGGCCGGAACATGGGATAAGAAGCCCGTAGTCCTCAGTTAGGAGCGTTTTGTCGGCTGTTGCGGCAGACAGAGCATCGGTCGAAAGCTTTAAATACTACAAAGTATATGACGCTTCGTCAGACAAAAGGGAAAAAACTGTATGACGAACCCCGTGATGACAGCCGGGAGTTCGAGCCCTTGACTGAAGGCCCGTGATGCCATGACCGAGACGAAGAGGATAACGATCAGAATCCCCGCGGAGCAGTTCGACGCTCTTGAGAAGCTTGTCAGCAGTGGCGAGTATAAGACGATATCGGACGCCATACGGGAGGCGATCGACAGCTTCGTGGATGTCAAGGTCACACCGGAGAACCTGGAGAAGTTCACCATCGCCTTTCCGAAGGTGGATGTGAACGGCCTCGACACTCTGGTGAAAGAGGGCGACTCCCTCTCCATCGACGACGCGGTGAGAAACGCCGTGAAGGAGTATGTGAGGAAGAAGCTGGAACGGGATTGAACAAGAATGGGATGCACCGACCGAATGTGCATAAACAGCAGCGTAGCGTATGCAGGTGAAAAGATGGACCTGAGCAGACTGATAAAGGACGCAGAGCAGCACCGTCGCCCCGCAGCACTTCCGAGATTGAAGGTGGCCGTCATCGGCTCCGGAGGTGCCGGATGCAACAGCATAGACGCCATGATGGGGATGGGGCTGGAAAACGCCCATCTCGTGGCGGTCAATACGGACTCACCGCACCTTCAGTCCATCAAAGCCAACGAGAAGCTCCTCATCGGAAAGAGAGTGACGAAGGGTAGGGGCGCCGGCGGCGACCCTCAGGTCGGAGAAGACAGTGCGGTGGAATCGGAGAACGAGATAAAGGCCATAGTCGAGGGGAACGATATAGTCTTCCTCACCGGCGGACTGGGCGGCGGGACCGGAACCGGCTCCCTCCCTGTAATCGCGGACATTGCGAAGCAGAGGGGCGCCATGGTAATCGCCATAGTGAGCACTCCCTTCAAGTACGAAGGGGAGAACAGGAGCATGAAGGCCGCCGACGGCCTCCAGAGCCTGATGGCCATGGCGGACAGCACCATCGTTCTGGACAATAACCGCCTGATCCAGCTCGCTCCGAACCTCCCGGTTGACAGGGCGTTCCTGCTGATGGACATGGTGATATCCCGTGTGATAAAGGGAATAACAGAGGCCATAACCACCCCCACCATGATGAACATAGACTTCGCTGACTTCCGGAATGTGATGAAACTCGGCGGTGTGTCCACCGTGCTCTATGCGGAGAGCTCCGACCCGGAGAGACTGGTTACGGAGGCCGTGTCCAATCCGTTCCTCGACATAGATTACAGCGGTGCCAGAGGCGCCCTCATAAACATAATCGGCGGCCCGAAGCTGAACATAAGCCAGATATCGAAGATAAGCGAGTCCATAACGAAACAGCTGGACAGAAGGGCCAACATAACAATAGGTGCCGGCGTGGACAGCAACCTCGGCTCCGAGATCCATCTGCTCGCAGTGCTCACGGGAATAAGGAGCAAAGAGATGATGATCAAGCAGAGCCAGTCGGCCGCTCCGGTGAAGATGGCGAATATCGACGCAGGGAGAATCGCGGAGATGGTCAGATGAAATTCACGATGAATACCTCCTCCTATGAAATGGGGTTTAACCCCGAACTCTTTTGAAAACACACGCCAGAATGGGTTGCAGGGCCTGTTTTTCCTGCCTCCCATGTCGGGCATTTTCTCACTCTTTTTTTCGGTCCATCCCCTCTTTCTTCCGTTTTTCCTGCCGCTCTTTCCTGTATTCCTCGTCCACCGACCAGAGTATGTGACTGAAAACTCCCATGAGGGTGTGATATTCCCATCTGGACGGTGCTGAGCGTCCCAGCATTCTGCGGAACATCACCGTGGTCTTCTCCCTTTTGTGCTCGGGGTAGTTCACCAGAGGGAGTATTCTTTCGAAGTACTCGAAGAGCTTTTCCCTCTCCCTTTCGTCGGCCTCCGTCCTCTTTATGCTCAGCTTTCCGTCATACAGCTCGTAGAAGAGAATGGTGGCCGCGTGGGAAAGGTTCAGGACCGGATACTCCTCTCCCGCCGGAATGGTTACCAGGATGTCGCAGAGCTCCAGCTCCTCGTTGAGAAGCCCGATGTCCTCTCTCCCGAACACCAGCGCCACCTCCCCCTCGTATCCCTTCATCTTCTCCTTCAGTTCGGCAGGGGAGATCGGAATCCGATTGAATTTCTTCTCGTTGTCGGTGGATGCCGAGCTGCTTCCAACCACCAGGTCCGCGCCCTTTATGGCCTCTCTGAAGTCATTGACGATCACCGAATCGAGCAGGAGCTTCTTGGCGTGCTTGGACCTGCGGTAGGCGTCGTCGTCTATCTCACACGGATTGACCAGGTATAGGCTGTCGAGGTTGAAGTTCATCATGGAGCGGGCCACGGCTCCTATGTTCCCCTGAAACTTCGGTTCCACGAGGACCACTCTGTAATGGGGCATCGGCATGGCAAATTATTTTAACTATTTAAGCATGGGTTATGCATGAGGTATGCGGTGAAAGTGGCCTACGACGGAAGGAAGTTCCACGGCTCCCAGATACAGCCCGGCCTTAGGACGGTGGAGGGCGATTTCCTGTCTGCGGCGGAGGAACTCGGTATAATGAAGAGCAGAGAGGGTTTTTCCAGAGCCAGCAGGACCGATGCCGGTGTCAGCGCGCTGGGGAATGTATTCGTTTTCGACAGTGAGTTCAGTGAGGAGGCCATACCCTCCGCTCTCAATTCCAGACTGAGGGACATCCGGGTCCGGGGGATCGCAGCCGTTTCCGAGGATTTCAATCCGAGATGGGCGAAGGAGAGGCGGTATCGCTATTATCTCCCCTATCCGTCCGGCTTCGATGTGGACACTGCGATAGGGGCCGCTTCTCTCTTTTCGGGAGAGCATGATTTCTCCTCGTACACGAAGGACCGCAGCAGAAATCCCGTGGTAGAGATAAAGGGGATAGAGGCGAAGGCCGCCCGGCTGCTTATTGATTATGAGGACGTCTCCGGTGAAGAGCGCGAGATCCTCCGCTTCCTTCAGATAGATATCTCCGCCGATCATTTTCTGTGGAACATGGTGCGCTGGATTGTTGGGGCCATTGAGGCGGCAGGGACGGGGAAGATAGATACGGCCGTCATAGAGGAGTCTCTGAGCGGAAAGCCTCTCCCTCCTTCCGTAAAACTCGCAAGGCCCGATTTCCTCGTTCTCCTCGATGTTGAGTACGGAGGTCATCCGGTTTTTTCGGATGTCGGGGCGGAGGACGCTGCCATCTGCAGGCCTGAGCGACTTCTTCATTTCATATGGTGCTGATTCGCCCTTTGCGGGGATATATCGCCCCTCTGGCCTTTGCAGGCTCTTTTTTCGCTCCGATTTCCTCCGACGCGGAGAAGCAAAAGATATATATAGGTACGGTGCTATTCTACATGCAATCGAACTCAATGTTCTACAAGGAGGAAGGAATATGAAAGGCAGTACAGGAAAGAAAGTAATAAGCGTGTT
>CAZKII010000067.1:0-7601 GCA_964552865.1 uncultured Thermoplasmata archaeon | reverse complement strand
TCTCCGCCCTCTTCACCAGAACCCTGTTCCCCTCGTAGAGGAGTTCTTTCAGGCGGCCGGGGTCGTGGACATGCACCCTCTCCTCCTTTCCGTCTATTTCCACGATGCCGAGGAAGCGGTTGGGGCGGGAGAGGAAGACACCCTCCGTTCCGCCGGAGATCTCCAGAATCCTGCGGTATTCCATGAGGCCCCATCTCAACAGTCGGGATAAGGTTTTCCCCGCCCGGGCGAAAGATATAAACCGCCTTGCCCTTTACCAGCACCGGATGAATGAGAGGAGCGATAAAAAGGCCCTGTTCCGCAGGCTGGAAACAGAGATTGATGAAATCCTTCGCTCTTCGAGGCCCTACGAAGAGGTATTGCAGGCGGTCTGCGACCTTCTGAAAGAAAGTGTTCCCCACTACGACTGGGTGGGCTTCTACTTCGTGGACCCGAAAAACGGGAACGAACTGGTCCTCGACCCCTTCTCCGGCGAGCCTACGGAGCATGTCCGAATAAAGTTCGGGGAGGGGATATGCGGGCAGGCCGCAGAGACCCGAAATATCTTCGTGGTGCAGGATGTTTCCAAGGAGAATAACTACCTCTCGTGCAGTCCGGAGGTTCGGTCGGAGATAGTGGTTCCCATATTCAAAGACGGAGAAATCGTCGGGGAACTAGATATAGACTCCCACAGGATAAATCCTTTTACGGATGAGGACAGGGAATTTCTGGAAAAGATATGCGAGATGATTTCAGAGGTTTTGTAAGGGGTTGGCCCCGGAAGGGGAGGGAGAGGAGGGTAAAAAAAAGTAGGAGGAGGTTCCCCTTCCGCGGGCTGTTGGACCGTGAGTTATGCGGTGGCCAGCCTTCTGGTCTGAGAGGCCAGATGCCGCATCACCGCTCCTGTGACATTGCTGATCGCGGGCTCCGATTCCAGAGCCGGCGAGGTCCTTATCATGCTCTTCTGGTATGCCTTTACCATCTGGGGCTCGATTTCTATCGTCATCATCTTCATCACCTCTTTCATGTTGTCGCACCGTTTCGATGCTGTCTAAATGGTATGACACCATAGAAATATTTAAATCTTTCTGTCGTTTATGCCCCGTGATAGCCCATGACAGATAAGAAAGAGCCCGAAGAAATAGAGATGAATGCGGCCCAGCTGAAGGTACTCTCCCACCCCTCAAGGCTGAAGATACTGCTTCTGCTCTTCGAGGAAGAGCTCACCCTCAGCCAGATAAGCAGCAGGATGAAGATAACCACTCAGACCGTGCACCACCACATCAGCAAACTGATAAAAGCGGGGCTGGTGGAGCAGACGAGAACGGAACTGAAGGGGAATCTGGTTGAGAAGTATTACAAGGTCCGGGGGCACGGTGTGAGTTCGTCCAGAGTGTGGAAGGAGCTCAGTGAGGAGGAGAAGAAGAGGTACAAACTCTCGACTCTGGGGGTCCTTAAAGGGCTCATAAACCGCTCCATAAGGTCGGTGAACTCGGACGGCGTGAGAAGCGTGCATGTGGGCCAGCTCCTCATAACATCGTTTCCAGCAGAGGACGGCATCCTCTTCGAGGTGAGCCAGATACTGAACGAGGCCAACGAAAAACTGGAAGAACTGAGCAGAAAAGCGGAGGCGAAGAAGAAATCGGACAACAGGGTCTCGGTGGTCATGAGCATCCTGCAGGAATGAGCGAGGTTTTTCCCTCCGGCCGAAAGAGCGCAACTTTAAATAGGACAATCAGATTGACAGGCAGGTGATTATATGGACCTAATGGATAATACGATCATGCTCGGCGGCCCTGTGAAGATGCATCCTCGCGTCCTCAGGGCCATGAGTGTTCCCGCAAGGGCGCACAGGGACCCGGACTTTATAGAAATGCTGAGGGAGACAAAGGAACTGCTCCAGTATGTCTTCCAGTCGAAGCAGGATGTAGCCCTGCTCTTCGGCTCGGGCACGGCGTCCATGGATGCTGCGGTCTCCAACATCGTGAAGAAGGGAGACAGAATGCTGGCCATCCACAACGGCAAGTTCAGCCACAGGTTCTACGAGATAGGGAACACCTATGCCGAAGCCGACGAGCTCGCGGTGGAGTGGGGGAAGGCACCCGACATTGATGCCGTGGCCGAGAAGCTGGAAACCGGCGACTACAGGGCTGTCAGCATCTGCATGAACGAGTCGAGCACCGGCCTTACCAATCCGGTAAAAGAGGTGGGAAAACTGGTGAGAAAGCACGACGCTATCTACATCGTGGATGGCATAACAGCAGTGGGTGGCCTCGATGTGAAGCCGGAGGAGATAGGGGCTGACATCCTCCTGCTCGGCTCCCAGAAATGTGTGGCGGGACCCGCTGGACTCTCCGCCGTTTCGGTCTCGGAAAGGTACAAGGAGAGGATGTACACCGACACCACCTACTACCTGAATCTGAAGAAGCATCTGGACAAGATGATGCAGAAGAACGATACGCCGTTCACCTCTGCCATACCGCTTGTTCAAGGTTTCCACGAGGCCCTAAAAATAGTCAAAGAAGAGGGGATTGAGAACCGCATAAAGAGGACGAAGAACATGGCCGAGGCCGCAAGGGCTGCGGTGGACGCCCTTAATCTGGAACTCTTCCCCGACAGGAACTATGCCTCCGACACCCTCTCTGCGATAAACTACCCGGAGGGAATAACTGACAAGGACTTCCGGGGGGTACTGAAGGAGAAGCACGGCGTCGTAATCGCCGGCGGACAGGAGCGCATAAAGGGAAAGATATTCAGGATAGGCCACATGGGGCAGGTGAGAATGGTGGAACTGCTCGGCACCTTCGGAGCCATCGAATCCACACTGCGCCAGCTCGGATACACGAACTTCGTACAGGGAGCGGGCGTTGCGGCGATAGAGGAATACATGTGAGGTGATGGAATGAAGATACTGATTTCAGATGCGGTGGATAAAGCCGCTGTGGAACTTCTCAAAAAGGAGCACGAGGTCACGGAGGTGGAGCCCTCCATGGAGGAGCTGAAAGGGATGATCGGGGACTACGATGCGATTCTCCTCCGCAGCAGAACGAAGCTTACGGCGGACATAATCGAGGCGGGAAAGAGGCTGAAGGTCATCGGCAGAGCCGGGATCGGCGTGGACAACATAGACCTGAAGGCCGCCACGGAACACGGAATAATCGTGGTGAACGCCCCCGGGAGCAACTCCATAAGCGTTGTGGAGCTGACCATAGGCCACATGATATCCATTGCCAGAATGCTGGTGAAGGCGGATTCCCATGTGAGAAGCGGCCAGTGGAACAGAAAGGCCTTCAAAGGGGTTGAGCTCATGGGGAAGACCCTGGGGCTCATAGGCTTCGGAAGGATCGGAAGCGAGGTGGCCAGAAGGGCACAGGTGTTCGGCATGGATGTGATAACCTACGACCCGTATGTCAATAAGAAGATAGCCGACGAAATGGGCGTCGAGATCGTGGAGACAAAGGAAGATGTGCTTAAAAACGCGGACTTCATCTCTATACATGCGCTTCTGACCGATGAAACAAGAGGGATGATATCCGGGCCGGAGTTCGAGATGATGAAGGATTCTGCATACATAATCAACTGCGCGAGAGGGGGCATCGTGGATGAGAAGGCGCTCTACGACGCACTGAAGGCCGGGAAGATAAAAGGGGCGGCCCTCGATGTCTACGAGAACGAGCCCCCTGCTGGAAGCCCTCTGCTGGAACTGGACAATGTGGTGTTCACACCGCATGTGGGCGCCTCCACCAAAGAGGCACAGCTCAGGGCCGGCACCGTGGCCGCAGAGCAGATGCTCATCGCGCTCAGGGGAGAGAGGCCGCAGTTCCTCGTCAACCGTGATGTCTGGAAAGAGTGAGGTGTTCCCATGGACATAGTGCCGTTCAGAGGCATACATTACAACAGGGAGAAGGTGGATGTTCAGAGGGTCTTCTCCCCTCCTTACGACATAATATCCCCGGAAGAGCAGGAGGAACTCTACAGAAAAGACCCTTACAATGTGGTTCGTCTGGTTCTGGAGAAGATGTACGACACGGACACCGAGGAGAACAACAGGTACACACGCTCCGCGGCCACCTTCAGGAAATGGCTGGAAGAGGGGATACTCGTGCAGGACGAGGAGCCGGCCATCTACATCTACGAGGAAGAGTACACCATTCACGGCCAGCATAAAAGGATGAGGGGCTTCATGACCCGGAGTCGGATCTACGACTACGAAGAAGGGGTGGTTCTCAGGCACGAGCACACACTCAAAGGGCCCAAGGTGGATCGTCTGAACCTGATGAGGGCCTGCGGCGCGAATTTCAGCCAGATATTCATGCTCTATCCGGACAGGGAGAAGGAGATAGATGCCGTGCTGGATTCCGAGGCAGATTCGCGGCCTCCCGAGTTCGAGGTAAAGGACGACAACGGAGACTGGCATCGGATGTGGATAATGACGGACAGGGAGAAGATAAAGCGGATAGTGGAGCTGATGAAACCGCTCAGCGTTTACATAGCCGACGGCCACCACAGGTACGAAACCTCCCGAATATATCGGAACGAGATGAGAGAGAAGTACCCGGATTACACGGGAGAGGAGGCGTTCAACTTCAACCTCGTTCAGTTCAACAACCTTTACAGCGAGGACATAACGATCCTGCCGACATACAGGCTCATGTACGATATGGAAGAGGAGAACGCAGCACCGGAGAAGATAAGGGAAAGGGCCTCGGAGAGCTTCGAATGGGAGACTGTTGATTTCGGCTCGGACGACAGCGGAGAGATGGGGCTCGAGGTCTCGAGGAAGCTGACGGAAGCGGATTCGAACGGAAAGAAGGCCTTCGCTCTCTACTTCTCGTCGGATGCGGAGCACTACCACCTGCTCACCCTGAAATCGCTGGACATCGCGGACAGGATCTCCCCTGACAAGCACATAAGCCTCAGGTATCTGGATGTCTCCCTGCTTCACGATGTCCTGATAAAACCGGTGTTCGGCATCGACCAGAGCAACCTTGAAAAGCACATACACTACACCCCTTCCCCGGAAAAGGCCGTATCCTCGATCAGGAGCGGAAAATATCAGGTGTCGGCGTTCCTCAACCCGACCAAGCTCACGGAACTGAAGGAGGTGTCCGAGGCCTTCCAGAACATGCCGCAGAAGTCCACATACTTCTACCCCAAGCAGATAACCGGCCTCGTGTTCAACCGCATCGACCCTGAGGAGAGAGTGGACAGGCTCTGAGGACAGAAAATCTTATATGAGGTGCCTGTATGGTGAAGGTGAGTTCCATGAAGAGAAGAATCGATAAAGACACGAAAGGGGCTATTTCCATGCTCATCGCCCTTCTGATAGTCGCAGTGCTGCTGGCCATCTCGCTTGCGGGCATATATTACCTGCAGAAGCCAGTGAACGAAGGGCAGGACATTCCCGTGGTTGAAGAGGGGGACACCGTCAAGGTGGATTACATAGGCACCTTCGAGGACGGTAGGGTGTTCGACACCACGCTTTACGATGTGGCGAAGGACAACATAACCTATCCCAAATCGGTCTCCTTCGAGCTCAAGGAGAAGGGACTCTACGCACCGTTCAGCTTCAAGGTGGGTGCGGGGAGCACGATCCCCGGGTTCGATAAGGGAGTGAGGGGACTTCACCTGAACCAGACGGTCACCGTGGTCATACCCCCGGATCAGGGGTACGGCGAGCTGGATATGAGCAAGGTGAAGACCATACCGATAGTTCAGGAGGTCCCGGTGAAGGTCACCATGGCGTTCGACGACTTCGGAAACAAGTTCTCTCACACACCGGAGGTCGGGCTTACCGTGAAAGACCCGTTCTGGGGCTGGAACATCACGGTAATGGCTGTCTCCAGCGATACGGTCACCTACTACAACATGCCCGAGCTGCATCAGACCATAACCCCGTACGGAAACCCGGAGGTCAGGGAGAACAGGGGCTGGTACTGCGATGTGATATCCATCGATTCCACTGCCAACAACGGGAGCGGTCTCATAAAGGTGAAGAACCTCCTGACGCGGGAGAACATCAATGTCACCGGCGGAACCGACCAGAACGGCCAGCTCTTCACCATACTGGATGTGGACGAGAAGAGCGGAACCATCAGCCTTAACTACAATCAGGAAGTGGTCGGAAAGACGCTCATCTTCAAGCTGACCGTCGTGGACATCCAGAAGGCATCATAAACCGAAAAACCCTTCACACCCATTATTTTCTCAACCGACTATCAGCAGGAGAACATTCCCGAGGAGCAGCGAGACAAAGAGGCCCGCGGTTATCGGTATCAGGAACGGTATCTTCGGATTGACCCAGACCTCCGAAACCCCCCTCTTTTCGAGGGCGGCGATCTGATCGGAGTCATCTTCCTTCGGAAAGAGGAACACGCGCAGCCTGCCGTCCACTACCCTTTCCATAAGCCAGACATGGTGATTCTTCACCTCATCGAGCGGCATTCTGTACCCGAAAAGAGCCTGCGGGAAGGAGATGTCCCCTCTGGAGATATTGAACATGAGCATGGCGATAGGGATGAGCAGGGAAAGAAGGGCGGCGGTCATGAAGACGACGAAGGAGAAGGGGAAGAATATCTGCTCCCATGTGAGAAGACCGGAGAACGAGCCTGGAGTCAGCGGAGGGACCAGAGGCAGGGCGGGGAGCACCGACGAAACCGCGGGATAGTGGGGGAAGAGGATTGAGAGCATAATCAGGGCCTTGGCGTCCGCACCCCCCTTGATCACATCGAACATGTAAAGAAGGTAGATGAAGAGAATCATGGCCAGCACGGAGAAGAGCATGAAAAAGAGCATATCTCCCCAGAGAAGGTAAAAGCCCAGGCCGAAAAGGGAGAACGAGACGATATAGAGGATAAGGCGAAGGGAGTTCCAGCCCTTCAGATTCATCCCCTCATCTCCGAATATCTCCTCTCCGCTCCAGAATACATCCATATAAATCCACATGATGGCCAGAGCCAGCGACAGATGGAGAACGGAGGGCTGGCTGCCCATGAGGTCCCAGAGGAGGAGCGCGATGCCTGCGGCCCCGCCGGCCATCCAGTATCTGTCGTCCGCCCGCCTCTCTTTCCAGTCCTGCACCGATGCGGGTATGAGGACCGCGGCGGCAACGGCGATCCTGAGCATGTCGGGTAGGGGAAGGCTCATGAAGGGGGATGGCCCCGCCGTACTTTATATTTTCCGCTCATCCCTTTATCCTTTCCCCGGTCCACAGGATAAGGAGGCTGCAGCCGAGAGCGCAGCCGTCGTCGCTGTTGCGGAACACGCAGTCCCTGCACGGAGTCATCCAGTCCTCGTCCTTTCCTTCTTTTTCGGAGTTCGTTTCTATCACCTCCGTGATAAGGACCGGGCAGGGGCTTTTTAAGGGCTGGTGTTGCATATAACAGCATTGTAGCATGGAAAAGCGTTAAATAGAAAGTGGGGATTGGGCGATAGCATGCCTGTAAGAGCGATAATCGGAACGCAGTGGGGAGACGAAGGGAAGGGGAAGGTCACCGACTTCTACGGCGAGTGGGCCGATGTGATCGTCCGATTTCAGGGCGGGAACAATGCGGGCCACACCATCATCGCCAACGGCACGACATTCAAGCTCCACCTGCTCCCCTCCGGCATCATAAGGGAGG
>CAZKII010000066.1:0-7683 GCA_964552865.1 uncultured Thermoplasmata archaeon | reverse complement strand
AAAAGAGCCACTGGAGGGATTTGAACCCCCGGCCTGCTGATTACGAATCAGCTGCTCCACCTGCTGAGCTACAGTGGCACCAGACGGCCCAATGGCTCATTGCTAATAAATCTTATGCATTCCATTCGGGTAATGTGTTAGAAAGCTATATAAGGGACCGGTGCCATCTCAGTATGGAGATACCATGATAACATATCTGACCGTATTCTTCAGCACGGACGGCGCCGCCCCCTCCGAGGTTGTGGACAGGCTCTATAACCTCGGTTTCAAACCGACCAGCGGCAACTATGACTTTGCCTACGAGTGGGATGCCAAGGCCACTCTGGACGATGCCCTGCATCTCGGGGATCAGGTCCATAACATCCTTGAAGGCATGGGTGTGCTGTTCAAGCTGGAGACAAGAGACGGCGATTTTTGAGGCAACCTCCTCTTTTTCACCGGTTTTATATCACCCTTAGCTCCCGCTCTTGAATTTGAAAGGGGAAAAAAGGGTAGTAGAGGGGTATACGCACCTCATGGGGAAAAATGGGGTGGGTGGTTCGAATTGGAGGAAATGGTGAGGTGTGGGTTAGTGTGCATACCTCTCTACTGTGCCTGCCTTTCGACAGGGCGCAGATAGTAATCGCCTTCCCGTATATAAACTTTTTCGCAGGATGTTTTTCCGCAATCTCCTGTCCTCTTGTTCAAAAGTAATTCTTTCCGCGGAATGCTTGGCCCCTGTGGGACTCTGCTGGAGTCGCTTTAACTGATATATCTGTCTCTGGCCTCTATGTTCAATTTGCGCGAGATCTCCTTGACTATTGCCGTGGCCTCTTCCTTTGACATTCCCGCGGAGACAAGGTCCTTTATTATGCTCTCCTTGCTCCTTCCAGATTCGAGTTCGGAGGCGATTATCTCCTCGATTGTGTTCTCCTCCTCTTCTGAGTTGCCTGTCAAGTCGGATGATAGGACTGTCCTGAGGGTTTCTGCTCCGATTATCAGAGAGGACAATGCGTCGTTGAACTCCATCTTCCCCAGTGTCATGACATCGAGGTCCACCCTTATTCCGATGGTCTCCTCCCTTCCCGCCAGAAGGAACTTCATCATCTGGTTCTCATTATTGAGCAGCAGTATGTCCCTGTAGAGTTTAAGCCTCTCCTGATTGGGCAGTACCGCTGTCTCTATGCCCGTATATATCACGAGGTTAACGAACTTCTCCGTGACCTCTATCCCTATGGAAAACGGCAATCCTTCGGTGGTCGCCATTATGATGTCTGTTCCCTCTATTGGGGTGACCTCCCACTTCTGGTTAACAAGCCTCTTGCCTCCGTTCTCCTCTTGTAGCCATGAAACAACCTTCTCCATGGTCTTCTTGATTCCGTTCTGGGTCATGATATCTCTCCGAGTACCAATAGCGGGTGACTATTTACCTTTTACCGTTCTGTCGAGTATGTTATGAGCGACCACGATGCAGTGGTCAGCGTGGAGTATCTCCGGCCCCAGTGAGACCCTGAGCGGGTTGTACTTCTCCACTATGGCCTCTTCCTCCTCTGTGAGGTCCATATGGTCTCCGAGCACGAAGGTGAGTTCTTCCGGCTCTATATCTGCGTCTTCCATGGGCGTTCCGTTTTCGTGCAGATATATTACCCTGCTATCCGCGAGTCCTTCCATGACCTCCTCGAGTCCTACTCTGGAAACATATATGCCGGGGGATGAATTCACCTCTCTATCACTCTCGGCCTTCAGCAGAGCGTTTCTTATCAGAGAGCCGGTGCTCCTCTCGTCCGGGTTAAGGTATCTTATCTCTTTTCCCACCAGTCTCACGGTTACCGGAGGGTTCGGCGGTCCCAGCATTATGAGGTATATCTCAGTATCACGCCTTATGCCGTGGGAGAGAAAGAACGCCGAGTTGACGCATCTCAGAAGGACATCGAGCCGCCCGGCACCTCCAGCCATGTCGTTCAGTTTGAAGTTCCCGTCGGTTACCGCCCTGTGGCCGATGACAATGAATCTCCTCATCCTATCCCTTCTATCCCTTGAGGTCCATGTTCCCCATCTGCTTCATCAGCTGCCGCCTCATCTTCCTGTTGCCGGTGAGCGCTTTTATGGTCTTTCGTGAGTTGTTGTAGTGCTTCAACAGGTCGCGGACCTCCCTAGGGTCCACTCCAGCCCCCCTTGCGATCCTCTTTATTCTGGAGCTCTTTATCTCCTTCGGGTTCTCCTTCTCGTACTCCGTCATGGAATCCATGATGATGCGGTACCAGTAGAGCTTTCTCTGGGTCTCCTCCATCTCCTCTTCCGAGACCTTTCCCGCAAGACCGGGTATGGATGTGAGGAGCGATTTCAGGGGGCCCATGTTCCCCATCATCTCCAGCTGGGCGTACATCTCCTTGAGGGTGAACTTGCCGTGCATCATCTTCCTCATGGTCTCCTCGGCATCCTCCTCGCTCATGGCTTCGGACACCTTTTCCATCAGGGATTCCAGGTCCCCCATCCCGAGCAGTCTGGATAGGAATCTGCCGGCATCGAATTTTTCAAGGTCTCTGAGGTGCTCCCCCGTCCCTATGAATACTATCGGGGCCTGGGTTTCCGCCACCGCACTGAGGGCGCCTCCTCCTTTTGCCGTGCCGTCCAGTTTTGTTATTATGACTCCCGTTACATTCACCGCGTCGTGGAACGCCTTTGCCTGTGGGCCTGCCTGCTGTCCTACCGCCGCGTCCATCACGAGGAGCCTCTCGTCGGCTTCCGCCACCTTTGATATCTTTTTTATCTCGTCGATGAGGTCGTCTTCAAGGGAGTGGCGGCCGGAAGTGTCGATAATGACAACATCCGTGTTCTTGAACTCCTCCAGCCCTTTTTTGACAATTTTGACGGCGTTCTTCTCCTTCGGGTCGCCGTAAACAGGAACATTGATCAGGTCGCCTATCTGTTTCAGCTGGTCGTATGCCGCGGGCCTGTGAACATCCGCAGCTATCAGCGCGGTGCTGAGCCCCTTTTTTGTGAAATACAGCGCGAGCTTCCCCGATGTTGTGGTTTTCCCCTGACCGTAGAGGCCGACCATCATTATCCTCTGTCTCTTGAGCGGTATCTCCCTCTGTTCACCCAGAATCTTCAGAAGTTCCTCGTAGATTATCTTTATGACATGCTCTCTGGAGCTCATCCCCGCCTTGGGTTTCTCGGTTAAGGCCCTTCTCTCCACCTCCTTGGTGACACCGAGCACGAGCTGCACATTCACATCGGCTTTCAGCAGGGCCCGCTGAATGTCCCTCACCACATCCTGCACCAGTTTCCTGTCTATGTGCGAGGCGTTCGCCACCTTTTTGAGGGCATCTCTCAGGGATTGGCCAAGACCGTCCATTACCATGAATTCACCTTGGGAGACTAAAGGCTTATGCTTTTTAAAGTTGTGGTATGCTCAAGCGCTGCCTTTTTCCGCCGCGTATTTTTCCCCATACAGTATCAGGAAGGCTGTCGTGGTCGCACCGGCGGTGATATAAACCGCGATGAAGATTGGCATCGCCATTCCTGCAATGTAGAACGGATTTCCTTTGATGGGAAACAGCGGGTTCATCTCCCGGTAGATCAGCATGTCCAGTGTGATGTGGGAGTATGTGCCGATGAGCGCCCCGGCAAGCAGGGATTTCATGCTGCTATTTGTCTCCCATCCGAACCATTTCTTCAGTGTTCTCATATTGCGGTCCAGCACACGCAGGATTGCTGCCAGTGCTATGGCTACTATGGTGGCGGCCAGAAAGGAATGGAGATTGCCGTGAACGGGCGTGCCCAGCAGGATGAATAGGAGGAAGTCCATGTCTATGATTACGGAGCCGATGATGGCGCTGGCTATGTCAACCTTTTTGGGTCGGTAGTAGCTGATAAGGCCTGGAATTCCGATGTGCAGCGGTGTAACGGGCATTTCACCTCCCCTATTTCGAATTCCAATCCCCTTCTATCTTTTAAAGTTTGCTATTTGTGGCATCGAAGCCAACCTTTTTAAGTAGAATTACTTTCGTTGCGGTGATGTCCGGCCACGATGGAGCGGAGGTTGAGTTTCGCAGGGACCTGAGTCTCATGGATGCCACCATGATCGGTGTCGGTGCCATGACCGGCGCCAGCATATTCATACTCGCAGGTACCATTGTCGGATTGACCGGCTCCTCCGCCATCTTTGTCATCCTCATGAACTGTCTGGTGACGATCCTGACGGCCATGTGCTATGCGGAGCTGGCCGCGGCTTTTCCCGAGGCGGGCGGCGGGTATCTCTGGGTCAAGGAGAGCATGCCGGAGCCCTTCGGTTTCATAAGCGGCTGGATCTCCTGGTTCGGTCACACCATCGCCTGCGCGTTTTACACCGTGGTGTTCGCGAGCGCGATCGTCTGGTTCATGGAGGCGTATCACATCGCTCCCGACCTCGTCACCAACGAGCTTTTTTTCAAGCTTGTGGCCCTCATCATCCTCATAATATTCACTATTATAAACTACCTCGGAACCTCCATCATCGGGAAGGCAGAAACAGGCATTACCGTATTCCAGCTCATTGTGATCGCCATCTTCATAATCGCGGGAATCTACGCCATGGCCACCAACCCGGACGCAGGGCATTTCTCCCCGTTCTCCAAGGGCCTTAATCCCTTCCTGACCGCTATGGCCTTCCTATTCATAGCCTTCGAGGGGTACGAGATAATAGCCCAGTCCGCCGAGGAGATAAAGGAGCCGGAGAAGAACCTGCCACGGGCCATATTCCTCTCCATAATCATCGTGACCATAATCTACATGCTCTTCCTCGGCGTTGCCATAGGCGCAATGGGTGTGGGGTGGCTTGGTCAGGGAACGGAGGAGGTTCAGCATCATGCGATAATAGAAGCCGCGGGAATCCTCATCGGGAACTACGGCGAGGGGATGCTCCTGATCGGGCTTCTCGTCGGCACCACTGCGACCCTCAACGCCACCATTTACTCGTCATCTAGGGTTTCGTTCGCCATGGGCCGTGACGGCACATTCCCCGCTTTCTTCGGAAAACTTCACCCGAAGCGGAAGACCCCCGCTCATTCCATACTGGTTTCCAGCCTCATCATCGCCATCATCGCCGTTGCCCTCCCCATAAATGATATAGTGGCCGCTGCGGATGTGATGTTCCTCGTCCTTTTCGTCCTCGTCAATGCGGCCGTCATTATCCTTAGATACACCCGTCCTGATCTGGACCGAACATATAAGGTTCCCTGGTTCCCCGTTGTGCCTATCTTCGCCCTGATTCTCAAAGGGGTCCTTGCGGTTTACATATACGACATAAGCCCCATAGCATGGTACATAACGATTCTCTGGATTACGGTGGGTGCGGGCATACACTACTTTGCCGGCGGGAAGAAGGGAATCGTGGAGGCGAAGGACTTCAAGGCCCTATTCCCTTCCATACCGAGGGAGATCGACAGGGAGAAGTATTCGGTGGCCGTGGCCGTGCCTCCGGAGGGCGATGTTAAGGAGATGATCCATGTGGGGAGCGTATTCGCAAGGCGGCATAAGGGGCCGTTCTTCCTCCTCTCGGTCATTGAGGTTCCCAGGAGCATTCCTCTCAGGAGCGTCAGTTACAGCGAGACCGAGGCGGTCATAAAGAGGCTCGAGGAACTGAAGAAGCTGTCGAAGGAGAAGTACGACTCTCCTTCTGACATATTCGTCACCATATCCCACGAGATCCCCGGAGCAATCGTTGATTTTGCGAAGGAGAAGGATGTGAACCTCATGATCCTCGGGTGGAGGGGCGCGCTGAAGTCCTCTCTCTCCATGGGTACGAACCTGCCTTCCATAATCCGCCGGGTGGAGACCGATGTAATGGTCTTCAAGGCGGGCAACCGGGAGAAGTACAGGAAGATAACGATATTCTCCAGAATGGGGAGCGACATGCGCTTTGCTGCCAGAACCGCCAGAATCCTCGCGAAGGAGTTCATGTCCGAGATAACCATAATGTATGTGGTGAGCGATACCGGGAAGGTGGAGATGGCCCGGGAGATGTTCCGCAACTCCAGGGACAAGGACATGTTCGAGGGGCTGGGCCTTACCGTCAGGGATGATTATGTCTCCATAGATAGTGTCCATGAGAAGTTGAAGAACATAGAAACGGATCTGGTGGTCATGAACTACGACGACGCCGGGGAGCTGGCCAGTCATCTGTCCCGTGTGAAGGAGGAAAGGATGATGATGGAGGCGGATTATGCGGTCATATTCGTAAAGCAGTTCAGGAACGGCAAAGAACAGAGTGCGGATTATGACGACCTTTCCATGATGAAGCACACCTGATTCAGAGTATCTCTATCCCCTGTCCCTCCGTTAGAAACTCGTTCTGAATGGCGTAGATTATATTGGAGCGTATGTTCTCCTCGTTCTCGTATCCCTTTGCGTAAGCCACGATTTCGTAGACGATGCTCCCTCCCTCTATCTTCAGCGCCCTGACGATGGGCTCCGGCTCGGAGGCGATTCCCGGGGACTTCTTGGCCGCAGCGATGAGGAGCTCTTCCACCCTGTGGTGCGGGACCTCGAAGGGCACCTTTATCTTGACCGAAGCGCCGTAAACATTGACTCGGGAGTAGTTGCGGATGGTTCCGTTTATGACCTCGGAGTTGGGTATGGTGAGGAGCCGCCCGCGTATGTCCTTTATCTTGGTGACGAATATGTTGTGCTCCACCACGATTCCGTCCACATCGCCGATCCTCACATTCTCCCCGCTCTTGTAGGCGTCCATGTTCATGATCACCATTCCGGCGGAGATGGCCCTTGCGAATGTGCTTATTATGAATGCGAGGAAGACCCCCTCAATCATCAGCATTATGCCGAATATGAGAAGGGCAATCTCGTCCATGTGGAGCATCTGGAGCATGAGGTATATTATTATCGTCCACGCTATCGTCCACAGCCCGTATCTGGACCCCTTTCGCAGGGCGGAGAGCATCTCGGGTGTGAATGTTCCGCCCGGCCTCTTCTCCATCTCTTCAAGAATGGAGCGGACTATCTCGTCGGCGAAGTAGATTATGATTATTATGCCGCTTATGAGCCCGAGGAACGATGAGTTGTTGACGAAGAAGTCGTATGTGGCATGGAGGACGCTGCTGCTCTGGCCGAACATGGCGATTATGACTATTATGATGAGAAAGAGCGCTATGAGGAGAATGAACGACCTGAGCATCACCTCTATTATGCCGACGGTTCTGGGATTGGCGGTGTGCTTCGGTTTGCTTTTGAGCTCTCCCTTGTAATAGGCCATTACCCTGTGGGTGATATTGGATAAGAGAAGGGCCACGAAGATGATTATGGATATGGTTAGCAGGTCCCCGATGAAGGAGGAGCCGACAGCCCATAGGTATGCGAAGTTTCCGTCGGTATCTCTGAACAGCCAGAGGAAGAGGGTGAGCAGAAGCAGAAGCAGTATGAATTTCAGGTATCTGTAAACAAGTATGGCTATGTCGTAGTTTATGTACTTCATCTCCCTGCCGCTCAGGTACATGAAATACCTTTTGAGGTAGGCTATGAACCACATGAGGCTGACTGCAATCAGTGCGAACATGATCGCCGGGATAGCGTATATCCCCATCGCAGATGTATCGAAGGCCATGATATCGGGTGCCTATATTGATTTGGCTATTTAATGTTTGCTTATGGTGGGGTAGAAAATCTTCATATAAGGGTTTTGGGACAATGGAGTGCAGGGGTTGGGAT
>CAZKII010000065.1:5037-7755 GCA_964552865.1 uncultured Thermoplasmata archaeon | reverse complement strand
TTCTTTATTAGGCCGTGCGGCTGGAATTTTGAACTCAGAAGCGTGGTGGTGAACCGTTTGAACCCCATATCCACCGCCACTTTCGCCGTCTCTCCCAGCCTCCAGCGGTAGCAGAACTCGCACCTTGATCTCCCGTTTTCCTCGTACTGGAAGGCCCCTTTCAGAAACTCCTCAAGTGGGTAATCGTCCCTCATTATCACCCTTGCCCCTGTCTTCCGGGCGTAGTCCTCCATAGTCTCGAATCTGCGCCTGAACTCCCTGAAGGGCTGGATGTTCGGGTTGAAGAAGAATCCGGTGGGCTCGTATCCGTTCTTTATAAGCCATTGATGGGGATAGGTATAGCACGGGCCGCAGCAGATATGCACCAGTATTTCGTTCTCTCCCCGCTCTTCGGGACTCATGCTCCCTGAAAAATCCCCTGCCTTATAGGTCTTTCGTCAGTAATCACGCAGTGTCCTCTGGAGCCGCACCTTCTCCCCTTTGATCCTTATGGGGTACTCCCCGGTGACGCATCCGAGGCACATCTGGTTCTCCTCCGCTTTGAGGGCCTCCAGGAGTCCGTCGATGCTGATGTATGCAAGGCTGTCCGCTCCGATGATATCGCGAATCTCCTCCACCGTGCGCCCGTAGGCAACGAATTGGTCCCTTTCGGTCATGTCTATTCCGAGGTAGCAGGGTGCTATTACAGGGGGGGAGCCGATCCTCACATGCACCTCCTTCGCACCGGCGTCCCGAAGCTTCTTGACGATCCTCTTCATGGTGGTGCCCCGGATGATACTGTCGTCCACGAGAACGACCCTTTTTCCGCTCACTATGGACTTCACCGGGTTTATCTTCTCACCAACGCTTATGTCCCTCAGGTGCTGGTCCGGCATTATGAATGTTCTGGCCACATACCTGTTCTTCATTAGCCCCTCTTCCAGCTTAATCCCTGAGCCTCTTGAGAATCCCGTGGCATGGGCCCTGCCGGAATCCGGGACAGGAACTATGACATCGGCATTTACAGGGCTCTCCTTGGCAAGCCTCCAGCCTATCCTCATCCTGCTGCGGTATGCCTCCCTTTTGTCTATGACGGAATCCGCTCTGGCGAAATAGACATGCTCGAAGAAGCAGTGGGCTGTTTCACCTCTGTTGAAGAGTTGATGGCTTTTTATACCGTCTGGCGTCAGTTCCACCAGCTCCCCTGGTCTCACATCCCTTACGAGACGAGCGCCTATGGCATCCAGAGCAACGCTCTCCGATGCGGCCACATAGCCCAGATTGTCCGGCAGCTCTCCGATGCAGAGGGGTCGTATCCCCAGCGGGTCCCTTGCGGCGAACACCCTCTCATTCACCATGAACGAGAAGGCATAAGAGCCTTCCACCTCGGAGAGTGCGTGCTTTATGGCGGATATGAGGCTTTTTCCGGCGAGCATGGCATCGGATATGAGGTAGGAAACCGATTCCTCCTCGCTACCGCTGTAATAGCCGTGCCCCTTCTTTTTCAGCCTCTCTTTAAGCTCCTCCGCATTGGTCAGGATGCCGTTGTGGGCGATGGCGATGGTGCCGGCTGCTGTGTGGAAAACATAGGGCTGAGCGTTCTCCGGAATGGAAAGAGAGATCGAGTAATAAACATGGCCGATACCTGACTTGCCCGGGAGGCCGCTCAGTTTGTCGGGGGAGAACACATCGCCAACAAGTCCCAGGCCCTTCTCAAAGACTATGTCCTCTTTCTCGGGGGAATAGGCTGCTATGCCAGCGGCCTCCTGTCCCCTGTGCTGAAGCGCTCTGAGGCAGTAGTAAGTGTATGGGGCGGCATCCTCGTATCTGGTGTATATTGAAACGACACCGCACTTCTCGGTGGGTTTATCCTGGCCGGAATATTCCACCTTAGGAATCATCCTTTAATGCTCCTTGGCCCATTTGTAGCTCCTGAGCTTTGTGGTCTCCCCAAAACCGCAGGCCGAGCATCTCTTCTTCTGAACATGATAGGTATGTCTGCCGCATCTTCGACAGCGTATGTGAGTCTTTTTTCCGCTCTTCTTACCCATTGCAGGTGTTCCTGTTCCCATGTGTGAGCCTCCTTTATGATCTTACGGCGAGATGTATATCACATTGTCTCCCCTTACGATGACCTTATCCAGCTTTCTGGTAAGCTCTCCGCCTATGTACTCCTCGGCGTTCTTCAGGACGAGGTTCATGTGGGGGTCGTATCCGTCCATGATACCTCTGTATTCCCGATGGCCTTTCAGCTCGACAATGACATGCTTGCCTATGCTCTGATTCAGTGCTGTTATTGGATTTAACATTGGACCAATCCGCCTTATACCTATGTTGTACTTAAAGTTTTTTGATTTCTCACTCTCCGGAGGCCGTGATGAGGTTTCCGTTCTCCTTGAAAGCGGTGACTATCATCAGGGTTTTCGTCTCCTTTATCCCCTCTATTTTCGACAGCTCGTTCAGCACGAAGTTCTTCAGGTCCCCGTAGCTCGCGAATCTCGCCTTGGCCAGGATGTCAGTGTCCCCGGTTACGAGAAACAGGTCGATTATGTTCTCCAGTGCGGCCACCTGCGCGGCGATCTTATCGGCATCCTTGGTGTCCACTTTCAGAGAGATTATGGCGCTCACCTGATCATCGCCGTAATAGGAGGAGATGACCTTTTCATATTCCTGCTTGTCGGGTTCGTTCATGTTCTCACCGTGGTGGGGAATGGGAAGGGGATATTAAAGAATTGTGCT
>CAZKII010000065.1:0-4937 GCA_964552865.1 uncultured Thermoplasmata archaeon | reverse complement strand
GTGACCGCAAGGGGGCAGGTGGGCGCGGACGGGCGGAAGACAAGGGAGACATGGCCGTCCTTAACTTCGAGGTTCGATATGAGCTGCATCGTTATGACATCCTGCATCGTTTCCGGGTCAATGACCCTGCCGAGCCGCTCCAGCACCTTCTTCTTTATCTCCTCGTCCTTCTCGCCCACCCAATCACCTGCCTTTATGTTTCAATGGCCTCTCGGCCCTGCGGATTCCGCTTCCTTAAGCTCGCCGCTCTTCAGCGCTTCCACAAGGTCCCTTATCTTCCCGCCTGCTGCTGGGTACATCTTTATTCCGGCTTCCTGCAGGGTATTGAACGCATTGGGTCCGAAGCTCCCGGAGATCACAGCATCGGCCCCCATGTCCGAGCAGAACTGGGCGGCCTGAAATCCCGCACCTCCCGACGCACCAGCGCCCGGGTTCGGATGTGTTTCCGCGGTCATCGTCTCCGTATCCACCAGAACGAAGTACTGGCACCTGCCGAATCTGGGGTCCATCTCCGCATCGATCCCTTCTCCCGTAGAGCTGACGATCACCTTCATTCTCATCCCTCCACTATTTTAAGGACATTCTCGGCTATCTCGTCGAAGGCCTTTGCGGACCTGCTGTCCGGGTTCTCCACCACGAACGGGATGCCCGCATCGCTGTCCTCCACTATCTTCGGCTCCAGCGGTATCTTCCCGAGGAACTTTATGTTCATCTCCTTCGCCGCCTTCTCTCCTCCGCCGCTCTTGAAGATGTTTATCTCCTTTCCGCAGTGCGGGCAGATGAGGCCGCTCATGTTCTCCACTATGCCGATCACGGGCATTTTAAGGGTCTCTGCGAACTTCACCGACTTTCTGGAATCCAGAAGTGCGACCTCCTGAGGCGTGGTCACTATGACCGCTCCATCCGATTCAGGGAGAAGCTGGGCCACATTCATGTGCTCGTCACCGGTTCCCGGCGGCAGGTCGATTATGAGGTAATCGAGGTCGCCCCAGACCACATCCCCCAGGAACTGCTTCATGGCGCTGAGCTTTAGCGGGCCTCTCCATATCACAGGCGTATCGGGGTTCTCCAGAAGGAAGGCCATGGAGATCACCTTGATTCCCGGTTCCACCATGACCGGGCCGATCCCGCCGTCCACCGCTTCCAGACGGTGCCCTTCTATACCGAGCATCTTGGGAACATTGGGGCCGTGGATGTCCATGTCCAGTATGCCCACCTTCCTCCCTTTCATGGCCAGGGACATGGCGAGGTTCACGCTGACGGTGCTCTTTCCCACACCCCCTTTTCCGCTCATCACCGCGATCTTGTGCTTTATCCTCTTCATGTTCCTCGCTATCTTCATCTCTTCCTCGGCCTTCTGCCTCATCCTGTCGGCACCCGGGCCTGCATTGACGGTAAGTTTCTTCTCTTCGCTCATCTGTGTCACCTGTTCACCACAACACGCAGGGGGATAAATGGTTTTTCTCCGAACATGTTCAAAAATTACACAGATGTGTACATTCAATCGGTGTCTAAAAGCCCTTCGGCCGCGGTGCGGAACGCCCGACTCACCCCTCCGACACCGAGCTTCACGCCGCCGAATATTCTGGAGATGACAATGGCCATGTTCTTCAGGTCCCTGTGTCTCATGAGGTCCAGAATGACCTTTCCGGGGTGGCCCACCTCGCCGTCGTCCTTCGATTTCTCCTCTATCCTCCCGTCAATCTCGATGCGGTAGGCCCAGCAGTGATGTACCGCCTTCTTGTGCTTCCTCCTCTGCTCCTTGAGGATGGCCTGAAACTCCTCGTCCGAGTGGACTTCATAGAGGTAGGCGTAGAACTTCGACTTCTTCTCGGTGTAGAGTATGCTTTTCAGGGGGGAAGGCATGGGTGGAGAGCGGAGCGGGATATATTAAGGTTTGCGAAACCTCTTTTAATCCCCTTCGTTCTCCTCTCCATGAGCACCTGCAAATGGTACTGCTGCTGCCCTGTCCGATGGTTCACGGAGGAGGGAAAACTCGAAAAGAAATGGGTCGAGGAGTACTGCCTCGGGGGAAAGTGGCCGCAATGCGTAAGATACCGGATGGAGGAGAAGGGAGAGTATCACCCGGATAACATGCTGCCGGACGGGAGCATACGGGAGGATTTATGACTCCTCGCTTGGGTAGAGGATGCTTTTCAAGAATTGGGTACGGATGGTGAATTGGAGAGGATTTAGGGGTTTGAGTGTTTAAGGTGCGTGGGAAAATTTAAATAGTGCGACTTCGTAAAGGGATAATATGGAGGAAGAGAATAGGCAATCTGGGATAGAGAAGGAGGCTGGATCAAACCATCTTAAATCGCCCTACAAAAAGGCAGTAAAAATAATTGGATACTCTCTTGTGGTTGCAGTAATCGCTTTTGTAATTATTGTTTCGGCCCTAGGGATTTATGCTATTATCCATATGAATCTTACCCCTCCGAACTACGGAGAACGTCAGGGCTCGATAGATCTTTATGTCCCGATTTCTGGCAACTATTCAGATTTCAATGTGAGCTCAGGACTTACTAATCTCACATCACACGGTTATTCCCCCTATTCTCCTTACTTTGACGACTCTCAGGCCCTCTATTTCTTATCCTATAACTTTAGCTACCGTTCAAATTGGGCTATCTGTGTTACATGGAGGATTACCAATGAAACCTATGTAAATACCTACAAGGCCCATAATCTGACAGTCTGGATTGCAGGACATTCAGAGAACAACACGACCGATCTCCTATTTCTGCGTGTTTCCACTCCCGACGGTTCTGTGGAGGAACCGCGAAGGGAGGCGAATAAAAATGTTGCCAAGGAGGCCGCTTTCGATATCGCCAGAATAATAGGAGTAAATCTGGATTGGGAGAACCATCAATATGATATTTTATGGACTACGATGACTTCGGAAGGAGAGGAGTGGGAGAAATGAGGTATTGAAAGTTTACTCCTCTCTCCATGTAGCTCCTCACACAACATTTATCAATGCTTTCCTTTACGCATGACCTAAACGAGGATGTTTTATGACTCCTTCTTTTCGGCCCCTTTCATCTTCCTGTAGTACCAGACAGCCCCGATGATAAAGCCCACCAGCACCACCGCATCGAGAATGTGGAAGTAGGCGACTATGGAGTCCCAGTGCTCACCCATGACCACCCCGATGTACCCGAGCAGGAGGCACCACGGAAGCGAGCCTATCGTCGTGTAGATTGCGAACTTTTTCAGGTCCATCTCCGCTATTCCCGCAGGCAGGGATATGAATGTTCTGACTATGGGAACCATCCTTCCGAAGAAGACAGCGGCCTCCCCGTGCCTCTCGAACCACTCGTCCGCCCTATCCAGATGCTCCTCCGTGATCATGAGGTACTTCCCGTGCTTTAGAAGAACCTCCCGTCCGAAGCGTTTTCCCGCCCAGTACGCCCCGAGGGAGCCGATGAGCGAGCCGAGGGTGCCGGCCAGAGTGATTCCCAGAAGCGTGAAGCGGCCTTCGTTGACCAGAAATCCGGAGAAGGGCATGATTATCTCGCTGGGAATGGGAACGCATGCGCTCTCGAGGGCCATCCAGAATATGATTCCCAGATAGCCGGTGGACGAGATCACCCAGATGATGAGGTTCACGCCCCATTCCACGATGCTCATGTCCCCTGCAACGACCACCCCCTAAAAAACCTTTTCTCCATTATCCTTTTATACGCCCCTGTATTTTCACGGCCGAGGTATGTCATATGGCAAAATACAAGATTGCAGTCCTCCCCGGTGACGGGGTGGGGAACGATGTGATGGAGGCCGCAATGCTGGTCCTGAAATCGCTGAACCTCGATGCCGAGTACATATACGGCGATGTGGGCTGGGAGTTCTGGAAGACAGAGGGAGACCCGCTTCCCGCCAGAACGCTCGACCTGCTGAGGTCCACGGACGCCTGCCTTTTCGGTGCGATAACATCCAAGCCGAAGCAGGAGGCCCAGAAGGAGCTGGTCCCCGAGCTTCAGGGGAAGAATCTCGTCTATTTCAGCCCCATAGTCAGGATGAGGCAGGAGCTCGACCTGTACATCAACCTGAGGCCGTGCAAGGCCTATCCCGGCAATCCTCTCAACTTCAGGGACGACATAGACCTTGTGGTCTTCAGGGAGAACACCGAGGGGATGTACGCAGGCGTGGAGTACTTCCCGGTCCCGCAGGACCTCAGGGACAAGATGCTGGAGCACAACAAGAAGATGCAGAGGTTCGCAAATCTGCCGGAGGACGAGCTGGCCATTACCGCAAGGATAATAACTAAGAAGGGAAGCGAGAGGATCATCAGGGCCGCGTTCGAGTACGCGAAGGAGCACGGAAGAAAGAGCGTGACCGTGGTGGAGAAGCCCAATGTCCTCAGGGAGACCAGCGGCCTATTCGTGAGAACGGCAAGGGAGATAGCGAAGGAGTATCCCGACATAGAGCTCTGGGAGACGAACATAGACGCGCAGGCCATGTGGCTGGTGAAGAACCCACAGGACTACGATGTGCTGGTGATGAGCAACCTCTTCGGGGACATAATCAGCGACCTGAGCGCGCAGCTCGTGGGCGGCCTCGGATTCAGCCCATCAGGAAATATAGGCGCGAACTACGGAGTCTTCGAACCGACCCACGGCTCCGCACCGAAGTATGCGGGCCAGTACAAGGTGAATCCCACAGCGATGCTCCTGGCCACGAAGCTGATGCTGGAATTCCTCGGAGAGAAGGAGATGGCCGCAAAGCTGGAGAAGGGCATAGCGAAGACCATCGCCGAGGAGAAGGTCAGAACATACGACATGGGCGGAACCAGCACCACGCTGGAGATGGCCGAAGAGGTCATAAGGAACATGGATTAAACCCCTTTTTCTTTCCTTTTCTGGACCCGTAGGGTAGCCTGGATATCCTGCCGGCCTTCGGAGCCGGTGACAGGGGTTCGAATCCCCTCGGGCCCG
>CAZKII010000064.1:0-7805 GCA_964552865.1 uncultured Thermoplasmata archaeon | reverse complement strand
AGACGGCCTCGAGACCCTGAAGGTGACCGTTGCGGCCCTTCGTTCGTCGCTGGAAAAGAGGGTCATAACCCTCTGAAAACTTTTTATCATACCTTCCTATCCTGCAGGCATGAGCAGAATAGACTACGAGCAGCGCGTGGAGATGATAAAGGCCCTGAGGGAGATGGGGGTCGATCCCTATCCAGCAGATGTGAAGCCGGACCATGCCATAAGGGAGATAACGGAGGCGCCGGACGAATACATGGGAAAGACCCTATCTCTGGCCGGCAGGATATACTCCATACGGTTCCACGGCAAGCTTGCCTTTGCGGATATCAGGCAGAACGGATTTCAGATACAGGCCATGTTCCGGAAGGATGTGATGGGGGATGAGCCGTACAAGTTCCTTAAGAAGTATGTTGACAAGGGAGACTTTCTCTGGATAAAAGGGGAGATAATCCGAACCAAGAGAGGGGAACTGAGCATACTTGCAGCGGAGATCCGGCTGGCCTCCAAGGCGATGTACGACCTTCCGCACGAGTGGTTCGGCATAGAGGATGTTAGAACAAGGTACAGGCAGAGGTATCTGGACATTCTCATCAACAAGGATTCCTTCGATGTTTTCGTGATGAGGAGCGGGATAGTCAGCGCCCTCCGCAGGTATCTGGAGGATATGGGGCTCATGGAGATGGAGACGCCGGTTCTCCAGCCGGTCTACGGGGGGGCCAGCGCAAAGCCCTTCAAGACCCATGTCAATGCCATAGACAGGGACTACTACCTCAGGATTTCCGACGAATTGTACCTCAAGCGGCTCATAGTTGCTGGCTACGACGGCGTGTTCGAGGTGGCCAAGGACTTCAGGAACGAGGACATAGACACCACCCACAACCCGGAGTTCACCATGGTTGAGATTTATAAGGCGTATGCGGACTACAACGACATGATGGACCTCACCGAGTCCCTCATCAGGCATCTAGCCGAGAAGAACGGTACGACAAAAGTAACGCTCGGAGGAAAGGAGATAGACCTGACGAAACCGTTCCGCAGGGTCAGGATGCTGGATATGCTGGCTGAGAAAGGGGTCACTCATGAGACCAGCGACGACGAACTGAAAGAGATGCTGGAGAAGTACAGCCTGAAACTTCCCGCATACAACAGGGGGCAGGCCCTCGGAAAGCTCTTCGAGAAGCTGTGCGAGGAGGAACTGCTGGAACCCGTATTCGTAACGGACCACCCGAAGGAGACCACACCGCTGTGCAAGATTCACAGGGACGACCCGTCTCTGGTGGAGAGGTTCGAACTATATATAGGCGGCATGGAGCTGGCCAACGGATACAGCGAACTGAACGACCCGCAGCTGCAGGAGGTGCTCTTCAAAGAGGAGGCCGAGAGGCGGAACCTCGGGGATGTTGAGGCCCACGAGTACGACGAGGACTTCATAGAGGCGCTCAGATGGGGGATGCCGCCCACCGGAGGCGTGGGAATCGGAATAGACAGGCTCGTCATGGTCCTGACCCAGAAAGAGAGCATAAAGGAGGTGCTCCTCTTCCCCATGATGGCTCCGATAAACGCGGAGAATCAGGAGAAGTAACAGATTTCCCGAAGAGGACAGGTATCGCAGATGGGCCGACTCTTCCGGCAGTTCCTCTTGCCAAGTTCTACTATCAGGGCGTGGTATTCTCTGGCGATCTCCACCACATCCCCCTCTTTCTCCCCCTCTTCCGCAAGCTCCCTCACAGCCTCCGAAAATAGGTGCTGGACGGCATCGTAATCCCTTTTCTCCGCCATCTCCCCGAAGCGGGGCGGGTCAATTCTTCCGAGCAGTCGGAATGTATAGGCGTCCACCACAAATACCGGGTGCCTGCCCGCATAGAGCATTATCGAATCGGCGGTCTCCTTTCCGATCCCCTTTATGGCCAGCAGCTCCTCCCTGACAATATGCGTCGGTCTGTCCAGGAATTTCTCCAGCCCCCCTTTTGCCTCTATCTCCCGCACCACCTGCACCAGCCTGTCCGCTTTCTGATTGAAGTAGCCGCTGGGCCGTATGGCTACTTTCAGCTCATCTGTAGGGAGGGACAGAACGAGGTCGGGCGTAAGTTCTCCGTGCTTTTTCAGATTGTCGATCGCCAACTCCACATTGCTCCAGGCCGCCTGCTGGGTCAGTATGGCGCCTACAAGCACCTCGAAGGGGGATGTGGCGGGCCACCAGTGCTGTGGGCCGAAGGCCGAGTAGAGTGAGCGATATATTTCACGGAGCACGGAAGGGATAAAGAACAGGGCGTTAAGGCTTTTTTGCTCCTGCAATGGAAACGCTAAAATATCAGGAGCCTATTACTCCCACAGAAGGGGTTCGCCCCGTTAAGGTGATAGCATGACAAAGAAGTTCATAACGGAATTGAAGGGAAAGACCGTGATGACCAACGACGGCCAGATACTCGGCCTTATAGAGAACTTTATGTTCAACACGGAAACAGGTGAGCTGCAGAATGTGCTCGTGATACCTGCCGAGAACATAGAACCGAGGCTTTTCAGAACAGATACTCAGGGCCGTCTCGTCCTGCCGTTCAGCGAGATGAAAGCGGTCCGCGATGTCGTCGTGATGGACATCGACTAAACTCTTTCCCAGTTCTGGTTTTTATTCAGTGATTGTGGTCAGAGAAGTCGCCGTGCTCCTTCCAGTTCTCGTCCACCGTGAGGTTCTGCTTGATAAGAGCGGTGACCACATCACCCACCCGTCCGCTGGCGCCGAGAACGACCTCGATGCCCATGTCCCTGAAGAACTCCACGGCTCTCGAACCCATGCCAAAGGCCACTACCATGTTTCCGCCGTGCTTTTTCACGAACTCCGGAAGGTCACCGGGGGCGTGCCCCTCGAAAGGAACCCTTTCCACCCTGACATCCTTCACCTGCTTGTCCTCCACATCCACGAATGTGTAGTATGCCGTTCTGCCAAAGTGCTGCGAAACAGCGCTTTCCAGCCCTCTATCATCCTCCGACGGAATTGCTATCCTCATGTTATCACCCGCTCACTCTCATATTCATATTTAAAGATTGCTGGACATAACCGGTCAGTGCTTGAAGGCCCTTATTCCCGTGTAGACCATGGCCATTCCGTACTCGTTCACGGCATCCAGAACCTCCTGGTCCCTGATGGAGCCTCCGGGCTGAATGACAGCGGTTATCCCGACCTTGTGAGCCTCGTCTATGCCGTCTCTGAACGGGAAGAAGGCATCCGATGCCATCACCGCCCCTTCCGAGCGGCCGTGGGACTTCTCGCCAGCTATCTTCACCGCGTCCACCCTGCTCATCTGGCCCGCACCGATCCCCACGGTCACCCTGTCCTTGGCGAATATGATGGAATTGGACTTGGTGTGCTTGGTCACCGCAAAGGCGAAGAGCATGTCCTCTATTTCCTTATCAGTGGGCTGCCTCTCCGAAACAACCGTGAGGTCCTCGCGGGTCACCCTGCGCGTGTTCCTGTTCTGCACCAGCAGACCGCCTACCACCGAGCGTACCTCGTTCCTCTCCTCCGGCCGCCCGGTTATGGGGGGCGTCTCGAGAATTCTCAAGTTCTTCTTCTTTTTCAGCCGTTCCAGGGCCTTCTCCTCGTATCCGGGAGCGATCACGGCTTCCAGAAAGATCCCCTTGGTCATCAGGGCTATATCGTAGGTCATGGGGCGGTTCAGCGCTATGATGCCGCCGTACGCGGACATGGGGTCCACCTCGAAGGCCCTCTTATATGCATCGGTTATGTTCTCTCCCACTGCGGCTCCGCACGGGTTCGTGTGCTTTATCGCCGCCGCCGCAGGCTCGTCGAAGTCCCTGACCAGTTCGAAGGCATCGTTTATATCGAGAATATTGTTGTAGGAAAGCTGTTTGCCGTGCAGCTGTTTTGCGGTAGAGACAGAGGGCTCGGTCCCATCCAGATCCCTGTAGAACGCTGCGTTCTGGTGCCAGTTCTCCCCGTACCTCAGCTCCTGAACCAGCTCGTATCTCGCCAGAAAGAGCGACGGGTATCTCTGCTCGGGAAGGAAGGCCCCATGAAGATAATTGGATATGGCGATGTCGTAGGATGCCGTGTGCTGGAACGCCTCCAGAGCCAGCTCCCTTCTGGTCTCCTCAGATATGTCACCCTTCTCCCTCAGTTCCTCGATGACCTCGGGATAGCGGGCGGGGTTGGAGATGACGGCCACGGACTCGTGGTTCTTCGCGGCGGACCTTATGAGGGTGGGGCCCCCTATGTCTATGTTCTCTATGGCCTCTTCCAGCGTGACACCCTCCTTCTTCACGGTGCTCTCAAAGGGATAGAGGTTCACCACCACCATGTCTATGGGCCGTATTCCCTGTGCCGATATCTGGTTCAGGTGCTCCTCGGTCCTTCTGGCCAGTATTCCACCGTGTATTGCAGGGTGCAGCGTCTTCACCCTCCCGTCCAGCATCTCCGGGAAACCGGTCAGGTCGCTGACCATCACAACATCTATTCCATTCTCCTTAAGAACTCTGGCAGTCCCTCCGGTGGAGATTATCTCCACTCCCATCCGCTTCAATTCCGCAGCGAAGTCCGCAATTCCGCTCTTATCGGAAACGCTTATCAGCGCCCTCTCTACAGGCATAATGTCACCGGGCGAAGATATAATCAGGGTTGATAAACCTTTCCTTTATTCCTCTTCCGGCACGCTGGCCAACTCCTTCCTGCCCCTCAGACCGATGATCACCATGAGGAGGCCCACGATGGTTATTATTATCCCCGCAGTGGCCACGAAGCGATTCATCCAGCCAAATGAGTAGAAATTGTCGTACCCCGCAATATCTATCTGCATCACATCGTGTATGTAGGAGCCGAGAGCAAGGCCCGGCCCGCCTATAAGCGCCACTATCACTCCGCCGATTATCAGAAGCCGATTCCTCTCCCTTGTGCTCTCCTCCTCCATGTCGAACTCCTCCCCGCACTCGGGGCAGACCGTGGCATCCAGAGGTATTTCCGCCCCGCATACGGGACACTTCCCCATTGTGGTAACATCGTCCTCGCTCATAAATCCGCAATCGTGGGATTATATTTATTCTTTTGGGTTTTCCCGCAGGGCAAAAGGTTTTATCCCACTCCTCATTCACCCCCACAAGGTGACCACATGAACAGAACACCGCTTAATTCCCTTCACCGGGAACTGGGAGCCAGAATGGTGGATTTTGCAGGCTGGGAGATGCCGATCCAGTATACCAGCATAATCAAGGAGCACATGAATGTCCGGACGAAGGCCGGCCTCTTCGATGTCTCCCACATGGGGGACCTCTTTCTGGAGGGAGAGGGGGCGGGAGAGACCATAGACCGCATCTCGACCAGAAAGGCCGTGAACACGAAGGTGGGGCAGTTCAAGTACACCCACATACCGGACGAGGAAGGGCACATAATGGACGATGTGATATTCGGCCGCCTCTCCGAGGACAGGTGGATAATGGTGCCCAACGCGGGAACGACCCCGATGATATACGATTGGGTGAAGAAGCACGCGGAGAACTGCACGGTGGAGAACAGGAGCAGTGAGTTCGCCTGCCTAGCGCTTCAAGGGCCCGAAAGCCTGAACATACTCAAAAAGATAACGGATTACGATGTGGACTCTCTGAAGATGTTCTGGGGGGCGTACATGAAGATAGAGGGATTGAAGAGCGAGGCCCTCGTATCCAGAACCGGCTACACCGGAGAGCTCGGTGTGGAGATGATCGTCCCCGCGGATGAGGTGGTGGCCCTGTGGAAGAAGGTCATGGAGGCGGGAGAGGAGTACGGAATCTGCCCGGTGGGCCTCGGTGCAAGGGACACCCTGCGGCTGGAAAAGGGCTTCCTCCTGTCGGGTCAGGACTTCTTCGGCGAGCAGACCACGCTCAACACGGGACTGGAGTGGGTTATAAGCTGGAAGCACGATTTCATAGGAAAGGAGGCACTTCTGAAGCAGAAGGAGACAGGCGACTACGACAGGCTCGTGGGCGTCATCGTTGAAGGGCGCGGAATCCCCAGACACGGCTTCGACATACTGAAGGACGGGAAAAAGGTGGGCATACTGACCAGCGGAACCATATCCCCGGTGCTGAAGAAGGGGATAGGCCTCGGGTATGTGCCCCCGGAGCTGGCGGAGGTCGGAACGAAACTGACCCTGAGCGGGCACGGAAAGGAGATGGAAGCGGAGGTGACCGAACTTCCCTTCGTAAAGTAGTGAAAGTAAAAGATGAGGTGATACGATGAATACGGAACTTGTGAACGAATTGAAGGAACTCGTGATGGCTCACGGAGTCTCGGGGTACGAGGACGAGGTGAGAGAGAAGGTGATGGAGCTGATCGGCCCGCACCTTCCGGAGGACACGGATGTGAGGACGGACAACCTCGGGAACCTGCTGGTGACCGTGGGAGAAGGAGAGAAGCACATGGCCTTCGTGGCGCACATGGACGAGATCGGCATGGTGATCTCCAGAATCGAGAAAGGGGGAACGCTGAGGATAAAGATCCTCGGCGGCATAGATGTGAGGACGCTGGTGGCCAGAATCGTGAGGATAAAGACCGATAACGGCTATGTGAGGGGTGTCATCGGCCTGAAGCCCCCGCACCTGATGAAACCGGGGGAGAAAGCCACTGAAGCACCGGCCGCGGACCAGATAAAGATAGACCTCGGAACCCGAAGCAAGGAGGAGACGGAAGCCCTCGGTATCAAGATGCTACAGCCCATAGTCCTCAACAAGCAGTACCTCACCATACAGGACAGGTATGTGGTGACCCGGGCGCTGGACAACAGAATCGGCGTTCTGATAAATATAGAACTGCTGAAGCGCGTGGTCCCGAAAATAAAGGAGCTCAATATGAAGATAACCTTTGCATGGAGCGTGCAGGAGGAGATAGGTCTGAGGGGGGCGAGTCTCATAGCGAACACGATAAAGCCGGACTACATCGTCGCACTGGACACGGCCTCAACCACAGATGCGCCCGACATAGGGGATGCCGCGTTCCAGCCGCTCATGATCGGCGGCGGGCCCGTTCTGAGAATGGTGGACGCAAGGGCCATAGCCTCGCCGGTGATGAGAAAGATGATGCAGGATGTGGCCGAAAGGATGGGCATACCGATACAGCTGGCGGTGGCCGGCGGAACCACGGATGCTGCGGCACTTCAGATGGCGGGAGCCGCCGTGATGCCGGTGGGGATTCCGGTGAGATACACGCATTCCCCGGTGGAAATGGCCGACATCGGAGATATAGAAAAGGGAATAGACCTGCTGGAAGGGGTCATAAAAGAGATTTCTACCAGATAAAACCCTTCATTTCTCTTATTTTTTAAAGGCCTTAATCTCCCCCATCAGAAGTTTCCAGTTCATTATGAGGTGAATGGTCACCAGCAGACCCATGAGGAATCCGGTTACCGTATGCAATTTCGCAAAACGATTGTTGCCAGCCCATTCAACGATGCCGGTTATCATGACTATCAGAAAATCCACGAGCAGGGTCAGCGAAAGAGCCGCCTTGAACTTCAGAAGGTCTTTTTTGTCCATGTGCACCCTGCAACCTGAATGGATATAAAGCTTGCGCCGAAGCCAGCATGATAAAAAGGTTTGGCGCCGTCGACAGGATTCGAACCTGTGACCTGTTGATTAACAGTCAACCGCTCCACCAGCTAAGCTACGACGGCATCTCCTGCGTTTTGTGTGGACCCAACGGGATTTGAACCCGTGGCCTCCTGCTTGCAAAGCAGGCGATCTTCCGGTCTGATCTATGGGCCCGCCCGGGCTTGCAAACACCAGAAAGGCAACTTGGTTAAAAGTTTTTCGTTCCCGCGGCAGTCCCTCCCGAC
>CAZKII010000063.1:0-7988 GCA_964552865.1 uncultured Thermoplasmata archaeon | reverse complement strand
GGCTGGAACCTCGTGAGCTATCCCGCATCTTCCTCTTCCGTAATGAACGCGGCTGGTCTGCCAAGTTCGGTGACGAAAATAGGGCAGTACGACAGCGCGGCGACATATCTGGTGTCAGAGGTTGCGGACTGGACGGCGAACAGTTTCGTGCCGGGAAATGCCTACTGGATCTACAGCACTGCCGACACCACATGGACCGTTACCTACTGAGCGGCACAATAAAACCCCTTACTTCCTCATTTTTTATGTCCGATGCAGGACAGAAACCCATATGACCGAGGCGAAAGGCTTATAAAGGATTGTGTATACAATATGTTGTGCTTTGAAGAGCGCTGAAACACAACATATGGGTGTATACAATGAAGTGCCCGTACTGCGGAAATCCGGAAACAAAGGTGGTTGACTCCCGCTATTCCGAGGATATGGAAGCGATAAGGAGGAGGCGCGAGTGCCTTAACTGCGGAAAGAGATTCACCACATACGAGAGGGTTGAAATAGCGCCTATAACCGTCATAAAAAAGAACGGAGAGAAAGAGCACTTCTCCTCTGAAAAACTGAAGAAAGGCATGATGAAGGCCTGTGAGAAAAGACCGATATCTTCGGAGGACATAGAATTCGCCGTAGCGGAGATCGAAAGAGAGATCAGGAACAGCGATTCCATAGAGGTCACGAGCGCCAGAATCGGAGAAATGGTGATGGAAAGGCTGAGGGCTATGGACAAGGTCGCCTACATCCGCTTCGCTTCGGTCTATCGCGAGTTTGCAGATGTGGAGATGTTTCAGGAGGAGATCAAAAACCTTATCAAAGAGAAATACGGAGGAAAGTGAATGCCACTTGAGTATGTTAGAAAAAGGGACGGAGATGTGGTCAGGTTCGACCAGGAGAGGATAACGGCTGCGATATACAAGGCGTTTACCGCAAAGGGGTATATGCCGGAAACGGCCCGGCTTATTTCGGCCAGTTTATCCGATAAAGTCGTAGAGCGGCTAGAAAAAAGATTCGAAGGAGAGATACCCCCCATAGAAGATATACAGGATCTGGTAGAGGCGACGCTGATTTCCGAGAACTTCAGCAAGGTTGCAAAGGCCTATATCCTGTACAGAAAGCAGAGGGAGGATGTAAGAAAGCTGAAAGAGACCATGCTGGAGGTAGACAAGATAATGGACGGCTACCTCAATCAACTGGACTGGCGGGTGAACGAGAACAGCAACTCCGGCTACTCGCTCTCCGGTCTGATGATGCATGCGGCCGGATCTGTCGTGGCCAACTATACCCTCACAAAGGTGTATCCGAAAGAGATTGCAGACGCACATCGAAACGGTGACTTCCATATACACGACCTCTCAATGGGAATAGCGGGGTACTGTGCGGGTTGGAGCCTGAAACAGCTCCTTACCGAGGGATTCAACGGCGTAGAGGGGAAGATCGCCTCCTCTCCTCCGAAACACCTCGAAACCGCCGTGGGACAGATGGTCAATTTTCTCGGAACGCTGCAGAACGAATGGGCGGGAGCGATGGCCTTCTCCTCATTCGACACATATCTGGCACCCTTTGTCAGAAAAGACGGGCTCTCATACCTACAAATCAAACAGGCGATTCAACAGTTCGTTTTCAATCTCAATGTGGCAAGCAGATGGGGCGGCCAGACTCCGTTTACTAATATCACGCTGGACTGGACCGTACCTCCGGACATGAAGGATGAGCCGGCAATAATCGGAGGAGAACTGATGGAATTCACATACGGAGAACTGCAGAACGAGATGGACCTCATAAACAGAGCGTTCATAGAGGTGATGGTGGAGGGGGATGCCAGTGGCAGGCCGTTTACATTCCCCATCCCAACATACAATATAACCGAGGACTTCAACTGGGACAGCGAAAACGCGACGCTTCTCTTCGACATGACCGCAAAATACGGCCTCCCTTACTTCCAGAACTTCATAAACAGCGATCTGAACCCCAGCGATGTGAGGTCGATGTGCTGCAGACTGCAGCTGAACCTTAAGGAGCTGAAGGCAAAGACGGGCGGCCTCTTCGGTTCCGGAGAATCCACCGGCTCCATCGGAGTGGTTACCATAAATATGCCGCGTATCGGGTACCTCGCCGAGACCAAGGAGGAGTTCTTCGAGATGCTGGGCGGACTCATGGACCTCGCCAAAAACTCACTGGAGATAAAGAGGAAAGTGGTGGAAAGAAACCTCGAGAACGGCCTTCTCCCGTACACCAGGCGGTACCTCGGCCATCTTAACAACCACTTCTCCACAATCGGGCTCGTGGGGATGAACGAAGCGCTACTGAACTTCATGGAAAAGGACATCGGAAGCGAGGAGGGGAGGCGTTTTGCAGTGGAGATACTCGATTTCATGAGGAAGAAACTGGAACGGTACCAGGAGGAAACCGGACACATATACAACCTTGAGGCGACTCCGGCGGAAGGCACCTCATACAGGCTGGCCAGGATAGACAGAGAAAAATACCCCGACATAATAACCGCGGGAAGGGACGAGCCTTATTATACCAACTCCACCCAGCTCCCGGTAAAGTACACCGATGATATATTCGAGGCGCTGGACCTTCAGGACGAGTTGCAAACGCTCTACACCGGAGGCACGGTACTGCACGGCTTCCTCGGGGAAGCACTGGACAACGCGGAAACCTGTAAACTTCTGGTTAAAAGAATCGCAGAGAACTACAGGCTACCATATTACACCATCTCTCCCACATTTTCCATATGCAAGACACACGGCTATATCTCCGGAGAGCACTTCAAATGCCCGAAATGCGGAGAAAGCACGGAAGTATATTCAAGGGTCGTCGGCTATTTCAGGCCGGTCCAGAACTGGAATACCGGAAAGAAAGAGGAGTTTGCCGAGAGGAAGGAATTCGTGGTGGAGGAGAAGGAGCTTCGGAACCCGACGGACCCCCACAGGGCCGGCCTCGAAGGGAGTGAGATCCCCGTTTTGAACATACGGGAAACAGAGGAGGCGGGAGGGGCTGCCGCAATCCCCGTTAGCAGACCGGCGACATATGAGAAGAAGGGGGAAGCGGTAAGGTACCTTCTTTTCTGGAAGGAACACTGCCCCAGCTGTCCTTCCATGAAGATCTATCTGGAAAAATATGTTTCTCTCCCGGGAGAGTGGTACGATGTGGAAAGCGAGAAAGGGCGCATGCTGGCGGAGGAAAACAGTGTTCTCGGAACGCCCAGCGTCATTCTGCTGAACGAGTCTGGAGAAGAAATCGGACGGACGAACACCATAGGAGGCCTGAAGAAATGGCTGTCATGAACGGCATGCAGAGAACATCCTTTATAGACTACCCCGGAAAGATAGTAAGTACCGTCTTCTTCGGTCGCTGTAACTTTCGCTGCCCCTACTGTCACAACTCCGACCTCGTCTTCAACAGAGACCTCCCTGAGATCGAGGGAACCGTACTGCTGGAACATCTGGAAAACAGGCGCGGAAAACTGGACGGGATATGTATAACCGGCGGAGAACCCACTCTGCACCCCGACCTGCCGGATTTCATAAGAGATGTCAAAGAGAGAGGGTTCCTCGTGAAACTGGACAGCAACGGCACGAATCCGGGAATGCTGGAAGAACTCTTCGATGAGAATCTCGTGGACTACATGGCGATGGACATCAAGGCTCCGAAAGAGAAGTATCCGGAGATCACGGGGGTAAAGGTGAATATGGAATCCATACAGAGGAGCATAGATATCATCAGGAAAAAAGCACCGGACTACGAATTCAGGACCACCACGGTCAGAGAGCTGACGGATGATGGGGACCTTATGACCATTGCAAAATGGATTGCTGGGTCAAAAAGGTATGTGCTCCAGCAGTTCAGACCGCATAAAACACTGGACCCGAAATGCATGGAATGCCACGGATACACAAGGGAAGAGATGGAAAATCTGGCCCAGATGCTCGCCCCCCACTTCGAAGAGGTCCTCGTAAGGGCGGTATAAAATAATCTCAGCTCTCCCGCTCTCTAAACCACTTCCATGTTCTGTATCCCCTCTGGATCGCGGTTATGTTACCGGCAATGGCAAACCACACCATGAGCCAGGCGAGCGGATAAAGGGCCCACCCATTCCAGCCAAGCCTCCCGATCCCATAGCTCAGGAGAATCCACTGCAGGAGTGTCACGACAAGGAGGAGGACCAGCCGGTCCGCCCTGCCCAGTATGCCGCCGTAGTTTCTATCGGCACCGACGGCCTGAGCCTGCGTTCCCATGTAACTTCCCAGGAGGACGCCGACAATTCCGAGAAGTCCGATCTCGGTGCTGCAGTAGGGGCCGAAGGCGATTCCGCCGAGCATGAATATGTCCGCGTATCTGTCAAGGACATGGTCAGTAAAATCCCCGTACGGCGAGGCGATCCCTTTTTTCCTGGCGATTTTTCCGTCCATGGCGTCGAAGAGCGAGTTGAGAAGAACGAAGACGAAGGCAAACAGGAGGTAAATGGAGCCGGGCCGGGTGAACATCACTCCGGCAATCAGGGCCGATATTATGGCGAAAAGGGTAAGGGTGTTCGGATGGAACCTCATGAACAAGCGGCTGAGCGGTTCCAGCACCTTATCGGCAGTACTTCTGTAGTTATTCAGTACCATGAGAGCACCTCCTCGCTCCAGTCCGTTCGACCCGGCAGAAAGTCCTCCACATCCCCGGAGAGAATCCTTTCTATGTCATCGGCCACGGATTGGGGGCTTTTCGAGGTGGTATCTATTTCATAGACGGTTTTTCCCATCTCGGTAGCCTCTATAAGTATGACATCGCACGCCTCTGCTTCCATGTTCTCGCGGACCTTTTGCAGGGGCCACCCGCGCGAGGCGAGGCGCGTTTCAAGTACGGCGGGCGATGTCCTCAGGAGTATCACCGTTTCCACGGGGAGAAAATGAGCGAGATGCCCTTCAAACAGCGTAGGGGTGCGATAGCCATCAAGGTAGAGGTTTCCGAGGCAGTCCGTGTCAACCTCAAGGCTTCCCCTCTCCGAGTCCATCCCCTCTATGCATCCCATTTCAGAGGCAAAGGCACTAACCTCCACAATCCGCACACCCCTCTCTTCCATGATGGATGCTACGGTGGACTTTCCGGTTCCGGGGGTTCCGCTCAGGGCAGTTAACATTGCTATTGGAATGCCGAACAAGTACTAAAAGTTAACCTATCGCCCTGGAAAGCGAAGCGTGTTGCCAACCGAAGATTTTATTACATAGGACGCTATATGCCTCCTGTGAAATCAGAGAGCGGGAGGTAGCAGGATGGCCCTGTTTGGTTCAAAGAAAAGTCGAAGCGAAAAGATGCTTGAGGATGTTGACGAGTATATCCGCACCGCCAACGAACTCCTTAAAAAAGGGGATATCGAGGGTGCAAATTCCAGCTTCAGAAGAGGACGGATTCTTCTTCAAAAGTTCGATACAGGTGAGGATCTGCCGCTTGAGACGGCGAACAGATATACCAGAATAGCCTACGGTATCATGGAAACGGGGGACGACGAGATCGCAATGGAATGCGCGGACAAAGCACTGGAACTGAACGAAAAGGAGATCGATGCCTATCTCGTAAAGGGAGCCATCTACCTCAAAAGGACCAGAATGTACAATCAAGCCATACTGGCCTTTAACGACGCTCTCAAAATAAATCCCCATCACGAAAAAGCGCTGGAACTTAAGGCAGGAGCGCTGGAGAAGAGAAAACAGTACAAAAAAGCGTACCAGCTTTATAAGCAACTTATAGAGGTAAGCGACAATCCCGAGAAATATCAGGCAAAGATAGATGCCATCAAGAAAAGAATGAAGCTCAAGCGGGCCGGAGAGAGAAGAGGCGAGGAGAAGAAGGATGTCAGGATAGAGATGAAAGGGCCGCCCGGTGCTAAAAAAGAGGAAAAGGCGGAGGAGAAAATAGAGCCGGAACCGGAGGTCCCGACGCCACCGCCAAAAGTGGAAGAGGCGCCGGAGATACCGACAACGGCGGAACCCGAGCCGCAGAAGGTGGACGAGGTTCTGGAGGATGTTCTCGAATCCGTGGGGGCGCCGAAGCCAGCAGCGGAAGCAGGCGAAACGGCACCGGAGACCATGCCGGAGCCATCTGCCCCAGAAGAACCGCACCCGCCTGAAGAGGGCGTATCCCCCGAGCCGGCTCCGTCCGAGGAGGAGGGAGAGAGCGCAGAGGAACCAGAGCTTCCTGCGCCCGAGCCGGAAGCCCCGATAGAAACGGAACAGGAACCGGCGGTGCCGGAACCCGAGACCGCTCCGGAAGCGCCCGTACCCGAGGTAACCGAGGAGCCAGAGGTCCCTGCACCAGAGCCGGAGATAAAAGAAGCGGAAGCGGCTGCCGAGGCTGCCCCGCCTGAAGAGGAAGAGGCGGAAGTGGAAGAGGAGGCGGTGGAAATAGATGTTGAGGCGGTCCGGCAGGAGGCAAACGCCGCCTTCGAAGACGACGATTACGAGACGGCCGAGAAGCTCTACGAGCAGCTCGCCATGGCCGGAGAGAACGACATAGACCTGTACTACAATCTCGGTGTCTGCTACTACTCCAACGGCAGGATCGAGGATGCGATCGAGGTGTTCGACGCTATACTGGATGCCGACCCGGACGATACCGATTCGTGGCTGACGAAGGGCGCCGCGCACTTCGCTCTGAAAGAGTACGACAAGGCCATCGATTCATTCAACAATGTCCTCAAGAGGAACGCGAACGAGGATGCGGCATGGTACTACAAGTCCTGCTCCGAGGCCCTCAGAGGGAACGCGAAACTGGCTCTCACCTTCCTGGAAAGAGCGGTGTCGCTGGACGAGAACTACAGGGAGATCGCGGCGGACGACGAATCCTTCGCCTCGCTCAGGGATGACCCCAAGTTCAAGCAGATAGTGGGGCAGGCATAATTTTATAAGTCCTCAGGCAATCGGGTATGACGATGAACGACATATGGGTTGAGAAATACAGGCCGGACAGCCTTGCCGACATAGTAGGAGAGAAGGAGATCACGGAGAGGCTGGAATCTTATGTGAAGACAGGTTCCATGCCGCACCTTCTTTTCGCAGGTCCACCCGGGGTGGGAAAGACCACATGCGCAATAGCACTCGCAAAGGAGCTCTACGGCGAGGACTGGAAGGGGAACTTCTACGAACTGAACGCCTCGGACGAAAGGGGCATAGACATAGTCAGAAACAACATAAAGAACTATGCAAGAACTATGATTCTCGGCGATTACCAGTTCAAGATAATCTTTCTGGACGAGGCCGACGCACTTACCAGAGACGCACAGTCCGCCCTCAGAAGGACCATGGAGAAGTACTCCTCCAACTGCCGGTTCATACTGTCGTGCAATTACTCGTCCAAGATCATAGACCCCATACAATCCAGATGCGCCGTGTTCCGATTCAGAGGGGTTAAAGAGGAGGACATGATACCGTTTCTGGAGAAGATAGCGAAGGAAGAGGGGCTCGATGTGGATAAAGAGGCATACGAGACGCTCTATGCCATCTCTCAGGGGGACATGAGAAAGGCCATAAACTCCCTTCAGATAGCCGCATCTCTGGACAAGAAGATAACCGCGGACCTGATATACCGGAGCAGCGCCACCGCAAGACCGGAGGATGTGAAAGAGCTGGTCCTGGCAGCCCTGAACGGCGATTTCAAGGAGGCGAGGAGCAGGCTGGACAGCCTGTTAATCAGCGAGGGAATAGCGCCGGAGGACCTCATACACCAGATTCATCAGGGAATCTTCAAATTCGTCACTGACAACGATGCCCTTGTGGACATCATAAAGGCTGTGGGAGAGTGCGAGTTCCGTCTTGTGGAGGGGAGCAACAGCAGGATCCAGCTGGAAGCGCTGCTTGCCCATCTCGTGGCCATAAGCAAGAAATACTCGTAGAAAGGTGTGGGCCGAGGCGGAATTGAACCGCCGATCTTCGCCTTGTAAGGGCGACGTCATAACCACTAGACCACCGGCCCGTGCCGTGAGAGGAGGATTGTGCAGGGGTATATAT
>CAZKII010000062.1:6627-8034 GCA_964552865.1 uncultured Thermoplasmata archaeon | reverse complement strand
CCATCGAAACATATTAATACATCTGCATATTGGTGCAACTGTTCAGGTGTAGCATGACATTGAATCTGGCCGTTTCGTCCCCCTCACAGCGAGGAATGCCCGACATGAGCAGCCGCAGGTTCGCCGTGAGTTCCTTCCTCTCCAGTTACGGGGGCTTCGGCGGCCAAGGGCGGCTTCTCATCCTCATGGGCCTGTTCGGAGGCCTCGGCGGTGCGTTCATATCGTTCATCCTCATCCTGTATTTCGACGCTCTCGGCTTTTCCACCGTGTTCTTCGGCACGATAATGCTCATCAACGAGTCCAGCATGGCCCTGATGCTCCTCCCGTCCGGCCTCATATCGAGGAGGTACGGTACGAAGGTACCCATCATGGCCGGCGCTCTTCTGGCCGTGATAGCCAATTCGATATACCTCACCATCCCAGATAAAACCGTTTACATGGGTGCCGCGGTGATGACCGGGGTTGCCAGCGCTCTGTTCTCCCCAGCCTATCAGGCCATGCTCGCGGGAAAGACAGATGAGAAGAAAAGAAAGTACTTCTTCAGCCTTCAGAGCTTCGTTTCAATGATAGGATTCTCAACCGCCATGCTCGTGGCCGGTGCCATCCCCGACCTCGCGAAGAACATGACCTCCGACGGGCTGTTCGGTTACAGGCTGGCCATCGGAATCGGCGTGCTGTTCTTCGCCCTTCAGTTCACGGTGTCCGTCTTCGTAAAGGGGGAAAAAGGGGTGCGGAAGGAGAAGATGAAGGAAAGGAGACCGGTAAAGGCGAGGTTCAGGGATTCGAAGGATGCGAAGAACATACTCAAGTTCGCGATTCCCGCAATGCTCATAGGGATGGGGGCAGGCATTTTGATACCCTTCTTCCAGCTTCAGTTCAAACTCCGGTTCAACATGGTCCCGACGCAGATCGGAATGGTGTTCGCATTCACCCAGATAACCATGGCCGCGGCCATCCTCATCCTTCCGAAGATAGCGGACAGGATAGGGAGCGTCAGGCTCATAGTGAGCGCCGAGGGGCTGGCCACCATATCTCTGGTGATGATGCCCATAGTCGTGATATTCCCGTCCCTTGCGTTCGAGCTGTTTCTGGCCCTGTATGTGGTCAGAACCATACTGATGAACATGTCCGGCCCCGTGTCCAACGCCTTCACCATGAGCAGGGTCTCGCCGGACAACCGCGCCCTCACCACCAGCGTGATAACTGTGAGCTGGATCGGGACACATGCCGTGGGCTCCTTCATCGGCGGCTACATAATGGGCATCTCGCTGGACCTGCCGTTCTACATCTGCGCCGCGTTCTACGGCCTCGCCACGGCTACCTACTACCTCTTCTTCAGAAACATGGACGACGCACCGAAGAATCAGGAGAGCTCCGCAGAGCCCAGCGTGGTGTAAATCGGACCCT
>CAZKII010000062.1:0-6527 GCA_964552865.1 uncultured Thermoplasmata archaeon | reverse complement strand
TGTTCCCAACACCGAGCCAGATGACATTCACCCGGTTCCCGCCGGGGAAATAGCCCATCCCTCTGAGGTCCATCTCGAAAGAAGCTATACCGTCCGCGGCCCTTCGCATGGCCTCCAGAATTCCGGGAACATCCTCCTCATTTATATCGCCGAGAAAACGGACCGTGAGGTGAAGGTTGTGCGGTTCAACGAACTTTGCGCGGAGGCCGGTGCTTTCTATCTCCCGCATGGCATCTTCCACAGACGGAAAGAACGGGATCTCCACGGCGATGAAGGAGCGTATTGTGGCCATGAGAGGGTATCGGGTTCAGGATATTTATCGTTTCCGCAACTACCATAGAAACTTATATCTACTATCCCCCCATTATTCCCCCATGGACGAGAGAGACAGACGGGCACTTAAAGCGGTTGTGGCCGTATTTCTGCTTATAATACTTCTGCTGGCCATAATGACCCCTGCGGTTCGGCAGCAGCTGGAGAACATTCTGGAGAACCCGAGCATAAGGGAATATCCCGCCTCGGCCGATTTCACTCTGGAGAGGACCATAACCATATCCGGCAGCCTGAACGACTGGACCATCGACTTCCCAGTGCCGGAGAGCATCTCGGACACCGCCGGGAACTATGTTCAGGAGATAAAGAGCATAGACTACGACCCGCAGCCCACCGCCACCGAGCAGAGGTACGGAACTCCGTGGGTGACATGGGAAGGAGGGCCTCTGAGGGGGACCACCACCATAACGGTCGTCTATAAGGTGTACTCCAAGACGATGGTCTGGGATGTGACATCGGAGGACTGCGGAAGGGTGAGCGACATCCCCCAGGACCTGAAGAACACCTATCTCGGCGACGAGTGGAAGATAAGGCCATCCGACCCGCAGATCAGGGCCCTTTCCCGCCAGATCGTCGGCGACGACCCGAATCCCAATGTTTACGACGCGACAAAGGCCATCTATGACTGGATGGTGAACAATCTCACATACAGAACCGGCATAAGCGGAGAGCCGCAGGACTGCGTGGAGACCCTGAACAACAGGTACGGTGACTGCGACGACCAGTCCATTCTCTTCGCCTCCCTCGCCAGAGCTGCGGGCATCCCCGCATGGCTCAAGTTCGGCGCGCTGTACGATTCCATGGCCGGGCAGTGGGGCGGCCACGGCTGGCTCCTCTTCTACATGCCCCTTAAAGACGGAAATTCCGGCACCGTTGCGGTGGATGTCGTCAACAAGGAATACCTTGTCAGGGACTGCTTCCGGTTCTCCGAGTGGGAGAGCGACGGGAACGGAACGCATCTGGAGGACTACTACTACACCTTCCACGCACACCTGTCAGGCCCATCTCAACCTGAGTTCAGCGATGTGTACACCTCGCTTTCCCTGCAGGAATCGCCGGAAAAGGTGAGGGTTTACGGTGAGCATTCCACACCGGGATTCGACCTGGCCCCCTTCGCAATATCCGTAATGGCCGCGGTCAGCCTGATGGCCCTGGTTCGAAGGCGCTCGGGCAGGTAGTCTGCAGGGTACCTTTTTATACCAGATTTCTAATGCCCTGACGGTTAAAATGATAAGGCAGGTCGAAGGCAGATACAACCCGTCATCAGTGGAGACGGAGATAAGCGCGTTCTGGAAGGAGAAGGATGTCTACAAAAAGACGGTTGAGTTCAGGAGAGGCGGAGAGGACTACTTCTTCGTGGACGGCCCCCCATACACCACGGGCCACATCCACATGGGCACCGCCCTGAACAAGGTGATCAAGGACACCGTCATCAGATACCTTCGCATGAAGAACTACAATGTCAGGGACCAGCCCGGATTCGACATGCACGGCCTTCCCATCGAGGTTCAGGTGGAGAAGACCCTTAATGTGAGGACAAAAAGGGAGATCGAGGAGATAGGCATCGATAAGTTCGTCCAGCAGTGCAGAGAGTACGCCCTCGACCTGCAGAAGAACATGAGCGAGGAGTTCGCTTCCCTCGGTGTCTGGATGGACTGGGACAACCCCTATCTGACAATAGACGAGAAGTTCATAGAAGCGGCCTGGTGGACGATTAAGAAGGCAGATGAGAAGAACATGCTGACGCGCTCCAAAAGGGTTCTTCAGTGGTGCCCCAGATGCGAGACCGCACTGGCCGAGGCGGAGCTGGAGTACTGGGACGAGGAGGACCCCTCCATCTATGTCCGCTTCAGGGTCAGGGGCACCGAGGACGAATACATAGTCATATGGACGACGACCCCGTGGACAATCCCGGGGAACATGGCCGTGGCCGTTCATCCGAACCTCACATATGTAAAGGTGAGAGCGACCCGCGACGACGGGACCAAGGATGTCCTGTATCTGTTGAAGGAGACATTCAAGGATGTCCTGAAGGCGGGCCACTACAAATCGTTCAAGATAATAGACGAGATTCAGGGGGAGTTCCTTGCGGAGATGGCGTACATACACCCTCTGGAGGAGATCGTACCGCATCAGAAGGAGGTGGCCGGCAGGTGGACCCACAAGGTGGTGCTGTCGGACACAGTGGCGGCCGAGAACACCGGATGCGTTCACATAGCTCCAGGTCACGGGCCGGAGGACTTCGAGATCGGGATAAAATACGGGCTGGAGGCCTTCTGTCCGGTAACCGAGGACGGGAGATACACCGACGAGGTGGGGCCCAAATATGCGGGAATGAAGGTGAAGAAGGCGAACGAGATCGTTCTCGAGGATCTGGAAAGCACCGGGGCCCTGCTTGCATCCGGGAAGATAACCCACAGGTACGGGCACTGCTGGAGGTGCAAGACCCCGATCATCTACCGCAAGACCGACCAGTGGTTCATAAATGTCCCGAAGGTGAAGAAGAAGATGCTGGACGAGGTGGAGCGGGTGGAATGGTACCCCGAGTGGGCGGGCTCCTCCCGGCAGTACGACTGGGTTCTCAACGCGAGGGACTGGTGCATATCCCGTCAGAGATACTGGGGCATCCCGATGCCGGTATGGGTCTGCGACAAGTGCGGCCACAGAAAGGTGGTCTCCACGAGGAAGGACCTGAAAGATGGGAACAACTACTCGGACGACATGGACCTGCACCGCCCGTGGATAGATAAGGTAACCTTCAAGTGCGACAAGTGCGGAGGCGAGATGAAGAGGGTCCCAGATGTGCTGGATGTCTGGTTCGATTCCGGCGTTTCGGCATGGGCCCAGCTCGGTTATCCCGGGAGCGAGGAGGAGTTCAGGAGATGGTGGCCGACCCGGTGGATATGCGAGGCTCAGGACCAGACGAGAGGATGGTTCTATTCCCAGCTCGCCGCCGGTGTCATTTCGTTTGACAGAGCGCCCTATGACTCGGTTCTGATGCACGGCTGGGTTCTCGATTCCAAGGGGCTTCCCATGTCCAAGAGCCGCGGGAATGTGGTGGAGCCACTGAAGGTCACGGAAAAATATGGAGTTGACAGCCTGAGGTGGTACCTGCTCTCTGCCGGCGCGCCGTGGGACGACCTCTCGTTTCAGGACGAAGGGGTGAAAACAGCCAGAAAGACCATAGATATCCTCTGGAATGTCTACAAGTTCTCCAGCATGTACATGGCTCTGGATAAATTCGACCCGGAGCGGTACCACTACGAAGAACTGGAGGAGGAGTTGAGGCCGGAGGACAGATGGATGCGCTCGAGGACCGAGAACCTGAAAAAGACCGTCACCCACCACTTCGAGGTGTACGAACTGCATAAAGCGGTCAGGGCCATCGGTGACTTCATAAACGAGGACCTTTCGCGCTGGTATATCAAGCTCATAAGGGACAGGATGTGGAAGGAAGGGGATGATAAGGACAAGATTGCGGCTTACATGGTGGTTTACGACGCCATCATGACCGTGGTTCGCCTATCGGCCCCTATAATCCCCTATATCTCGGAGGAGATATATCAGAACCTTTCCGGGAAGTACCTCAGCGTGCACATGGCGGACTGGCCCAGAGGTGACGCCACATGGATATCCACGGAGCTCGAGAACGGGATGGATGTGGTGCGCGAGATCGTTGAGGTTGTTTCGAAAGAGAGGCAGGAGAAGGGCGTTAAGCTCAGAAGGCCGCTTAAGAGGCTCGTGGTCCGTGCGAACACGGAGGATGTTCTGAAGGCCGTGGAAACATTCAAGGGCCCGCTGATGCAGCAGGCGAACCTCAAGGCTGTGGAAACGGTAAAGCCCGGAGAGGAATGGGAGGAGATGGAACTCAGTGTGATCCCCAATCCGGATGCTATCGGAAGGGTATATCGCCAGTGGTCCAGCAAGATAGCGGCAATACTCAGAACGAGGGATGCCAGAAAGGTGAAGGAGGCCATAGAGAAGGGAAGTTATAAGATCGGCATAGAAGGGCAGACGCTGGATGTGGAGCCGAACATGGTCTCGTTCTCGACCCGCCTCCCGGAAGATGTGGTCGCCTCAGAGTTCAGCGGCGGAGAGCTCTATATCGACTTCGAACTCACCGACGAAATACGGGCCGAAGGCCTGTCCCGGGAGATAATTCGGAGAATCCAGCAGATGAGAAAGGAGATGAAACTGGATGTCGAGGAGTATGTGAGGGTCGAACTGAACGCCCCCGAAGAAGTGGTGCTGCTCGTGGAGAGATGGATCCCCCACATAAAGAAGGAAACGAGGACGCGCCAGCTGGAGTTCAAGGACGAACCGGACGGGGAGTATATCATAGAGTGGGACATAGAGGGGAACGCGGTCGTAATCGCGGTGAGCTCCCTGCACATGAAGGAAGCGATAACCCAGATGATGGAAATACCCGGCATAAATCGCGAAAGAGCGGAGATCCTTTTCGATTCGGGCTATCAGAGGTTCGAGGACCTCAAGAAGGCCTCCTACGAGGAGCTGGCAAAGAACGAGAGGATAGGAAGGGCACTGGCCAGAAGGATACGGAACTACTTCGAGAAGGAGCACCTGTCCGAGAACGAACAGCAGTGCCCTGTGTGCGGTGCCATTGTCTCCGCCGAGGAAAGCGCATGTCCGCGCTGCGGAACCCCGTTCGTGGGCGAGGAGGAACAAAAGCCAGAAGAGGCGGAGGTCTCGCCCGAGGCCGAGAAGGAGCTCATAGAATTCCTCTCGAAGATACCGCAGATCAGTCCTGCCAAGGCGGAGCTGCTCTTCCGCGCAGGATATACGAGCATGGAAAAGCTCAAGGAGGTCACCTCGGAAGACATATCCAAAATAGACGGGTTCGGGGACAAGCTCGGCTCGGCTGTCGTTTCATATGTGAAGAGCGAGATAGGAAAGCAGGGGCCCAACATCTGCAGGGTCTGCGGTGCGAAGCTCTCTCCGGAAGACAGGGTATGCCCCGTTTGCGACACCCCGGTGATCAGCAGCGGTGATAAGGAGCCGGAGAAGGTGGAACTGCAGCGGTCCTTCACATACCTTATAGAAGAAGAGCGGACGGACAGAGCATACGCCCTCCTGCTGGAAGGGATCAAGCAGGGGATGAAAGGGTTCTGTATAACCCGCCAGTATCCGGCAAAGATCAAGTCCAGATACGGCCTCGGCGACCTCCCCATAATCTGGCTCTCCAATGTGGGAAGGGAGAACGCCATACGGCCGAAGGACCTGGAAAAGATGAGCATGCAGATAGAGCAGTTCCTTGCAGGCGAAGGGGGGATAATCCTTCTGGACGGCCTCGAGTTCCTGATAACGAACAACAAGTTCCTGACGGTCCTCAGGCTGATACAGTCGCTCAGGGACCAGGTGGCCATCAACCAGTCGATCCTCATGCTCTCCGTGAATCCGCTTACCCTTGAAAAACACCAGTTGAACCTGCTTGAGAGAGAGGTGGATGTTACGCTCAGATAAGGGATGAAAGAGGGGAAAAGGTAAAAGGGGCGGGATCACTTCTCGCCCAGCACATCCTCTATTATCTCGAAGAATGTCAGGTCCTTTATCACTCTGGCGGACTGCATTGGTATAAGCGTTATCTCCGGCTCACCCCTGAGGAAATCGTGCTCTCTGTATATCTTCAGCGCATTGAGTTTCACGGTGTTGAAGTGCTCGTAGTTGCTGAACGCACCCACCATGAGATTCTCGAAGTTCCCGGAAAGCATGATGAACTGCGGCGTTGTTTCCATTATCTTCTTTATGCCGTGGCTTCTCTCCTTAAGGGGTGTTCTGGGATTGAAACGGGAGTGGGATATGGCCATTATGTCTATGCCCAGCTTCTGAAGGTTCAGTATGTTCTTCTTGGCGACGAGCCCCACCTCCTTGAACCTGCTTTTTATGTTGGCAAAGCCCTGCCGGGAGAGTCCCATCTCACGGGCTATGTCGATATCGTTGGCGTCTGGGAACTTCACCATGCCGTAAAGCGATTGCTTTTCCTTTCTGGTAAGGTGATACGGCGTGCAGTTCTCATACCCGATCTCCACATCCACAGGGTCCTCTATTCCATATAGCTGAGCGAATAGGTGGTGATAGTCGAAGTAGCTGATCAGCTTGGAAACCTCGAAGGGGAACAGGAGAAATCGCCAGTCGCCGTTGGCCGACAGGTTGTGCGAATTGAAGAAGTAGATGTG
>CAZKII010000061.1:2844-8157 GCA_964552865.1 uncultured Thermoplasmata archaeon | reverse complement strand
TCACCGAATATTGGGCCTCTAAAATTGGAAGGCTATATAAAGATATTTGTCGGTTTTGCGGGAATGTGGGCACCGGGCGAATCCGCAGGCGCAAAAAGCGTTAAATATTATCCGTCGATTTCGGAAGCATGAAGAAAAACATCGTTATAATAGGGGTCGTCCTTCTGGCACTCGGAGTGGTGCTGGCCGCGCTTGGCCCCGCTCTTTTCACCACAAGCCCGGAAAAACTGGCTGCGGACAGGGACCAGAACAACTTTACATACAACAGCTACTCGGCAGGAGATACGGTGACGGTCTACGGGAAGATCACATATATGCACGAAGCAAACATCTTAGGGAAAAAGATATTTTCCTATGAACTGAATGGGGACGGAGACCTTGATAATGACGGGGACTTTACCTTCATCTCTTACACAGATGTCGGCAAACTCGGGGATGCTGTTATTTTAAAATTGGAACTACAGGAGCAAAACTTCGGCATCACCACCGAGTACTGGGAAGCAACCGCGACCATCTCGCCGGTGGTTTACATGCTCCCCGGCATTCTGATAGCGGTAATCGGAGTGATAATCCTCCTTGTCGGCCTCGTGAAAAAGGACGATGTTCCGCAGCAGCCGATGCAGACCCAGCAGTATAACCAGTATCCGCAACAGCAGACCCCGCCACCTGCCGCACCGCAGGAATACGCGCCTGCACCGCAGCCGGAGTACTACCAGCCGCAGGAAGAGAACCCGGGACCGCCGAGGTTCTGAACTTGGTACGGAAGGCTTGATACTATGGCATGGAGCGACTGGACACCCGAAAGGAGGATTGAAAGCCGTGAAAATGCCCTTGTAAGGGGCAGAAGGAGCCGGCAGAGGTGATCCGATGCGATTGACACCTGAGGAAATAATACAGGACCAGATGTGGGCAATAGAAAACTGGCCAAAAGAAATTCCCAAACACCCTCCTCACATACAGGCGAGCTTTTATGACGGCATGGGCGATTCTGCCAGAATAATCGCCCTCAACTATGCCATCCTCCGGAAGTGCGAGGAAACGAAGCGTTGGCTCGGGGAGGCGGTGAATTACTACCTTAAGAGCGAGGAGATGATACGTGACCTCGGGGAACTGCTGGAATATGCCATCGGAATCTATCTTCTGGATTGCGTCGTTCCGCTTCGGGATGAGGAGTTATACGCCCGTGTTTCGAGGGCCATTGAAGATGTCAAGAGAGATGTGAAACCGTTTGTATTCGAGGATTATCTCCACTGCATGGCCCCCCTGCTCCGGGGTGAGTACGATGAGGTCCTGAAGCGCCTGCCCACATACAGGGAGCTGGAAAGGAAGTACTGGAAGGAGGTGGGATGGTACGGCACCATGGCAGATGCGATAGAGGCTCTGGCGAAGGGGGATAAGGAGCCCTTCATGGAAGCCCTGCACGGTATTCTCAAGACATTCAAAAGGAGGAACGCACAGCTGAAGGAGATTCCCATCTGCACAGAAGCCACAACCCTTTTCATTCTGGCGCAGAGGCGCGGGATCGACATCTCTCTCGAAGAGATAGATAAAAGGTACAGGGAGTTCATACCGGAGTGTATGGTGGAGCGATAGTGGGTTGCGGGTTATCAAAGAATCCTGACTTCTCCCCCATCCACGGAGATTCTGGCCAGAACCTTGACCTTCATCCCTATCTCCCTTTCAATCTCAGCGAAGCGTTCCGGCCCGCTCTTTTCCACCGCGATGATTATATCGACTATCTCCGCACCCATCTCCCGCAGGGCCTTTACCGTGGCGATAAGGGTCCCTCCCGTGCTGAGGACATCGTCCACCAGCGTCAGCTTCATTCCCTTCTCAACGCCGTTTATGTAGAGCCTTGACGAGGAATATCCGGTGTGCTGCTTGACCTCCTTTTCACCGGGCAGGCCGTAGCTCCTCTTCCTTATGATTGCGAACGGAATGCCGGTCTTCAGCGATATGGCCGATGCGATTGGAATCCCCATGGCCTCTGCGGTTATGATCCTGTCGCATTCGAAATTCCCCACATCCAGCATCCTGTCCCTCACCTCTTTCAGAAGCTCCGGCCCTATGGCGGGAACACCGTCTGTAATCGGGTGTATGACATAGTTGTACTCCCCCTTCTTCACGATGGGGGCCGCTTTCAGGGAATCCTCCAGAAGGCCCATTATTCCACCACCACCGGAACGAATGAGAATGTGCTCGTTCTGAACAGCCCCTTATCGCTCAGTTTAAGCTCAGGAATGACCAGCAGGGCCATGAACGACAGGGTCATGAAAGGAGAATTGAGGCCGGAGCCCATGCGGTGGGCCATTGCGTACACCCTCTTCTCCGCTGCAGCGACCTCCTCCAGAGGGGCGTCGGTCATGAGGCCGGCCACCGGGAGGGCCAGATGCTCCATCTTCTTTCCGTCGTAGGCCACGAGACCGCCTTTCATCTCCTTCACCGCGTTCATCGCCTTGAGCATGGACTTCGCATCTACCCCCACCGATATTACATTATGGGAATCGTGGGCCACGCTGGTGGCTATCGCCCCTTTCTCAAGGCCGAAGCCCTTTATGAACCCTCTGCCGATGTTCCCCTTTCCGTACCTGTCGGCAACCGCTATATGAAGGATATCGTTATCCGGGTCGGAGCGTATGAAACCGTCTTTCGCAGGTAGAGTCGCCAGCTCCTCTCCAGTAAGAAGTTCCCCATCTTCTGCGACTATCACATGAACCGCAGCGGATTTTCCGCTGTGGGCAATGAGAATATCTTTTTGCTCCATGTCGAGCAGGTTCATGACCTCTATCCTCTTCTCTGCCTCGATGGAAAACAGGGATTTGCCGCCCTTTGACACCATCCTTCCCCTGATATAGACCTCATCGGGGGTGAAGTGCTTCAAACCCTTGAGAACGAGGAAATCCGCCTGATAGCCGGGAGCGATGAGTCCGGTATTCAAATTGTAGTGCTCTGCGGGTACGACGCTTACCGCCCTCAGCGCTTTTATAGGGTCCATTCCCAGAGAAACCGCCTTCTTTAGCATTAGGTCCACATGCCCTTTTCTGAGGTCGTAAGGGTGCTTGTCGTCCGAGACCAGCATCACATCTCCGAGTTTGGCAATGTCGATGAGCGCCTCCATGTTCTTTGATGCGGAGCCCTCGCGAATCTGGATTATCATCCCCTTCCTCATCTTCTCCTCCGCCTCTTCCAGAGAGGAGCATTCATGGTCGGTGCTTATCCCTGCGGATATGTATTTCGACAGGTCCGTTCCCCGGAGGAGGGGTGCGTGGCCATCTATCGGCTTTCCCGCTTCTTTCGCCGCCTTGATCTTTGCCATGACATCCTTCTGGCCCTGAACCACTCCCGGGAAGTTCATCATTTCGCCGAGAGCGACGAACTCCTTCCTTTTCAGGAGTCTTGAAATCTCTCTGGGACCGAGGGTGGCGCCGGCCGTCTCGAAAGGTGTGGCAGGGACACATGACGGAGCGGTGAAGAATATGTTCAGAGGGCCCTTGCACGATGTCATGAAGTCTATCCCCTCCATCCCCACCACATTGGCGATCTCGTGAGGGTCGGTGACCACGGAGGTCGTGCCGTGAGGGATGACGGCCTCTGCGAACCTCGAGGGCACGAGCATGGAACTTTCTATGTGTATGTGCGCGTCGATATATCCCGGGACTATGTATCTGGAAAACTTCCGGTTCAGCCTCACGATATCGGTTATAAGGCCGTGCTTCATCTCTATTCTGGCGGGATAAATCTCCTCTGTCAGAAGATTTACAAGATTACCTTCCACGGAGTCTGCATCCATACGCCGGCATTGAAGAATCTCTATTTAAGATTTTGTCCGGAGGAACGGGCCATTCAGCCCGGCGGAAGAACTCCGGTGCAAAGGATTAAGTACCTGATTGGCCATTATACCCACGAGAGATATGAAAAAGGGAGAACTGAAAACCAGCACTATCAAGGCTCTGGTGGAAACACTGAAAAAATACGGGGCGGTAAGGATCGCCATCTTCGGCTCCTCCGCCAGAAATGAAAGAAAAGAAGGGAGCGATATAGACATACTTGTGGATTTTTCGGAGCGTAAAAGCCTCTTCGACCTTGTCAGGATAGAGATGGAGCTGGAGGAGACACTGGGGACGGAGGTGGATATGCTCACCAGAGATTCCATAAGCCCATATCTCATTGGAGGAATCGAAAAAGAGGCGGTGGTGGTCTACGGATGAAGAACGACCTGTTCTATTTGAAACACATAAGGGACGCGATAGAGATAATCACCGAGGAATACCTGAACGAGGTCTCCCACGATGAGTTCATTGAAAACCGCATGATACGGGACGCAGTTGTGCGGGAGATAGAGATAATCGGAGAGGCCACGAAGAGCATTTCACCCGAACTGAGAGAAAGATACCCGGATGTGCCGTGGAGAATCATGGCCGGAATGAGGGACAAGCTTATCCACGCATATTTCGGAATAGACATCGAAGCGGTCTGGGCGACGGCCATCGATGACCTCCCGCCCTTACTGAAAAGAATCCGGGAAATCATTGGGGAGATTGAAGAAAAGGATGGTGGACTGGGCGAGATTTGAACTCGCGGCCTCCTCCATGCCAAGGAGGCGATCTTCCGGTCTGATCTACCAGCCCGCGGAAAGGGGGATGAGGAGGAGGTTATTAAAGTTTTTGGGAAAAACTCTTTAAGAATCGGGAAGGGAGAAGAAAAACAGGACAATAAGGATGAGATTTAGTTCCAGAACAAAAACTCCATCTAACCTTGCCAAAAACAGCGAAATTGCTTATATAATATAACCTCATACCACAACGGTTAAATAGTAGTTGAGATGTCGAAGTATTATGAAACAAAATAAAGTTGAAGCCCTAAAAAAGCTTCTAAGAAAAACTGGGTTTGCGCCGGATGAGCCACCCACTATATATGAACTCCTAGAGAGACAAAACTTCGCCAGACTTAAGGTGCTGGGACAGGAGATTGTAGAAAAGATAGAGGAGATTACGGAGAAACCATCGATGTCTTTTGACAAATTTGATGAAAGACTTCTTAAAATCATGGTAGTCCGATTAACAAAAGGAGGAATAGAGGATCCCGCCCCTAAAAGAGAGTTGTGCGCCTTATATGAAATTCTGATAGCCGAAGGGATTATAGATAATGCACCCGGAAATTATTATAAAGAAACAGAAAATCCTCCCATGATTTACAAAAAAGAAAATAAACAGAGATGGAGTGAAATGTTTTATCCGCAACATTAGAGGCACATCTGTTCCGCAAACTACAAATACCTGCACCGTCATGCATATGTGGTGATACCACTATGAA
>CAZKII010000061.1:0-2744 GCA_964552865.1 uncultured Thermoplasmata archaeon | reverse complement strand
TCCGCAAACTACAAATACCTGCACCGTCATGCATATGTGGTGATACCACTATGAAATCTGTCGCGGAAAAGGTTCTGGCCCTCGGACAATCGAAAGCGGACTACTTCGAGGTCAGGGCCGAGGTGAGAAGGTACAGCGTGAATTTTATGAAGAACGGCACACTTACGGCATCCACGGAAGGAGAGGACAGGGGCCTTGCGATCCGCGCCATCGTGGACGGTGGCATGGGTGCGGCATATACCAATAAAACGGATAATGCTTCCCTTGAAAAGGCCGTGGAGAGTGCGATCGAGCAGGCCCGAAAGGTGTCGAAGGACTCCGATGTCCGCCTGTCCGAGGAAAAGGCGTATAAGGACTTCTGGACCGTGGAGCAGAAGAGAAAGATAGAGGATGTGGGGAACGAGGAGAAGGTGGAGTACCTGAAGGAGATAGAGCAGGGTCTTACATCCTCTGGGATTCCCGCTGTCGTTCGCATGCAGGTGCTCAGGGACATCCTCACGGAAAAACACATCCTGACATCGGAAGGGACCGATATTTCTTCTTTACTGCCGCAGATCGAGTATTTCTACTTCATGGTGGTGGCCAGCGAGAAGGGGAACGAACAGGCGTACAGCCAGCTCGCATGGGCCGGCGGCTACGACCAGTGGGACAGGTGGAACCCTCTCGGAAGGACCCGCGACATGGCCTCCATCCTCTTCCGTTCGATAAACGAAGGGAAGATGCTTAAAGACGGGAAGATGGACCTGATCGTCGGCCCGGAGGTCACGGGAATAGCGGCCCACGAGTCGTGCGGACACCCCACCGAGGCGGACCGGATTCTCGGAAGGGAGGCCTATCTCGCCGGGGAGTCCTTCGTAAAACCGGACATGGTTGGCCAGCGCATCGGCTCCGATATCGTCAATGTCGTGGATGACCCCACTGTGGAGCACAGTTTCGGCTATTACAAATACGACGACGAGGGAGTACCGGCAAGGCGGAGATACCTCTACAAAAACGGCCTGATAAACGAGTTCCTCCAGAACCGGGAGACCGCGGCCATGACCGGAACAAAGAGCAATGGAGCAGCGAGGGCCAGCAACTGGGACCGGGAGCCCATCGTCAGGATGAGCACCACATTCGTTGAGCCGGGAGATTACAGCCTCGATGAGATGCTGGAAGATGTGAAGTACGGCGTTTACATGAAATCCTTCACCGAGTGGAACATAGACGATGTCAGGTACAATCAGAAGTATGTGGGCAGGGAGGCTTACCTCATAGAGAACGGGAGCATCAAAGGAGCTGTAAGGAGGCCCGTCATAGAGCTCACAACCCCAACCTTCTGGGGTGCCGTGGACGCCATCGGGAAGGATATGGACTTTGTGGGAGCCACTTGCGGAAAGAGCGACCCGGAACAGGGCGTTCCCGTCTGGACAGGGGGGCCGCATATGCGTCTTAGAGATGTGAGGATGAGGTGGTAACATGGATGCCGATAAAGCACTTAAAATAGCGCTGGAGCTGGGGGCGGACGAGGCGGCGGCCAAGAGGGTCGAAAAGGACGATGTCCAGATACGGTTCTCCAATAACAGGGTCGATATAAGCAATCGATGGCTGGAGGAGTCACTGGCCGTCTTCATAGCTGTGGAAGGAAGAACCACGGGAGTGGAGATAAAGAACGAGGCCGAGATGAAGGAAACGATAGAAAAGGCCATAAGATTTGCGAAGAAACTGCCGGAAAACCCGGATTTCAGGGGGCTCTACCCCAAGAAAACAGGCGCGACGGGAATAGACGCGGATGTGGATTCGGTGGATATTTCGGAATTTCCGAAGATGGCCATGGAGGCCGCACTGCAACACGGAGCACGGCGCGTCTCGGGAGAGATACACCTGAGGCGTAGAGACATATGGCTCACCACCAACTACAACTCCCTGCACGAGAGGAGGAGCGAGATCATATCCACGGTCAGGGTGTTCAACGAATGGGGCGCTCCGGGACAGGCCAGCACCCATGTAAGCACCGTAAAAGAGATGAATAGGTTCGGACCAGAATTCGTGGGAGACAAAGCGGGGAGGCTGGCGGCCATGAACAGAAACCCTCAGGAAGGAGAGGAGGGAAGATATACCGTACTCTTCGACCCGCTCTGCTTCGGTTCCGCCGTGACGGAGATAGGCAGGTCACTGTCGGCCTTCTCAGTGGATATGGGTTCCAGCTTCTTCGTGGACATGATCGGAGAAAAGGTGGCCTCGGATGTTCTGACGGTATCGGACGAACCCACAAGGCCGGGAGCGGGGATCCGCAGCTTTGACGACGAAGGCGCCCCGACCCGAAATACGCTGGCCATAGAGAAGGGGGTCCTCAGGACATACCTTCACAGCAACTCCACCGCAAAGAAAATGGGCACGGAAACCACGGGAAACGCCGCAGACAGCGGAAACATGTCCAGCCTGATGCCTTCCTACTGGCAGATGGCAGTGTTTCCCGGAAAGAGGGGCTGGCAGGATATGCTGAGCGACATTGATAAGGGGCTTTACATCGCGAACACCTGGTACACGAGATATCAGGACCGCAGAGCGGGGGACTACTCTACGATACCCAGAGACGGGATTTTCTATGTGGAGAACGGCGAGATTGTGAGGGCGTGGAAGGAGATACGGATCACGGAGAACATGCTGAATCTCATGAAGAACATAGCGGAACTCGGTAAAGAGGTGGAACCCGTGGACTGGTGGGGAGAAACATCCCATGTTCAGGCCCCTTACGCCCTCGT
>CAZKII010000060.1:5270-8211 GCA_964552865.1 uncultured Thermoplasmata archaeon | reverse complement strand
CAACAGTTGCACGCAGATGCAAATGTTAATATACCACCTGCATATTGTCTCCCCGTGGAACTGAGACTTGACAGAGAGCAGATAATAAAAGGCCCCATCGTGAAAACGATGTTTATTCTGGGCTGGCCCCTTATGTTATCCAGCATACTCCAGACCGCCTACAACATGGTGGATGTCATCTGGCTGGGCCGTCTTCCGAGAGAGGAGGCGCTCACCGCCGTTGCCGCCGTCAATTTCTCGTGGCCTCTGGTATTCCTCTTCATCTCCATCGGCATGGGCCTCGGCTCCGCTGCGGTACCGATCATCTCCCAGCACATCGGGGCGGGGAACCGGGAGAAGGCATCGCATTACACGGGACAGATAATGGCCACCATCGGCATCATATCCCTTACCGCCGCATTTCTGGGGTTCTTCTTCTCCACGGACATTCTGGCCACACTGGGCGCGAAGGGAGACCTGCTGGCCACATCCTCGGAGTACACGAGAATAGTCTTCCTCGGCTTCGTCTTCATGTTCCTGTCTCAGGGCTCCAGTTTCATCCTCTCCGCAGAAGGGGATACCATAACACCGCTGAAGATAACGGCCATATCCGTTGCGGTGAACATCCTGCTCGACCCCATATTCATCTTCGGATACGGGCCGGTCACGGCCATGGGGGTGTTCGGCGCTGCTGTCGCGACCATATTCGCAAGAGTCGCATCCTCCGCCGTGTTCATATACCTCCTTATGTCAGGAAAGCTCAGGTTGAAGCCGAAGATACGGGACTTCCTCCCAGAAAAAGAGGCGGTGAAGACAATCCTCAAAATAGGAATCCCGTCGGCCATAGGCATGTCCGCAGCCGCCCTCGGCTTCGTGGTCATACAGGGGATACTCGTCCGCCTCCCTGACCCGAACCTCGCAATTGCAGCATACGGCCTCGGCGAGCGGGTGATAAACATCATGTTCGTGCTGGTGAACGGCCTTACATCGTCCATAGCGGTGATGCTGGGGCAGAGCCTCGGTGCCGGTGACAAGGAAAGAGGGAGCAAGGTGGGATTCATAGGCGTGAACCTCATGTTCTACATGATGATAACCATGTCCACGATAATCTATCTGGTACGAATGCCCATTCTCACATTCTTCATGCCCCATAATCCGGATGTGGTGGCGGCCGCGTCCGATTTCATGACCATAGTCCTCATAGGAATATCCTACTTCGGCCTTTTCAGGGCGATAATGTCGCTCCTCAGTGGGTCGGGCCACACGACTCAGGGGATGATACTGAGCTCCAGCAGGCTCTGGCTTCTCAGAATACCGATGACCATATTCTTCGCATTCACACTGGGCATGGGGGCGATAGGGGTCTGGACCGGCATGGCGCTGTCCAACATGATATCCGCGGGGATAGCCGTGGCGTTCTACATAAAAGGGGACTGGAAGGTCAAGGTAATACGGACCGAAAAGACCCTGCCGGTCGTGGAACCGTAACCTATTTCGAAACCTTTTTCAGTTCTCCGGCCCGCATCTTCTTCAGTTTTCCGTTGTTGAAGGCCCATTCGAAGCTGGGCATCTCGCTCTCGGCGATGGTTATCTGCTCCCCTGCTTTGTACTTCTTACCCAGCGTCCAGTTGGTGAAGTTGGACACCACCCGATAGACAATGGCCTCCTCCACCACCGTCTCCCTGCGCTGGCCCTTCATGGCCGTGTAGTTCCCCGCATAAACAGTCATCTTACCGTCCCGCAGCTCGCCGACATGCGTGCATACGGCATCCAGAAGGTAACGGTCGTGGGTTACGACGATGATGGTTCCGGTGTACTCCCGCAGCGCCGACTCCACCGCCTCCCTTGACAATATATCCAGATAGTTGGTCGGTTCGTCCAGAATGAGGAGGTTGTGTCGCTCCGCCATCAGAAGAGCAAGGGCCACTCTGGCCCTCTCGCCGCCGGACAGAGTGGATATGGGGCGCTCCACATCCTTACCCTTCAGGAGAAAGCGGGCGAGTAGCTGTCTTGCCTTCATCCTTTCGTCCTTTCCCAGAGCCTTCAGAAGCTGCTGCTCCGCCGTGAGCTCCGTGTCCAGTGTTTCGTGCCCCTGTGCGAAGTATCCCACGCTGGCCCCCGGTGCGAGCCACAGTTCTCCAGTCGCGGGAATCTCCCCGATAAGGGCCTTTATAAGGGTGGTCTTGCCCGAGCCGTTCGGTCCGAAAATACCTATTTTATTACCTACATTGAGCTCAAGGTCTATTCCGTCCAGCACCAGATTGTCCCCACGCTTCACCTTCAGCCCCCTCAGCACCAGCATGTCGCGGCTGGACTTCTCTCCGGCGGTTATCTTCATGCCCACCGCTTTGTCGTCCTCGGGCCGCTCCACCTCCTCCATCCTTTCCACCATTTTCAGGCGGGTTTTGAATGTGCTGCTGTAATGCGAGCGGGCGTGCATCTCCCTTGCGATCCTCTTCTGCCTCTCCCTCTCCTTCTGATTCCTTTCATAGGTCTTTTTGAGGATTTCGAGGGCGGCCATCTTCTTATCGATGTAATAGGAGTAGTTGCCGTCGTAGTGCGTGATGCCCCCGTTCTCGATCTCGATGACCTCGCGCACCACATTGTCCAGAAAATACCTGTCGTGAGATACCAGAACAATGGCTCCCCTGTACTTAATAAGATAATCTTCGAGCCACTCCACCGTTTCCATATCCAGATGGCTGGTGGGCTCGTCGAGAAAGAGGATGTCGGAATCCGCAGCCTGAACGATCACCCTTGCCAGCATCACCTTGGTCATCTGGCCGCCGCTTATCTCCGATAATTTCCTGCCGAGCACCGAAGACGGAAGCCCGAACTCCTTCATGGCCTCCTCCGCTCTGGAAGAGACCTCGAGGCCGCCCCCCGATGTGAACTCCTCGTACAGGCGGGAGTACTCCTCTGCCAGCTCGTTTATGTCCGCTCCTTCCGGCGGGGCCGACAT
>CAZKII010000060.1:2886-5170 GCA_964552865.1 uncultured Thermoplasmata archaeon | reverse complement strand
GGGAGTACTCCTCTGCCAGCTCGTTTATGTCCGCTCCTTCCGGCGGGGCCGACATGAGCGATTCTACCTCCTGCATTCGTGCTGCGATTCTGGATAGGCGGCCGTACGGCCTGCCGATAACCTGAGAAACCGTCATGTCGCTGCCGAAGTCGTGGAACTGGGGGAGATAGCCTATTTTCTCCGTTCTCCGTATGACCGAGCCGGTGTCCTGCTTTATCTCGCCTATAAGAAGCTTGATGAGGGTGCTCTTTCCCGCACCGTTCCGGCCAATGAGGGCCATACGGTCCCCCCGGTCTATCTGAAGGTCCACATCTCTGAGAACCTCCTTCCGACCGAAGGAGAGGGAAACGGCCTCGGCTTTCAGCAGCATGAGAGGGGAACGGAGGGGGGAATTAAATCTTTTGCCGGTCCAGCACGCCCTCTAGATACTTTATCCTGTACCGCTCTCCAGAATCCCGGACTATGCGCTCCAGAACCCGGTCCGCCCCGCTGCCGTACTGCGTGGCCTTGTTGCGTCTCCATGCGTTTTCGGGCGGCACCCCCAGCGACTCGGCCGCCTTTCTCCATATATACTTCTTATGCCCGTCCCGGACCTTGTTCTCCGCACCCACCGAGAGGGCCAGCCTCACAAATGGGTCGTCCAGAAAAGGATAGGAAAAGCGGAGGGAAAACGCAGAGGCGAGGGAGAAATCACGCCACAGGTCCCGGTGGTATATGGTGGCGGTTCGCCTGACCACCTGCTCGTTCAAGTCGTCCCCTGTGCGGTCCACGAATCCGGCGAATATCTCCTCCGAACCGATACCGGAAAAGACATCGGTGCAGCCGCACTTTCGGGCGGCCCGGAGTGCGAAGTAGTAGGTGATGGACAGAGCGGTTATCACAGGGAGATAGACCGGCGTGGAGTTGAGGTACTCCTTCATGCCGATTATTCCGTAAATCGCAGGTATGGCCTCCCTGACCTCATCCCTATCGAGAACCACCTCTTCAAGGTCGAAGCCAAGGGATTTCGAGAGCCGGCGGGCCGCGGTGATGTCCCTTCTCTCCTCCTTTCCGTAGGGAATCGCACCGGCGCTGACGCAGAAGGCCGTGAAGTCATAACCCCCTTTCACAAGGACAGCGGCAATGGCGGAAGAATCAACACCTCCGGAGAGAAGAAGACCGATTTTTCCGCCTGCATCATCCGCCCTGAGGATAACGGAACGCCGGAATTCCTCCGCAATGGCCGAAACGGAGGGCTGCTCCGCGGGAATGTTCACGCTCTTAAGATGAGGAACATTCCTTTCGGTCAAGCCCATAGACTCACCGAATTCAATGGCCTTAAGGGGATTGTGCTGAACCGCACCGGGAAAGATTCCGCTTCTCACGGAATCCCGCCCCACGAACAGAGGGATCTGGCCGTAAGAATCCGTTTCCAGCCGATTCCCGTCGAAAATCAGGTATGGGCCTCTGGGCAATCCTCCCTCCTCAATGGCCTTTCTGTCGAACTTGCTGGCATGGTATAAAATGCCGTTGTGCTCGGAGAGGCCGGAATAATCGAAGTTCCAGCCGGCGGGGGTGTGTGTGGCGGAAAAATGAGGATCTTTACCCATATCTTTCCCCCATTTATTATGCGGCTTTTCTTCCTTCAAAGAAACTTCTGATATTTGACGGATGTGTATATTTCTTAAACCATGACTCGTCTAGAATATCGACCTTTACCCCTCTTTCCTCCAAATCAGTGATAAATTGTCTGTAATTTTCAAGCTCGATTTGTAGCCCAATATAGAAGTATTTTTTATCGTTTCTTTCAAAGAAGATATAGATGGGGCGAGGGCTCATATTTCTGGTAACCTCAATAACAACAAGTTCTATCTCGCTGTACTTTATCAGAGTCGTTTTGAGCTTTTTGGATTGGGGAATTATTACTCCCTCAACAGTGGTGGTTATCACTCCCTTAAACACCAACCTAGAGATAGACGGAAGCGACATAAGAAAGAGGAGAAAGATTATTAGAAGAATAGAGGCGGATGGTCGCAACTCTCTCAAAGACTCCAGAGAGAAGAGCAGATAACAAAGAAAGATTATAACTACATATGCAAAAATCACTAAAAAAATATCCCCGACTAAATCGCCCCTCATGCCCTTCTCAATTTTTTTAGCATCTTCCTCTTTGAGCACTTATGACACCTCCATCGTTCATCATTATATCCTCACTTGTTTCCCTCTGACTTCCCCTTCACACCTTCTCTTACCCTCACCGCAATCCCTGATTTGAAATACGGAATATCCCTCACCGGTACCAGCA
>CAZKII010000060.1:0-2786 GCA_964552865.1 uncultured Thermoplasmata archaeon | reverse complement strand
ACCCTCACCGCAATCCCTGATTTGAAATACGGAATATCCCTCACCGGTACCAGCAGCCTTCCCACCGCCACAAGATCGTCCTTTTCATCCACGACGAGGCAGTTATCCCCCGGCCGCAGTTCCGGGTCGGCAGATATTACGAACTTCGAGAAGACATTGAAGCCTTGAGCGTTGTACTCCGCCGAATCGGCATTGACAACGACCCTCATCTTCGGGCTGGCAAGGGCGGAGTGAAGAAGTCTGGCCCCTTCCATCTTCAGAGTGAAGAGCCCGTCCGCCGCCCTCATGGATAGTATGTGCCTTCCGTTCACCAGAACATTCCGTATCTTTCCCGTATTCTTCGACCTGACAACCTTCAAATCCCCTTCCAGAATAGCCGAGGCCCCCTTTCCGAACTGCATGTCCAGAAGCGCGGAAAGCCTGATTCTGTCGAGCTCCTCCTCGCTCCTCTCCGCCTTATGGCCCCTGCCGTCCGTCAGGTCTATTCCCTTGGCCCTGACGAAATCGCCAAGCATGCTCTCCTGCCGCTCCATCTCGCACTGGTCGAACTCCACCGGCTCAGGGGACTGAGCGATGGGATACATCTCGTCCAGCTCGTAGGGGACGGGGCCGAACATTCCGAGCACAAGCGGATGATGGCCCTTTCGTATGAGTTCCTCAACCCCGTTATCGCTGGAATACGGCTTTCTTCCTGCCCGTATTTTCACCATCTCTCCTGTCGGCGGCGTGTATCTCTCCGCCAGCCGTTTGATGTACCTCCTGAATATAGGGCGGTTCATCGTCTCCATCCCCGTGTAGAAGACAGAGCCGGGCCTGCTGGTCGGCTCGTATTCCTCCAGGTAATCCGCATATTTCCCGAGCCTGCGAAGCGCATCGAGAAGAGCTGGATGGCTTCTGGCCCGTTCCTCGACGAGTTCCCAGAGAGACCCCTCTCTTATGGCCTGCTTCACCCTTCGGATCTCGGAAAAGCTGACATAGAGGTTGTGCATGGCTATGGCCTTCACCCTTTCTTCCTCCGGCATGGCCCTCAGCTCATCCGGGGTGTATTTCGAGCATATGGGACAGGTGCAGGGCATCTCCTTCATGTCCTTCAGGTGTCTTGTGCCGAAGGGGAACATCAGGCGGCCGTCTCTGGCGTACTTCACATAGGACGAGGAGTCGAAGAAATCCATGCCCATTAGGGCGGCCATTGGGAATATCATGGGATGCCCCGCTCCGAACAGATGGGTCGGCCTCGACGGGTCCAGCCCCATCTTGGCGTTCATAACCGCGTCCACGAGGTCGGCGTACCTGTAGCCCTCCATCAGCGGAACGACGCCGCCAATGGGATGAAAATCGAGGTTCAGAGAGGACATTCTCTCGGCGCACTCCCTCCGCAGGTCGGGGAAAACCGAGCCCTGTATCGTGCCGGCCAGCTTCATCTCCCCCTTTATCTCCGCACTCTTCTCCGCCCGCTCTATGGTGACCAGCATATCCTCCCTGACCTTTTCGTGGCTGTCGTCCGGCAGAGAGAAGACATCCAGAATGGTTCCGACATCCACGCCGATATCCCTCTGAAACTCCACGATCTCCTGGGGCTTCACACCCTCCGAGCCGTATACATACGACTGAAATGTGCCGGAATCCGTCATAATCGCCCCGTTGAAACCGATAAGGGAATGAATGCCGTCTTTAATGGCCTTTTCCCTCAACTCCGGGCTTTTCCAGATGATGTATGAATTGGTGATGAGCATCTTTATGCCGAAGGCCTCCCGCATCTCCCCCGGGGTTATGGTCATTATGTTCGGGTTTATGACCGGAAGGAGAGCAGGAGTCTCCACGACGCCGTGGGCCGTGTGAAACTCGCCGATTCTGGCGAGGCCGTCCCGTTCTCGAATATCGAACATGAGGGCATATCGGAAGGGGTTATTTTAGGGTTTGCACTTCCTCTCGAACACAAACGCCTTCCCGATCTCCGACCGTTTTATTCCCACCTTCTCGGCCAATTCTCCGTGCCTTCCGTTCGCAGTTTTCAGGCCGATACCTGTTTTCCCCTCTTCCGCCGCCTTCTTAACCGCAAAGGCCAGCAGTTCTTCAACTGCCTCATCGGTGCCGGACAGGAAGGCCACGCTCAGCGTTCCGTAGGGCATGTAGGGATAGAGGAATATCAACCCCTCGATGGCCCCGTTCTTTCTCACGGAGAAGCAGTTTCCCGCATCCACCTCCTTTTTCAGCAGCTCCGGAGTTATGTCGTAGGCCACCCAGTTGGCGATATAAAGCCCCTTATACAGCTCGAAATCAGGGGATGAAAGGGCGAAATCGGCCGCCTCCTCCGAGTCGCTTTCTTTCCTCCCGGGTCCTGAGGGCGTGATGCTCTCCGCCACCGCCTTTAATTCCTCGTCCCAGAGGCCGTAATTGTCGTACTCCGCCAGAATGTAAAAACCCTTCTTCCCCGCGAGATGCCTGCTCTTTTCGTTTATCTCGGCGGACATGGAGCGCATGACCCTGCAGTCCAGCCCCCTCAGAATTTTTTCAAACTCCCGGGACATCAGGCTTCCGATGCCCTTCCCCTGAAGGTCCGGATGGACTCTGAATCCTTCGAGCCAGAGGATTCCGTTATCCTGCCATGTGTACTTGTCGAGGGCCACGATCCTTCCGCCCATCCTGCCGCAGTAGAATCCCCCTTCCTTCACCCACTCGTCGAACACATAGGGGATATAATCGCGGCCGCCCCAGATGTCCCTGCAGAGGGCGAGGACCTCCTCTTTATCCTCCATTTGAACGGGGGAAAGGGTCAGTTTCTCCAT
>CAZKII010000059.1:0-8351 GCA_964552865.1 uncultured Thermoplasmata archaeon | reverse complement strand
TCTGCATAACCCCCGGCGAAGAGGTATGGGTCATGTTCATAGACATACACACGCTGGATTACGACGGAAATCTCTTCGATGCGGCATCGCTTGCGGCCCTTGCGGCCCTCAAGAACACCACGGTCCCGGCGGAGAAGTTCGAGAAGGGCGAGGATTACCCCCTTCCGGTGGAACATCTGCCCATATCCTCCACATTCGTGAAGATAGGGGACAAAATACTTCTGGACCCGAACTACGAGGAGGAGCAGGTTGCCAACGCGAGGCTCACCATAACCTTCGACGAGAACGGCGACCTGAGAGCGATGCAGAAGGGGATAGGCGGCGGCTTCACGAAGGAAGAGATATTCTACATGATGGATGTTGCGCGGAGGACGAGCCGCGAGCTGATGCAGGAATTGTTCTGAGGTGAGAATATGGCGAGAAGGACCAAGAAAATAGGAATTGCCGGGAAGTACGGCCCCAGATACGGTGTCCGCATAAGGAAAAGGACGAAGACCGTGGACAGCATGAAGAGCAGGAGGCACGAGTGCCCGTACTGTCATCATGTTTCCGTCAGGAGGCAGGCGGCAGGGATATGGGTCTGCAGTCACTGCGATGCCAAGTTCACGGGGGGAACATACAATCCGTTCCTTAACCGGAGCTACATGAAAGAAGAGACCGTCAGCGAGTTTGAGTGAGGGTGAACAGATGTACAGATGCGCCAGATGCGGAACCGTGAAAACCGAGATCGGACCCACAGGATTGCAGTGCGATCAGTGTGGAGGCAAGGTCTTTTACAAGGTCCGCCCCAACATAAAGAAGAGCCTTAAAGCCAGGTGAAATCATGCATGTGGCAAGGCTCGAGATGCAGAGTCGGTTTGCGAAAGAGATCGCGCGCACGCTCAGTCTGGAGACCGGTGGGCAGAGCCCGCGCTCATCCGCAGGTCTGACCGCAGAGGAGGACAGGCTGATTCTGCGTGTTGAAGGGGAGGATACGGTGGCCCTCAGAGCCGCCATGAACTCCTACCTCAGATGGCTCGGAATGGCGGAAAAGATTGCGAAAGACATGAGTAAAAGTCAGGTGATACAATGAAATTCTCTCCACAGCTTGAAAATCACATGGAGCAGTTGCAGAAGATAGAGGAGCAGTTGCAGGTCCTTCTCACCCAGAAGTACCAGCTCGAGGCCCAGTTAAAGGACATAGAAAGGACTCTGGATTATCTGGAGAACATGCCGGAGGACAGGGACATCTACAAAAATGTCGGCTCGCTCCTCATAAAGGCGGACGGCAGGGACAGCGTGGTCGCGGAGCTGAAGGAGAAGAAGGAGACCTACGAGCTGCGGCTCAAGACCTTCGACAGGCAGGAGAAGAGCCTGAAGGACAGCTACGACGCACTGAAGAAGAGCATCACCGACGCACTTCAGATGCAGCAGTGAAATCCTATTCCGCCTTTGTTTTTATGCTTATCTGAAGGCTGAAGGAGAAGAAAGAAACCAGCGCCTTGCTATCGGACCAGAAACCGTTTTCCATATCGCTTGCCAGAGGGTGCTTCATGCTGAAAAGTATGGAGGAACCGTCCGCTATTATCAGGGAAAGCTCCGGCATGGCTGCGAACCTCTCAGGATTCCTGAATTTCACTATGTTCACGCTCTTCCTCAGGTCGGGAGGGATATCGGCCTCGTCTTTCGCTATCAGGGAGACGCTCGCCCCGTCTATGGCCCGAACCAGAATGTCGTTCTTCAGCACGGCCAGCCTTTGCGGGTATACTCCCAGCAGGATCTCCTTCTTGCTGGAGAGTATGAGTTTTCTGGACATCCTTACGATGGATTCGGTGTCGTTCAGTAGCCAGACCTCCTCTTCGTCCTGAACTCTGGTGGGGGCGGTGTGTATCGCGCTCAGCACCTCGAAGGCCCCCTCCTTTTTTCTCTCGAAGTCGGATTCCATTATCTCCATGACCTCGGCAGGAGAGACGGATACGTAGCTGGTAGGCCGCGTGCTGGCCACATGAACGAGCCCCTTTGCTCTCAGCCTCTCCAGAACCCCGTAGACCGCAGAGCGGGGGACTCCGCATATGGGGTATATCTCGCGCACCGTTGAGCGGCCGAGTTTCAGGAGGGCAACGAGAACCTTCGCCTCATACCCCGTGAGTCCCATCTGGGTGAGGGGGCCCGCAGCGTCCTCGATGTCCTTTGTTATGTCTGTCATGAGCGGTATAAAAGAAAGAAAGGTATTTAAATGTTAGTACTATGGTTACTAACAGTGATAGGATGAATCTGTTCGGAAGTCTGGCTAACGGAATAATCAGACGGCATAAAGCGATAATAGTCATATGGCTCATAATCCTGCTGATTGCGGCTCCATATGTCTCCCATATAGGTAGCGTCATAGACTACGAGGAGACCTCTATGGCTCCGCCGGACATAGAATCCGAGAAAGCCGCCGACCTTATGTCGCAGCAGTTCGGTAGCAGCGTGGATAACTCATCGTTGATACTGGTCTTTCAGGGGGATGTGGGCGGCACGGCCATGAGGGATTACCTTCTCGATCTGGAGAGCAACATCTCCGAAAACGAGGACATCCGGTACCTGAACGGCGTGACCACCGTGTATTCCGTGGAGAGACAGATCTTCGAGCAGGAGATAATCTCCCTCGCACCTGGCATATATCAGACCGAGGCTGGGGTGAACATGACCGCCTCAATGCTCTTCGGCATTCCCGAGGCGTACACCGGGGTCTGGAAAGGGGTGAACCAGACCGCGACCCTTCTCTTCGGCACCCCTTCCATGCACATCCAGTACTGGCTCCAGTCCTACTCCTCGGACGGGAACGCCAGCGCCGCCGACCTCTATGCGTATACGAGCACCGTCGCCACCATCTCTCATATGAACGCCAGCGAGGAACAGAGATACGAGATATTGCAGTACTACGGCATCTTTTCGGGTTACTGGAACTCCTCGGCCTCCAACGCCACTCTGGTGGCTGATCCTCAGCTGCGCGGTGAACAGGCGGTGACCGATGCGGTCGCGACCTTCTCCGCCGGCATGGACCCCGCTGCGGCCGCCGCTTTTACAGCGGTTCGGTCGTCCCTTAACCTGACCACATGGAATAACATAACCGCCATCAACAGGCTGGCATGGGTCCAGAGCTCCGCGGTGATATCCGACATGCTCTCCGTTCCGGGAAACGAGACAGGGCCGGCCGATATGGACCCTTCGCTGCTCAGCGGCTACTTCGGCACCTTCGCCTCCATGTGGAACGCCAGCACCGAGAGGCAGACGGTCATAAACCCGGATGCGGAGGAGGAGAAGGCACTGCAGAGCACCCTGTCCGTTTTTCTCCCGTCCCTTCCCGACTCACAGTTCTCGGAGATGATGCGAACCGTGGCCGATGAGCTCGACCTTGGGACATGGAGCAACGAGAGCGCAGTGAGGGATGCCGCTCTTTCCATATTCTCCTCTGTTTCCTCCATCGACAACATGACCGCCCTTCGCGACATTTATTCCCTCGGTCCGGAGCCTTCGGAGGACGATGCCTCTGTTCTGGCGGATTCGTTCGTGAGGGGCAGCACATACCTGTCCCCTCCCCTTCCGGTCCCTGACGATGTGCTCAAGGGGTTCGTGTCTGGCGATGTCATGCTGGCTATAATGGGCTTCAGCAGGGGTTCGGACAACCCTGCGGTGAAGGATAATGTCGCCGCAATAAGGGATATCGTTCATTCGACGGTACCTGCAGGGGTCAAGGCCTATGTTTCAGGTAATGTCGCCATCGCTATGGACATGAAGGAGGAAAGTAATAAGGACATAGAGAGAATAGACCCTATAACCATCATCCTCATCTTCGTTCTGATAGGGGCTTTCTTCGTTTCGCTGGTGGCTCCCGCGGTGCCCGTGGGGAGCATAGGGATGGCGGTGGTCACTGCAATGGCCGCCATATACCTTCTTTCCGGCATCATAGGGAACATACACTATTCCGTTCTTCCCATGCTCACGACCACCATGTTCGGCGCGGGAAGTGACTACGCCATATTCATAATCTCCCGGTATCGCGAGGAGCGGCTGAGAGGGCACGATAAGGAGGAGAGCGTCAGAACCGCCGTCACATGGGCAGGGGAGAGCATAACCACCAGCGGGATAACGGTGATGATAGCGTTCGGCTCCCTTTCGCTCACGAGCTTTCCCATGACCCAGAGCATGGGGATTGCAATAGCGATCGGTATCGGCATCGCCCTTCTGGTGGCACTGACCTTCATCCCCTCGATCCTTATGCTTCTGGGGGACCGGATATTCTGGCCGGGGCACGGGAGATGGGACAGGAAGCGGGAGAAGATGGGGACCGGCTACTTCCATAAGAGCGCCCGCTTCTCTCTCAAGCACGCCAAGGCCATCGTTCTCGCTGCGCTCATTCTTTCCGTTCCCGCGACCTATGTCATACTGGAGATGGAGACGGGATTCGACTTCATCGCCGGAATGCCCCAGACCGAGAGCAAGGACGGCATGACGGTCATGTCGGATGGCTTCGGGAAGGGGATGGTGATGCCCACCTATGTGATCATACGCTTTGACCGGCCGATATACCACAACGATACGGGGGAGTTCGACACGGGTCTGGTGAAAACTCTGGAGAACATAACCGCGGAGATATCTTCCAGCGACGGGATCAAGAGCGTGTATTCCCCTGTCCAGCCTCAGGGCAGCCCGATCTCTCTGACGGAGGCCTCTTCCTCGGACAACCTCACCTCCAGAGAGGACCTCGCATCCGCCCTCTCCTATATCGGCTCCGACGGCAGAACGGTGATGATAAAGGTCATACTTGCCGGCGACCCTCTTTCGATGGAGTACCTGGATGTGGTACGTGGCCTACGCGACTACAGGGATTCGTTCATGGCGGAGAACCCCGGTGTTGCGGATGAGTTCCTCATAGGCGGCTCCACCGCCGGCATGGTGGACATAAGCAGCGTGTTCAACAGCGACTTTCATGTGATGGAGATAGTGGTCATACTCGGCATCTTCCTGGTCCTTCTGCTGGTTCTCGGGTCGGTCCTCGTCCCGCTGCGCCTGATCCTCACCATCCTTCTGAGCGTCTCGTGGACGCTGGCCGTGACCTATATACTGTTCAGCCAGATACTGGGTGCCGAGGTTCTGTGGATGATCCCCATGATCCTGTTCGTCATATCCATGGGGCTGGGGATGGACTACGATGTCTTCCTCACCACCAGAATAAGGGAAGAGGTGCTGAAGGGGAAGAGCGACGAGGAGGCGGTTGTTACGGCCGTGGAGAATACTGGAGGAATAATAACCGCATGCGGCCTCATAATGGCCGGGGCGTTCGGAACCATGCTACTTTCCGGTATGAACATGCTGCAGGAGTTCGGATTCGCCCTGGCGTTCCTCGTGCTCCTAGATGCCATGGTAGTTCGCATATACCTCGTACCTGCCATAATGATACTGCTTAAAAAGTGGAACTGGTGGGCGCCCGGCCCGCTTCAGAGGGTTCGGGAGAAAGAGGACTGATCCTGCCTTTCAGTGCCTTCGTCGCTCTTTTGCAGAGCTGAGTAGCACTCGAAGCAGTAACCGTTGCGCCGGTCGCCGGGCAGGGTTATGAGGATGGAACCGCAGGATCTGCAGAATCCATACTTATCGCTGTCGCTATCGTAATGTCTCGTATCGGGTCTCAGTATCACGGGTGCTCCCCCTTGCAACCGAGGGATGTTCTCATGGTTTTAATACTTTTTGCCGTCTGGATTTAATCAATAAATATATCGGAACACATTCAACATCTCCCTCTGACGGACCCGGAGTGAAAAAGCGAAGATAAAGGGTTTGGGGACGGGCGTGAAGAACTACTTCTTCATTATCTTCATCCATCCGCCGCTCTCGTAGACCTGAAGTTTCCTCTCTTTCAGGGTCTTCTTGAACTCGTCCCAGCTTATCTCTTCAAGCCTGTCGTTGTTTCCTTTGGTAAATTGAATACCATCGGTTCCCTTAACACGGCCCGCTACTAGCTTCTTGCTCTTTGCTATTTCTATCGCTTTTTCCACAGATATAGGTTCCATTGCCATGGTTTCCCTCCGTTTTTCGTATGGCCAACTGGCCAGAGGAATATATGCACATCTCCTATAAATAGTTTTCTACGCTGGCTTGACAGAAAGTTTCATATGCGGATTTAATTCGAGTAATGACAATGCATAGATGAGAATGATTCCAATATCACAATATCCTGTGGGAATATAGTGTTCCGGCGGTTAGGATGTAAGGTTCTCTGGGTGAGGGCAGCGATAAAAAACAGGGAAAAAGGGGTTTTATGCGGTTTTCACTGCTTTCCGGCGATAAGCGCCTCGACAACTGAAGGGTCCGCAAGCGTTGATGTGTCTCCGATGGAATCGATCTCGTTGGAGGCGATCTTCCTGAGGATTCTCCTCATTATCTTGCCGCTCCTGGTCTTGGGCAGCCCGCTGACGAACTGTACCTTGTCCGGCGTGGCTATGGGGCCGATCTCGGCCCTCACATGCTTCACCAGCTCCTTCCTCAGCTCGTCTGATGGTGTCTGCCCCGTGTTCAGGATGACATATGCGTATATCCCCCAGCCCTTGAGGTCGTGAGGATAGCCCACAACGGCCGCCTCCGCAACGGCGGGGTGCGACACCAGTGCGCTCTCGATCTCCGCGGTTCCGAGCCTGTGGCCGGAGACATTTATCACATCGTCTATCCTGCCGGTGACCCAGTAATAGCCGTCCTTGTCCCTTCTGGAGCCGTCACCGGTGAAGTAGTAGCCCTTATACATGGAGAAATAGGTCTCCTTGAACCTCTGGGGGTTCCTGTAAACCGTCCTCATCATGCCGGGCCACGACCTCTTTATGCAGAGGGACCCCTCGACTCCGTTCCCTTCCAGCTCGTTCCCCTTATCGTCGAGGATGGCAGGTTCCACACCGAAGAACGGGAATGTTGCCGAGCCGGGCTTGAGCGGCGTCGCGCCGGGGAGCGGGCTTATCAGTATTCCGCCGGTCTCCGTCTGCCACCATGTATCAACAATGGGGCACCTTCCGCCGCCTACCACATTGTAGTACCACATCCACGCCTCCGGGTTGATCGGCTCTCCCACACTGCCAAGGACCCTGAGAGAGGAGAGGTCGTGCTTCTTCACCCATTCGTCCCCTTCCTTCGCGATGGCCCTGATTGCCGTGGGTGCGGTGTAGAGGATGTTGACCTTGTACTTCTCCACGATGTCCCAGAACCTGCCGTAGTCGGGATAGTTCGGGACTCCCTCGAACATTATGCTGGTAGCGCCGTTGGCCAGCGGGCCGTACACGATGTAGGAGTGCCCGGTAACCCAGCCGATATCGGCGGTGCACCAGTAAACATCCTCCTCGTGATAGTCGAAAATGTACTTGTGGGTGACCGAGGTATATACGAGGTATCCGCCGGTGGTGTGCAGAACGCCCTTCGGCTTCCCGGTGGAACCGGATGTGTAAAGGATGAACAGCGGGTCCTCCGCATCCATCTCCTCAGGCGGGCACTCTCCCTTGATGTCATCGGCGGCCATCTCCTCGTGCCACCATGTGTCCCTTCCTTCCACCCAGTTTATATCGTTGCCAGCCCTCTTGACAACTATGCAGGTCTCGACGCTGGGGCAGTCCTTGAGCGCCTCGTCGGCGTTCCCCTTGAGCGGAATGGTCTTCTTGCCGCGGAAGCTCCCGTCGGACACTATGACCACCTTTGACTCCGCATCGAGGATCCTGTCCTTGAGCGCCTCCGCAGAGAAACCTCCGAACACGATGGAGTGTATCGCGCCGATCCTCGCGCAGGCCAGCATGGATATGGCCAGTTCGGGTATCATGGGGAGGTATATGCTGACCCTGTCCCCTTTCTTCACGCCCTTCTTCTTCAGGACATTGGCGAACCTGTTCACCTCGTCGTACAGCTCCTTATAGGTGAATGTGCGGCTCTCGCTGGGCTCGTTCCCTTCCCATATCAGTGCGATCTTGTCTCCTCTCTTCTCGAGATGCCGGTCCAGACAGTTGTAGGCCACATTGAGCTTGCCTCCGGTGAACCACTCGATCTTCGCTTCGTTGAAGTCCTCGCTCACCACCTTGTCCCACTTCTTGAACCAGTCCACATGCTCCTCGGCCATCCTGGCCCAGAATTCCTCGCGGTTGTTTACGGACTCCTCGTACATCTCCCTGTACTGGTCCATGCTTTTTATGTAGGCTCTGGCCTTCATCTCTTCACTCGGATAGAATATCTTCTCTTCTGTGTTTTCTTCGGACATGGAATGCCTCCACTATCTTCTTTTTCTCTGCCGCACCTTTCGGCAACGACAATTGTCGGAGCCATATTCTGAACGGGATTTAAGGCTTTTGGTTTTTCACAGGTGT
>CAZKII010000058.1:0-8605 GCA_964552865.1 uncultured Thermoplasmata archaeon | reverse complement strand
GAGATATGCCTGCATGAGGATGGCCACTGCACCGGCCCCCACGGCAGCGGAGTAATCCGCAGAGATCCATAACTGATTCTTCTTCGTGTAAGATTCGTTTCCGTCGTTCGTGGTGAGAGACTGCGGGGGAACATCCACATAGCCCATCTCTATTGTCACCAGCTCCGGCTTCGGATTACCCAGGAGGGTGGGGCCCTTCCCGCTCATCATGTCCACCTCGTTTGTGGCAGGGTACGGTCCTTCCTGAGCCGATCGGCTCTCCACATAAAGGCTGATGTCAAGCATGCCGCCCATGGTTATCATGGAGGGGGACCCGCCCGGGGACGGTATCGTTCCGTAGCCGTATCCGCCGCTGCCCGCACTCCCGACGAACACCAGCTTTCCGGAAGTGTACTCCATCGAAACATAATCCGCCAGCCTGGAGTAGTAGTCGTATCCGCTCTCGGTCTTCGTCGGATATGTGAAGGCGTTCACCACCACATTCGCCTCGTCTCCCGTGTTCGGATATCCGTCGTATCCGTTCGCGGCGAAATACCACGCATCCTTGACATTGGAGGTCTTGGCCCCGTCCATTATGCATATCAGCTTCGCTCCGGGAGCCACGCCGCTTATGTTGCTCCACTGGTTTCTCGTCTGAGACGCTATGGCGGAGGCGACCCTTGTCCCGTGGTCCGTCACGGAACCGGAGTTCCCTTCCATAAGCTCTCCCGCGAAAGCGACCATGTTCCCGTTGCCCGCTGCAAGGTTGGTGAGCCCCTTCTCCTCCGCATACACGGAGCTGTACGGCAGGAACTCGCCGTCATAATCGTAGGATATTTCCAGCGAATCTCCAGCGTTCAGCGGGATGGAAAGGGCGATAAGTCCCTTCTCTTTATCCACCACATAGGGATGATAGGTATAAACAGCATTCACGCTCGTGGGAGCACTGTCGTTGAGGGATGCCTGGAGCGGAGCTTTCAGGGTTATCACGCCGGTTTCACCGTCGAATGTGTAGTCCTCGTTGGCCACCAGGGGCCCTGTGAAGTTGTAAAACGCATATATCTTCGTACCGGCAGGTAGAGGATAATAGGCATAGAACGGGTCGTAGCTGAATGGCCACTTCACCGTGGGGTTATTGAGCCTGACGCTCCCGTTCTGGTAGAGTGTGTAATTGTCGCTGCTGAGGCGGACCCATGTTCTGGCAGGGGTGTCGGAGAGCCAGGTCGGTACCGATGGGAGGGCGGATGCATCTATCTCTGCGTAAAGTGAGTATCCCGAATAGGTGTAATCCATGCCCAGCGAGTCCGTGCGCTTGAGCTCGTACCATACCTTCCCGTCCTTCGTCTTGAAGGAACTCTCGTTCACCACGGCCATATTGACCACATCCGCCTCCAGAGTGCTGTCGATTACGAACTTCCTCGAGAGTTTGATGCTTGACGCCCCCGGATCGGCGGTTACAGTCTCCGAAAGCTTCTGGTTGAGCCACTTATTCCCGTTCAGCTTTACCGAGGGCTCCGGGAAGGCCACGAGGTTGTCGTGATCCAGACTGAAGGTCGTGTTGCTCCCGCCATCACCCACTGTTATAAGTTCGTTGGAGACCTCCTTGGAAGAACTGATGAAGTAGATCATTCCTGCGGAGAAATCCGGGAATCCGTCGCCGTTCTTATCATAGACGGCTATCGGATTGTTCTTGGTAACATTCACATCGCTCTCGTCGAACACATGGTCTCCATTGAAGTCCAGATATACCTTATCATAGACCCCGGGAGTGGTGCTGTCCGTAACGAGCAGCCCGAGACCGCTCATCCTCTTGGCGATCACGGGAGACGGATGGTAGCCGAAGTGATATGTTCCCGATGCACTGGGAATCCCGGAAACCGTATAGTAGGTAATCTTCAGCCGGGCGAAGTTGCTGAGGGATGTTACTGCGTCGGACCACTCCAAATCCGGCTCGTTGTAGTCGTCCACTGCCTTAACATAATTGTGGTTCATATCGAGGATATGGAAATCGTCGGGAACCGAATCCTGAGCATGAGAAACATTCTGCCCGGCCGTGAAGAGCTCCATGTCGAACTCCTCCGTGTTGAGCCTGCTTCTGGGGATGCTTATCTCGTTGATCAGCTGCTCTCCCAGCTCGGCGGAAGCGAACTTCGCACCCATCTCATCCAGCTCTTTCAGGTCCCACGATGAGGTAACCGTGTTCCAAACATATATTCTCGCATCGCCGCTGCTCTTGACGAACTTCGCCTCCCTGTCGTTCCACTTGACCCAGTAATCGACAAAAATCGCATAGTTGGCCTTGTGAGCCAGCATAGTTCTGACATAATTCCCGCCTGTGCTCCAGATATTTACATTGGTGTCTCCGCCAGCAGTAATGATTTGAGAGCCGTACGTGTCGAAAGCGTAGACCGGATAGCTCTGATTTGCCCTAAACAGGGCACCGCTACCGTCCGCAGCATAGGCATAGAAATACTGATACGGCTGGTTTGATGTGGAGGTGGAGAAAAGCACCTCAGTATTATCCAGCCACTTGACGCAGAACGCATTTGTCACCGTTGTATCCGGATATATGCTCGTCCTCTCGCTGCTATTGCTCAGATTGTTCCAGATTATAACATGACCGTCTCTGCCGGTGGAGGCGATTCTGGTGTTGTCAGGACTCCAGTCGAGGGAGAGAACTGGTGCGGTGTGTCCAGTCAGAGTGTACTTGATGGTGGCCCTGTCACTGGTGTTGTCGTTTTGGTAGTCCCCTATTATAATATTGGTAGCGTTGAGCTCAACGACATATATGTTGTTGTCGTCGCAGCCGACTGCCAAATTGCTACCAGTGTCATCAAAGGAAACTGTATATGCCGCTCCGCCAGTAATCCAGAGGTGTCCGAATTCCTGGCCCGTGGTGAGATTGTATATGAAAATCCTGTAAACACTGGCAGTATTTGCAACAGTCCCCACTGCAAGCCATGTACCGTTCGGACTTATGGAAATAAATGAACTTATCGCATTCGTGTGAAAGTCGTAATCGGATGCCGGGCCGGTACGATAAGGAATATCCCGATAAAGCTCACCCGTCAGGGGGTTCCACATGATGATGTCAGTGCCATCTACGCTGGTAATCATCGTTCCGTTCGGGCTCCATACGAGGGAGAAGGGAGTGCTCGTGTGCTTGTCGAATACCAGAGAGCATATTCCTGTGCTGGGATTCCATATCTTAACCGTTCCGTCCATGGAAGAGGAGGCAACCATGGTTCCGTCGGGACTGAACGCAACATCGGTAACCGAGGAGGAATGGGAGGCATTCGTATCTATTAACTTGCCCTCGGGAACCTGAGTGGAGCCGGTGACGCCCTTATCCGTATCGATGATTATTCCAGCTGTAACATTGCTCCATGTGTTCGTGGGAAGGTCGTAGAGCGGGAATCCGAAGTACCAGTTGTCGGAATCGTATGTGGCATACAGGTCCGTGAGGTCGAAATATCTCTTCTCCGCCTGTTCCCTCGGGTCCGTTCCCCTGTCCTCAAGGTCGTAGAAATCGTTCTTTCCATCAACCACGATCTCGTGGCTCACCTCGAATGGCCCGGGGCCAGAGCGGCTGGTGTCGGCAAACATAGTGTCCTTCGGACTGCCGGTCGAAAGGAATGTCTTCATGGATGTGGGATCGAAAGCGACCGGCCAGCCGCCGTAAGGAGTATTGTAAGAATAAGTGGCCGTTATGCTGTCCCCCTGAGCGAGAGGGGTGGTGAAGGTTATGTTCCCGGTGGAGTAATCGGCGGTGTAATCCGAGCCTTCCACCAGTTCCACTCCGTTTTTATACACGTGCAGAGTGCCGGAAACCACCGAGTCGTTGCCGAGGAAAACATACCCCGTACCCTCGGCGGCCGAGGAAAGAACAGGCTCGTCCACGGAGCGCATGGTCTCCGGTTCCACCATCTGCGTCCCCTGAAGGTCCGCATGGCCGAAATCAATGCCGCTGTCCACCACAGCCACATTTATGTCGCTGCCGTTGTATCCCATGGCATGGACATCGCCTATTCCGCTGTAACTATCCACGCCCTCAGGCTGAGGAAGATCGTATCCTGCTGCCGCGATGGCTTCCGGGTTCAGGCTGCTGTAAACAGGGTCGGTCACCAGATCCGCCTTGGTCCCTGATCCGGCAGATGCCGGACTATCAGCCGCAGCCTTACCGTTCCCGGATTCCGGCTGTGGATAGTTCATATTCGATGCCGTGCTGGTCATGTCTATGACCGTGGGCGCCGCGGCGCCGTGTCCGCCGACAAGGGCGGCCAGACCTGTGCTCAGCATCATCGCAATCAAAATCACGCTCATAAGTTTCTTTGCGCTTTCGTCTTTCATACTCTTGCCTCCTCATATACGGTTCCGTTAGACCGTGAATTGAGGATTGAATGATGGGCCTCTATATAATATTTACTCTTCGGTGCAGTTCACAAAGCAAACTTTATCTGTTACTTCCCCTATCCCCTGTCGGTGATAGTTTGAGGACGATCAGAGCGCCGAGAGGAAGTGAACTTACCTGCAAGAGCTGGCTTACGGAAGCACCCATGAGAATGCTTATGAACAATCTGGACCCGGAAGTGGCCAAGGACCCTGCCAACCTTATCGTTTACGGCGGTTCCGGAAAGGCCGCCAGGAGCTGGGAGTCGTACGATGCCATCGTTGAAACGCTGAAGAAGATGGACAATGACGACACACTCCTCATCCAGTCCGGTAAGCCTGTGGCTGTGTTCAAAACGCATCCGGATGCCCCGCGGGTCCTGATAGTGAACTCCATGCTGGTGCCCAAATGGGCCAACTGGGAGTATTTCAGGGAACTTGAGGAGAGGGGGCTGATAATGTACGGTCAGATGACCGCAGGCTCGTGGATATACATCGGAACACAGGGAATCCTTCAGGGGACCTACGAAACGCTTGGGGCGCTTGCTAAGAAGGAGTTCGGCCAGCACGACCTTTCCGGAAAGTGGGTTCTCAGCTCCGGCCTCGGAGAGATGGGGGGTGCCCAGCCCCTTGCGGTTACCATGAACAACGGAGTCGGGATAATAGTCGAGGTCAACAAATGGGCCATAGACAGGAGGATAGAAGGGAAGTATCTGGACACATGGACCGACAGCCTCGACGAGGCCCTGAAGATGAAGGACGAGGCGCTGGCAGAGGGAAAACCGCTGTCCATAGGTCTGTGGGCCAATGCGGCGGACATATATCCCGAACTGGTGAGAAGAGGGATAGTGCCCGATGTGGTAACCGACCAGACCGCGGCCCACGACATAAGGACCGGCTATGTGCCGAGAGGATATACGGTGGAAGAAGCGGACGCGCTCCGGAAGAGCGACCCGCAGAGATACGACAGGGAGGCGCTGGAATCCATAAAGGTGCATGTGGAGGCCATGGTGAACCTCAAGAGAATGGGCGCGAAGACCTTCGATTACGGCAACAACATACGGGCTCAGGCCAAGAGGGCGGGATACGCAGACGCCTTCGAGGTTCCCGGGTATGTCCCCGAGTACATACGCCCCCTGTTCTCGGAAGGGAGCGGGCCGTTCAGGTGGGCCGCATTATCCGGCAATCCCGACGACATAAAGAAGACCGACGATAAGATAAGGGAACTCTTCCCCGAGAACAAACATGTTATTCAGTGGCTTGACGAGGCTGAAAAGAAGGTGAAGTTTCAGGGGCTCCCCAGCCGGATTCTCTGGCTCAACTTCGGCGAGAGGGCGAAGGCGGGCAAGGCGTTCAATGATCTGGTGAGAGACGGCGAGGTGGAAGCGCCGATAGTCATAGGAAGGGACCACCACGATACTGGCTCGGTGGCATCTCCGTACAGGGAAACGGAGGCGATGAAGGACGGGAGCGATGCCATTGCGGACTGGCCCATTCTGAATGCGCTTCTCAGCACTGCATCCGGTGCAACATGGGTCTCCGTGCATCACGGCGGCGGTGTGGGAATCGGATACTCAATACATGCGGGCCTTGTGGTCGTGGCGGACGGGACCGATGCCGCGGAGAAGAGGATACTGAGAGTTCTCAGCAACGATCCCGGATCGGGAGTGGTGAGGCACGCCGATGCGGGATACGACATCGCCATAAGGAGCGCGAAGGAGAAGGGGATATGGATGCCCATGCTGAAGTGAGAGGTGACGATGTCGGGATATAGGAAACGGTTTCGCCTCTGGGTGGAGAAGGACGATAGGGTCATATTCGGCGACGGGAGAGCCAGACTTCTCATTTTGATAGGGGAGACAGGTTCCCTGCGGAAGGCGGCGGAGGAGATGGGAATGTCATACCGCCACGCCTGGGGGATAGTGAAAGAGATGAACGCCGCAGCCGGCAAACCCCTTGTGACATCGGAGAGAGGGGGGGCTTCCGGCGGAAGGACCGTGCTCACACCGCTGGCCACCTCGCTGCTGTCCGAGTACGAAAAAACCCGGCGCGAAATGGAGAGGACCCTTCGCTACGGGAGAAACGACATGGCCGCCGATGCCATCATACCCGTGGGGGACTCAATCGTTCTGATAAAGAGGAAGAATCCGCCGTTTGCAGGGATGTACGCCCTTCCCGGAGGATTTCTGGAACAGGACGAAACACTGGAAGAATGCGTGATAAGGGAGGCCAGAGAAGAAACAGGTCTTGATTGCGAAATAGACCGACTTCTCGGCGTATTTTCCGCGCTGGACAGGGACCCGCGAGGACGGACGGTTTCGGCTGTCTATATCCTCAGGCCGCTCTCCGATACCTCCGCCATTGAAGCCGGAGACGACGCTGCCGATGTCAAGATAACTCCCCTGTCCGAGGTTGGAAGCGTTGAGCTGGCCTTCGACCATGCGGAGATAATAAGCAGGTATCTGGAGCTGCGGTGATCAGTCCTTCTTCGTGTTGAGGGTGTAGTGGACCTTCGTTCCCTTCAGGGCCCTGTGAAGGGTTTCCACCTTGTCTCCGTAGTCCTCTGGGTTCTCGAACTGGGTGGCGAAGTCGTAGTCACCCACAACGGGTTTGAAGCCGGCTTCCTCCACCTTTTTTATGATGTCCAGCGGAGACGGGCCCTCGCTGCTGAACTGTATCTTGAGGTAGATCTTCATATTAGGGGGAGTATTGCCGGAGGATATAAAACTTCCGCCGCAGTCACGCAAACCTTTATAAACCCCCTGCGTATTGGCTTCAATCTCCATAAGATGTCGGAGGAGTCAGATATGAAAAGAATGAGAAAAACCAACCCGTATCTGGTGCAGCTCATCCTTGGCCTGAAGGAGGCCACGCGGGTGAACGACGCACCGATCTGGCGAGACATCGCGACCCGTCTGGAGAAACCGAGAAGCAGATGGGCCGAGGTAAATCTGAGCAGAATCGAGCTTTATGCGAAGGACGGCGATGTGATAGTGGTTCCCGGAAAACTTCTGGGCGCCGGTCTCATCACAAAGAAGGTCACCATTGCTGCGTTTCAGGCCTCAGAGTCCGCCAGGGCGAAGATAGAGAAAGCAGGTGGCAGGGTCACGGAGATTCCGGCCCTTATAGAGGAGAACCCGAAGGGCTCCGGCGTGAGGATAATGGGGTGATATGATGGTAACGGTTATCGACGCGGACAGACTCATAATGGGCAGACTCTCCAGCCTGGTGGCCAAGCGCCTCCTTAACGGCGAGGAGATAGTCATTCTCAATGCGGAGAAGTGCCTTATAACCGGCAACTCCAAGCAGATATACCAGAGGTACTTCGATGCCAGGGCCAGAGGGAAAATAAGGAAAGGGCCGCATTTCCCCAGGATGCCCGACAGAATCATCAAGAGAACGGTGAGGGGGATGCTCCCCTACCAGCAGCCGAGAGGGCGCGAGGCGCTCAAGAGGTTGAGGGTTTACATCGGAGTCCCCCGGGAATTCAAGGACGCAGAGGCGATAAGGCCGGAGCAGGCGGCGGCACTGAACACCACGAAGTACATACCGCTGTCCGAAGTGAGCATGAGGCTGGGAGCCAAGTTCTGAGAGGTGAATGAATGGCAAGCAAACCGAAGATCGTTAACACCAGCGGAAAGAGAAAGACCGCAATCGCAAGGGCAACGGTGAAGAAGGGGAACGGCCGCGTGAGGGTCAATTCCATCCCCATCGAGATATACACCCCGGAACTCGTGCGCCTCAAGATGATGGAACCGCTCCTTCTGATAGGAAAGAAGAGGGACAGCGTGGACATATCGGTGAATGTGAAGGGCGGAGGAATCGTGGGACAGGCCGATGCGGTCAGAACCGCCATAGCCAGAGGCCTTGTAAAGTACTACGGAGACGAGGAGCTGGAGAAGTTCTTCGTCCAGTATGACCGCTCTCTTCTGGTCAACGACCCGAGAAGGAAGCTTCCGAAGAAGCCGCTGGGCCGTGGTGCCAGAAAGAAGAGACAGAAGTCGTACAGGTGAGCAGGATGATAATACCGGTAAGGTGTTTCACATGCGGCCGTGTCGTCGGCAGCGCATACGAACCGTTCAAGGCCAGAGTGGCCAGCGGAGAGGACCCTGCGGAGGTGCTGGACTCCCTCGGGATAACCAGATACTGCTGCAGGAGAATGATAATAACGCACGCCGACCTCATAGACGATGTGATGCCGTACGATTAAAACCCTTTAAAACCCCAATCCTTTAAA
>CAZKII010000057.1:0-8679 GCA_964552865.1 uncultured Thermoplasmata archaeon | reverse complement strand
CACCCTTCCGGCAGTCCTTCGCTCATGTGGCCCCTGCCCTCCTTTTCTTCGCCTTCTCTAGTGCCTTTTTACCCGCTTCGGTTGTAACATACCTCTGCTTGCTGCTTCTCGGCTTGTCCGGTATGGTCATTGCGAGCCAGCCTGCCTCCAGTGCGGGTTTTATATAGGCCTCCCTCAGGTGCTTTCTGTCGGATATGCCCAGCGCATCGAGTATCTCATCTCTTGAAAGCGGGTTCATGCAGGCCTCCAGCATGGTCAGAACTTGGGGGGTATCTTGAGGGGTAAGTTGGGGCCCCCCATGCAGTTTTTCACCCCCCATCCCTTTCTTTTCAATAACCGCCCTTCCTCTCTCGGTTGTAACATACCTCTGCCTGCTGCTTCTCGGCTTGTCCGGTATCGTCATTGCGAGCCATCCGGCCTCCAGTGCGGGTTTTATGTAGGACTTTCTCAGGTTCTCCCTGTCGGAAAGCCCCAGTATCTCCATTATCTCCTCTCTCGAAAGCGGCTTCATACATGCCTTTAGCATGGTAAGAACTTGCGGGGTGACTTCCGTGGTGACTTGCGGGGTAACTTGCGGGGTGACTTTCACATTTCTTCTCAAAATCACCGTGAAGAACCCGTCAAACTCAAACTCAGGTTCCGGCATTCCCGCCTCTTTCATGGCGTTCCTCATTCTTTCTATGCCGGTCCCGCTCTTCTCTATGTATCCGGATCTGTTCAGCAGCATGGCGATTATCGGGTTTCTGGCAACGCTTCTTTTACCGAAGTCCTTTTCACTCAATGGCTTTGGCAGGCCTCCCGGACTGCTTATCTCCACCCGGTCGTCGAAGACCTCTATCATCACATTTGCCCCTTTTTCAAAGTAATTTCTGTGACATACGGCATTTGTCACCGCTTCCTTCAGGGCCACTTCCGGAATCTCCAGAACCTCCTTTCTCCTTGAAGGGCCGATCTCGTACCTGAGGTTCAGATGCCTTTTCAGGAATATCATTGCGTCCTCTATGTTCTCGATGATATCCCCCTTCAGGTCCTTTCTGTCGAGGATATCGACTTTTTTTCTCCCTTTATACAGGGCACATATCACGGCGGAATGAAAGTGAACCTGCCACGGGTCCTTGGCAAAGAACAGGAGCCCGGCGTTGTTCATCACCGTTTTTCCATCCTTCCTCCGAGCTGCCCCGAGATTATACAGGATGTCTGAGTGATTGAGCAGGTTTGAAATCCCTGCCATATCCATAAACTTCTCCAGACGCTCCGGGGAGAGATGTTCTTCGACATCTATCTCCGGCCTCAGTATCTCGTCAAATCTTATTTTCCCCTCATATCTCATCAGTTCCGCAATCTCCTCGGTTGTAAGTTTCTGGGAATTGGCACCATCTCGAATGAAAAAGCCTTTCGAGCATCTGTAAGGCTTTCTCTCCCCCTCTTTCACATCTATTACGATGATTTTTCCATAGGTTTCAACGGAAATATCCACCGGCGGGTCGCAGTTCCGGGCTATTGTGTGTATCTTCGATATGATGTCATTCGATTTTGAAATTCCAACGACATTTCCAGAGTCATCTACTCCTAGAAGTATCTTTCCACCTGAAGAATTTGCAAAGGCCACCATTTCCCTGTCGATATCCTTTGAAAGGCCCTCTTTGAACTCGGTTCTGTAACCTTCACCCTCTCTCAGGATTTCTTCAAGCATTTCCTCGCTCATGTCGCCTTTCAATTCCCGTCCCGTCATCAGCTCACCCCTCTTCCTTTCGGCGGATAGTAAAGGCCGATTATAAGCCATGTGGGGTACTGGGAGCATGTGCCCACATAGAAATAGAGATCCTTTTCCTTCAGCATATTCTCAAAATATTTCTCGTGCAGTTTCTCCCAGAGAGTATCGACATCTCCATAACGCTGGCCCCAGCTTCTATATGACTCGAAAAGTTCCCAGTCCTCGCACTGGAGATTATGTTCCTTTCCCTCCTCGCAGCCCTCGCACCTGAAGCGGTATCCGAATATATGCGGTATCTCGTGAATTGTGGGAATCGACGGCCCGAAAAGCGTTTTCTGGAACTGTTTTTCCGTTTCTATGATTTCAAGCTCCCCTTTCTTGTAGAATTCCAGAACTTCCTTCGGCTTTATGAGTCCCAGAGATGTCCTGTCCTCATCGAATCTCTCTTTCAGATATTCAAGCGAAGGGTCCACATGAGGGAGTATTATCTCGTTTCTGGCCTCCCAGTCCACCCGTCCTTTAATCTTCTTCTCGTGCAGGCTCCTGTCTATTATCCTGACGCTTCCTGGCCTTATGTGATAGCTTTCCTTTCTGTTCAGTTTCTCGCTGGCCTTCTTGCATTCCACCTCTATCCAGTCGTATTTCTTGATTTTCTTGGGTCCAGAGAAGTGATGCAGTTGAAAAGGATACAATCTTATCCATTCCCCTTCATCGGTGATTCCTGATACGCACACAACAGGCCCGTATTTCCTGCTCTTTTCGGGATATGCTTTGACCGTTATCAGAACTCTCTTTTTCTCCCACTCGCTCATAGATCTACCACTTCCGCCCCTTCATTCCTCAACCATTTTGCTATCTGCCCCCTGTGGCAGTAGTTCACATCGGCCTCGAAGCACATCAGTGCTATTTTCCTCTCCTTTCCCATCTCCATAAGCCTGTTCAGGCTCTCTTTCTTCCCGTCCAGTGTGGGATAGTACTCCCTGAAAAGGGCCTGATAGTCCTCGAATGTCTTCAGTTCCCTCCTTTTATCCGATACTATGCCGAGTTCCGGCATGTGGATATATTCTATGTTCAGTTTTTCCAGATTTCTCTTCAATGTTCCCTTTGAAAAGCCGTATTTCCTGCTGAATGCGTTCTTACGCACATCCACAAGTGTGTTTATCTTATTCTTTATCAGGGTATAAAGGAACTCGTCCAGCGTCTTTCCCTCGTATCCTATGGTTGTAATTCCCCTCTCGTCCGCCAGATACTCCTCTTTTCTCTCGTACTCGCTGAATATGGTAAACTCCGGGTGTCTGGCATAGACGATGTTCATTATTTCGGTATCGCCGAGGCCCCCGTATTCCCTGTAAACCTCTTCCACCGCCTCTTTATCCCGCTCCGCAGGCTCGGGGAACGGAAGGCCGAGATATATGAAGTTATCCTTATCTTCGGTCAGGTACCCTTTCTCCTCCAGACGCTGGATGTCCCTGTACATCTCGAAGGAGAACGGGCCGAATTTATAGGGCACAAAGCGGTATGACCCGGTTTTCTCGGAAATGAGGAACATCTCCTTTCCCGTCTTTATCCTTGATAGGCTGGAATGCAGTTTAAGAAGGTAAAGCAGGCTCCTCTCTGACTTTTTAAGCATATCGCACCACATCCGTAATCTTTCCTCTACTTAATAAGTTTTGTTGCGGGGTCGGTGAAAGTATTTACTTCACTCCACCAGCACTTTATTCAATTCCTCTATTATGCTGTCCATCTCGTCTCCGAAAGCCCTGTACATCCCGCCTATCCCTCCTCTGGAATCGAAGGGCGACAGGTTCAGGTCCTCCCTGTCCAGATGCATGGAGGCCGCGATGTCCTCTTTTATTCTCCTCAGCCACCACATCTGCTCCTCCGTGAACTTCACCGGCCCGGCCTGCTTTTCAAAGACCCAGTCCTGAAAGTTCCTGTCCACCGTCTTGTCGAACGGCGTCAGCTCCTCGTCTATCTCCAGAGCCCTCCGGATGAGGGACACAAGGGCCACCAGTTTGCTCTTCGGGCTCCTTTCCTTCACCTTCTCGATCTGTTCGTAGGCCTGCCAGACGCGGAATGGTGCGAGGTCCGGCCTGTTCGCCTCCAGAGCTCGCAGGACCTCGTCCAGCATCTTCAGGGTAACCTCCCTTCTTCTGTACGGCTGGTCGTAGAATATCTTCAGGGCCTCCATTTCATCCCTGTTCTCTTCGAGAAATCTTCGGAAGTCATCCACCATCTCCGCCGCCTTTTCTTTGCGGTTCTCGTCCCAGCCCGCATAAGTCACGCTGTCGATGTTCGCCTCGTCTATTATCTGCTCGTGGACCTTTCTCACATTCTCCACATACTCCACCAGTTCCCCGGTGAACACGGATGCAACCTCGTTTATCATCTCTTTTTTCACCTGTTCCAGCTGCTCCTCGCTGGGCTCGTCGGTTCCGAGCTCCTTCTTCGCCCTCTCTTCCACCGCATCGGGGTCGAACGGGTCGAGAAGCCCGTGTATGACCTCGTTTATGCTCTTTCCCGCCTTCTCCGCTATCTTCTCCCGTTCCTCCTCGTCTATCTGTTTCTCCAGCCTCCCCAGCCTTCCAGCCAGCGACAGCATGGTGTCCTCGTCTGCGGCCCCCATCATCACGGTGTACATCAGGTCCTTGAGGGGTACCGACCTCTTCCGTTCCAGAGGTCTGCTGTCGGTCTTGACATGCCTCGTTATGCCTATTGCATCTATTATCACGAAATGGGTCTTGGCACCGGCGGCCGATGGGCTGACCTTCTTCAGGTCCTCATAGTTCAGGACGCGGGTTCCGCGCCCCTTCATCTGCTCGAAATAGTTCTTGCTCTTCACATCTCTCATGAATATCAGGCATTCAAGCGGTTTTACATCGGTTCCCGTCGCAATCATGTCCACCGTCACCGCTATTCTCGGATTGTACTCGTTCCTGAACTGCGAGAGTATGGATTTGGGGTCCTCTTCCGACCGGTATGTCACCTTCTTGCAGAACTCGTTCCCCTCTCCGAACTCCTCCCTCACGATTCTGACGATGTCGTCGGCATGGCTGTCGTTCTTGGCGAATATCAGCGTCTTTGGGACCTCTCCTCTTCCGGGGAAAATCACCGGCAGCTTCTCCCTGAACTCCTTTATTATATTCCTTATCTGGCTCGGATTTACGACATTACGGTCAAGGTCCTTGGTCGAGTATTCCAGATCCTCGTCCAGCTGTTCCCATCTCCTTTTTCTGCTCAGTTTTTCCCTTTTTTCCACATATTCATTCGCCTCGATCCTCGCCCCGTTCTGTGTTATCTCCGTTTCTATGATATATACCTCATAGCCCACATTCACCCCGTCTGCAACCGCATCCTCGTGAGAGTACTCGCTGACAACATTCTCGTGGAAGAACGCGAAGGTCCTCTTGTCCGGCGTGGCTGTAAGCCCTATCAGGAAGGCGTCGAAGTAGTCCAGAACCTGCTGCCATACATTGTATATGGACCTGTGGCACTCGTCTATTATTATGAAGTCGAAGAACTCTATCGGAACCTTTGCGCTGTACTCCACCGGGACCGGCTCCTTCGGCCCCCTGAGCTCGTTCGGGTTCACGGTCTCCGCTTCGGGGTCCAGTTCCTCCCCTTTCAGTATGGAGTAGAGCCTCTGTATCGTGCTTATTATCACCTGTGAATCCGTGGGAATGTAGCTTGAGGTGAGCCTGTGCACATTGTACAGCTCGGAGAATTTCCTGTTGTCGTCCGGCGGCAGGTAGGACATGAACTCCTGTTCCGCCTGCTCTCCCAGATTTCTTGTATCCACCAGAAATAGGACCCTTTTCGCACCGGCGAACTTCAGCAGTCTGTAAACCGATGTTATGGCCGTGTATGTCTTTCCCGCTCCTGTTGCCATCTGTATGAGCGCTCTCGGCCTGTTGTTCCTGAAGGATTCCTCCAGATTCTCTATTGCATTTATCTGGCAACCCCTCAATCCCTCATGCTCCAGCGGAGGCAATTCCTTAAGTCTGGCCCTGAGGCTTCTCTTTTCCCTTATCCATTCTCGGAGGGTTTCCGGTCTGTGAAATGAAAACACCTCCCTGAATCTTGGTTTCGGGTCTCTGGAGTCTGAAAACAGGGTTATCTCCCCATTACTGATATATACGAAGGGCAGCGGCTCATTTTCCACATACTTCAGGTTTCCCTCTGCATACCTCTCCGCCTGAGCCTCATGCATAACCATCTTATGGCCTTCCTCCGCTCTCTTGGCTTCGATGATGCCCACAGGTCTTCTGTCTTGTCCGAGGAAAAGCACATAGTCTGCCGGTCCGCTGTCCGTCGGGTATTCCCTTATGGCTATCCCCTCTCCTGCCCCGAAGTTAATCCTGTCTCTATCCTGTATGATCCATCCGGAATTTCTCAGCATCGTGTCTATCTTATCTCTTGCCCTCTGTTCTGCTGTCTTGTTCTCTTCATTATACTCCATGTGTCTCCCTCTGCACTCCAGAAATTGGAGTTGTTTAAAGGCCGAATAAAGCCTGCCTACTTCTTCCCGTTCCCCTTCAAAAACGGCCCTTTGCTGAACAGCCTGTACGAGTTCTCCAGGGCCTCCACCACTGGCATCTTCTTCCCCATGAGGAAGCTGATGAACGCCCCCCCTCCGGTGCTCACATGGTCTATCTTTCTGGAAAGTCCCATCATCTCTATGGCCGCACCGGTATGCCCTCCGCCAAGAACGGAATACGCTCTGGAGTTTGCCACCGCGCTGAACAGTTCCATGGTGCCGAAGGCGAACTCCTCGTCCTCGAAGACCCCCGACGGGCCGTTCAGCATTATGCACCCCGCATCGGCCATGTCCGATGAGAACCCGAGGGTGCTCTCGATCCCTATGTCCATTATCGGCTCCTCTCTGGGGAGTTCTTCCACCGGTATGTCCTCTCTCCGCCCCCCCACATTCAGGGCCACATCGTGCGGTACCACTATCCTATCCCCGTACTTGTCGAGAAGCTCCTTTGCGGTCTTCACAAGGGCCTCGTAATCCTTCACCTCTTTCTCTATGAACTCCGTTGAGCCCTTTCCGAGGTCTATCCCCTTTGCCATGAGGAATATGTTGGCCACCACCGCGGTGACATATATGCGGTCCACGGTTCCTGCATTAAGAAGGTGCTCTGCAACGGCGATGGAGTCGTCCACCTTTGCCCCGCCAAGTATCAGATAGTTCGGCCTGTCCGTCCCCTGCACCACCTTTCCCAGCATGTTCAGCTCCTTCTCCATGAGCCTCCCTGCAATGGACGGCAGTTTCCCGGAGAACCCAACAAGGCTGGGCTGCGAGCGGTGGGCCGCTGCGAAGGCGTCGTTGATGTAAAAGTCCGCAAGGGCCGCGAGCCTCCTGACGATGTGGGTGTTGGCCTGCGTTTCCAGATCCTTATCCTTCAGGGATACCTCTTCGGAGAACATTCTGGTGTTTTCCAGAAGCAGAATATCACCGTCCCTCATCTCCTTGATGGCCTTTCTGGAAGCGCTTCCGTACAGGCAGTCCACATACTTCACCTTCCGCCCCAGAACTCTGGAGAAGGCGAGAGCGTGCCTTTCAAGGGTTGTGAAGTCCTTCTTTCCCGGCCGGCTCTGATGCGCCAGAATTATCACCTTTGCCCTGCGAAGCTCGTTTATGGTGCTGGCCGTCTGCTTGATCCTCGTGTAGTCCAGAATCTTTCCTGTGGATGGCTCGATAGGGGAATTGATGTCCACCCTAACGATTACGGTCTTTCCGGCGAAGTCGAAGTCGTCCATGGTGAAGAAGTTCCGTGACATTCTATCGTGTCGGTGTAACCGGATAACTCTTATATCTCTTTCGATTCCCTCATACATGGAACGGGAGATGAGCATTCCTGAAATACGGGAGTTATGGGCGAGATACGGGCGTTTTTACCACTCCATAAAGGCACACGACTACGCTTCCAACACATGGGTCGAGGGCGAGGGGACCCTCCGCGATGGAAGGCTCTACGACATGTTCGTTCTGAAGAGGCAGGACGGAGAGTTTCTCAGGATCACCGTGAGGCCCGAAAGTTTTGAAAGGGTGAAGGTGGAGAACAGCGAGGACATAAGACGGACCGCGGCTCTGTGGAAGCGGCTGGGGTATCTTTTCACATACGAGGAACTGGAGTTCATAATGGAGAGCGGGGCACGAAGCCCGCGGCAGTTGAGGGAGATGCTGGAAGAGAGTGACTGGAGGGGGAGAGAGGCTATGCTGGAAAAACTGAATAGAGCCCGGGCTGATTAGTATGCCCTGTAAATCTCTCAGTTCTCGCGTTCAGTGGACCGGAACTGCGCTGTGCATCTTCCACGCCTCGTCCGGCACGCTGCAGTAGATGTCCTCCTCTTTCTCCTGCTCGTCCTCGAGGGCCTCCTCTATCTTCTGCTCCGAGAAGTACCAGTAGTATATCCTCCAGTTCTTCCCGTTGTGCAGCGTCAGCGTCTCCCAGCTGGAATTCAGCAATCCCGCTTCCTGCAGCCTGTAGAATAGTTTTCTGTCGCTCTTGTCTATGTTATTGTCCACTATGCGGCCGTTGAAACCGAAGTAGGCCATTATCTGCCCGGCAATAGACTCTGCCTCCTCCTTTTCCAGCCCCAGCTGTTTCTCCACAGCCAAGGCTAGTTTTTCCACCGTTATCATCATTTCGCTCCTCCCTTATATATTTGTGCTCATGTACTATATATACTTTTCGGTCGTTTCCGGGCAATGTAGTATCCCGAATTCATTTTACAACGCACCTTTTCAATCTGTGTGCGTTTCTCACTCACTTCGTTCGTGATACACTTCAACCAACCACCCCTCATATTTAAAGATCATCTCCTCTGGAAGCTTTCGGTAGAAAGCTTCATCGGGAGTTTCTGCGTTCTTAAAATCCAGACTCATGTGAGGTTTGTCGTAGTTGTACCAATGCATAAGTTCATCAATGTCTTTGAAAAACCTCTTCTTTGCTTCTACC
>CAZKII010000056.1:0-8860 GCA_964552865.1 uncultured Thermoplasmata archaeon | reverse complement strand
TGCAGGGGTTGGGATTTGAACCCAAGAACCACTAAGGACAAGGCCCTCAACCTTGCGCCGTTGGCCATGCTTGGCTACCCCTGCATGGGGTGATCGGATGGGAGCAGGGTAGACTTAGATGCTTTTTTGTGAGCTATGGTGCATCGTTTGGCTACCCCTGCATGGGTAATTGGGCGGATGCAGGGGTGGCCAGAGGCGCAACACCAATTGTGCCAAGTGCGCCGGATGGCACCCCAATGGATATAGGCAATCGGGCAGATGCAGGCGCTACGTATGGCACCCTTACCGCCGAATTGAGGTGGGATATGTGTCCCCTTTATTAATCTTTTGTTTAAAGCAGTTCCAGAAGCATCTTGGCAGCTGCCAGAAAGAGCCCACCTATGAAAAGTATCCTAACCTCGCTCCCCTTCAGTTTCTTCAGACCAAGAAGGGAGCCCCCGTAGGACGAGATCAGAACCACCGGGGCAAGAATAATGGCCATCTCCGTGTTCAGCTGTATTCCGCTCAGCAGGTAGATGCTTATTCCCGTGATCGCCGTGAACACAGTCTTGAAAGAAGATGTCCCTGCCGCTTTCTTCGTGGCGAAGCCGAGGATTCCCACCAGTATGAGAACATTTATGGCCCCTCCGCCGATTCCCATGCTTCCCGAGATGAATCCCGTACTGGCCGATAGAACCGTGGCGATTGCGAGGTTCCTGCGGGTCATGAGTTCTGGCCTGTCCTTCTCCGCGCTCTTCCCTTTCAGGGTGTCGCGAAGCATCTTCGCCCCGCTCCCCAGCAGGACGAGAGAGAATATGAGGACGAATATGTCGTGGGATATCATCAGGTTGAAAATGACACCGAAGATTGCCCCTATGAACGACCCGCTCTCGAGGGTCAGGCCTCTCTTTATGTCTATCTCTCCTTTCTTGAAGTGATTCCAGGCGGACGGAATGGATGTGAGCACCACCAGCACCAGTGAGAGGAGTACAGCTTCTTCTTTGTCGATGGATGTCAGCCAGAGGATTATCGGAACATAGAGCACCCCACCTCCGAGGCCTATATTCGAGTACACGGCGGCGACGAATGACATGAGTGCGGCCATGAGGAGCAGCGTGGGTTCCATGGTCATGCATCCTCTTCCTCTATATCAGCGTTTTCCACCGCCTTTTTCCCATCTTCCCTCCTCCGTCTCGAAAGGAGAACGATGAGGATCACTGCTAAGATTATTAGTATAGAAATCCAGGCGTAAAGTGGGGCGGGAGGTCCGGCGTAATCATAGTCTGGGGTATTTGTGCCCGGGCCGCCGGGGCTTCCCGTACTGTTTTCGCTCTCATTCTGCGTTTGCTCGGTGATATCTATGAGAAAGACCCTGCTTGTACCTACATTTCCGGCGCTGTCCTCTCCTTTCAGGTAGAACTCCAGTGTGGTCGGGCGGCTCTGCGGCGGGATTGTCGCGCTCCTGTTCTTAAGGTCGAGAGTAATGGTCGTCCAGTTGTTCGCTCCGTTTTCCCGGTAGCTCAGCGTCAGGCTCTGCAGTCCCGTGAGGTCGGTTATGTTAAATGTCAGAGGGATCCCTTCCTCCGTGTTTGCGGTTTCTGGATAGGTGACCGAGAACACGGGTCCATCTCTGTCCACGGTCAATGTGAATACGAATGTGGCCCGGTTTCCCGCCTCGTCCTCTGCCTGGACGCTGATGCCGTAGTTTCCGTCCGCCCATCCGCTTATGTTCAGTTCTATGGTTTCTTCCGTGCCGCTGAGTTCCATCTCTTCGGTTCCGAACGGAGTTATAACGGTAGCATGGTACAGATGGAGGTCGCTTATCAGAATGGGAAGGTTCCGCTCTCCCGCACCTGCAACCTCTCCGTCTGGCAGACTGAACAGAGGGGCCGTGTTGTCTATGGTCAGGTTGCGGAAGATCCTCGCGCTGTTTCCCGCTGCGTCCGTGGCCGTTATTTCTATGAGATACTCACCGTCCCCCCATCCACTGGTGGAGATTGAACCCCCGTGGGAATCGATGTAACTCCCGATGACCCTCCCGTTCACGGAAATAATGGTTTCTACGGCGTGTTCGTCCGCTACGCTGTAATTTATTTCGGGACCAGCTCTTATGACCGGGCCGCATCGGTCAGCGGTTATTTCCGGACCGGTTCTGTCGATTGAGAATTCGAATGCCGTGCTGTTCCGATTCCCCGCCTCGTCGACCACCTCCACGGTCAGGGTTATGTCGCCTTCCGGCCATTCTTCGGTGCTTATGTTGAGCATTTCCGCGTGGGTCTGGTCGTAATCCGGACTGCTGAAATTCCAGTTCCTCTCTAACCCATCCGCGGAAACCAGCACCGAGATGTTCGTATGGTCCGAAACGAGAAGGGTTATGTTCCCACCGGGTATTATTGAGTCGTTTGCGGGTGAGACCAGCTCTATCTCCGGCCTTTCGCTGTCGATGTAAAAGGGCGGTGTGCCGTTCTCTCCTGTGTGCCCCACCTCGTCCGTTGAAAGAACCTCCACCGAAAACCAGCCGTTCTCTAGCGGCAGGGTTATGGTGAAATTCCCGTTCGGCGGCATGTTATCTTCAACGAGATTCCGGGTGCCTGTGGCCATATTCTGGAGATATATGGTGGTACCGTTGTTCACGATGTTACTGTCGCTGATCTGCCATTCTATCGTGAGGTTCTCTCCCCCGGCATAGACCTTCTCGGGCGTGGATATCCAGATCTTCGGAGCGTTTTCGTCGCTTGTGAATACCTCGGTATGGCTCTCGCTCATGTTGACATGTCTTGGGTTGTCCGGGAATAGGAGCGGATACGATACACTGACCACCGTGGTATTTTCGGATATGCCTGAGTCCAGAATTATCCTGTCAGTGATTATGAGCCACCGAACTCTTCCCTCTGCGCTGGTTATCCCACTGTCCCTTTCAACCCCGTTGTCCGTTACGGTTGCGGCGGCCCCCTGAATCGCCCCTCCGCTTTCGTTTCTGAGGAGGATATCCAGGTAATTCCTCACCGTGATTTTCGAATCGCCGGAAAGGATAGCAGCGCTCCACCCTATGCTGCAGTTGAGGGAATCCACGCTGGAATCATATAGCGAGAATGCGGTGGCGCTTTCTGGCCAGCCGTTATCGGAGTGCATGCTGGTGTTTTCCATGCTTATGGTGGTGTGTTCCGCATGTATTCCCGTGAAGTCGGCGGAGTCTGGGAATCTTATGGTCGAGGAGCCTATGAATGATGTTACCCGCATGGTGGCCTTTATCTCCATTTCCACTATTCCTGCGGTCTCCGAGGAGATGTTTGCTGTGAGGTCTCCCGTTTTATGCGCATCGGCCACAGGGTATCCGAATGTCATGGAGGTCAGATCTCCGGTGGTGTTTCGCCGTCCGTAGTCTCCGCTGTTCAAATCGGCCGAGACATTGCTGGGCACCCCTCTGGAATTCAGGTCCATCATGTAGACATCCCAGTCGCTGTCCGTTTTGTCCAAGCGTATCACCCGGGAGCCGGAAATATGGGGCTGAGAGTCTCCACCGTCGTTGGATGATATGCATTCTATGCTCTTCGTGGTGAGGTTCATCGCCATGGTTCCCCATGTGTCGGTGGTCCGGTTGTGGTAGTACCACACCGCCCACTCTCCGGACAGGGACGGGTTGAAGGCGCTCTCCCATCCCGTGCTTTCTCCCACCTTCGAGTCGTCCGCCGTGCCGGGGACTCCGTCAGCGCCGATGGATATGATCTTTACAATCTGGTCGTCCTGCCCGTCTCCGTCCACATCTCCCCTTGAGTTGTCGTGCCATGCGATGAGGTCTCCCCAGATTGAAGGGTTGAATTCAAGGTATGTGTCATCGGTTATGTTGTATGTCTTTCCTGTGGTGATGTTGTGGAAAACGATGTTGCTTCTCGCGCTTCCCAGCGTTATGTTGGAGGAGTACCACACCATCCTGTCCCCCCATATGGAAGGGGAATACTCGTCGTCCGGCGTATATGTCACCCTCCAAACGGTGCTGTTCCGCAGTGAGTAGGCGAAGATGTCCCTGTGGGTGCCTGTGTTCTGCGACCATGCCACAATCCCTCCGGATACCGCGATGTCCGAAAGATCGGCATATGGGGTGATAGGCCACGCCGTGCGGTTTTCGGTGCTGTAAAGGATTATTCTCCCTGTTCCGTTGGTGTTGAAGTCCTTCCATGCGATAATCGGGCCGGAAACGGCTGGTATCCCCTGTGAGTTCGGGGCGGATGTCAGCTGGATGTCATCGTTGCGGAACGGCGGCTCGAAGATGTCCGGTACCGAGTCGTTATCTGTGTCGGCCGTGAGATCTCTCATATATACATCGTAATTCCCGCTGCGGTAGTCGGCCCATACGGCGGTGTTTCCGGAGATGTCCGCGTCTCTCTGGATATACGGGTCGTTCACAACGGGGACCCAACCGAGCTTCCGTCCGCTGATGTCTATCCTTATGTTTTCCAGTGTGTGCCTTTCGGGGAGCGTAATCTCTGCCTGCCTCTTACCTTCGTGCATGAATGTCAGGTATGTCCTCTTCACGGCGGGCGTGAGGATGTCTCCGATGTAGTCCCCGTTCATGCTCAGGGCCTCTGTGTTGTTCGTGAGCTCACATCCGTATATCTCCACCGCGCTCTGCTCCGTCTTTATACCTATTCCGTTTCCTTCGAAACTGCAGTTCTCCACGGAGGCATAGGCCCTCTGCAGCTTCAGCCCGACGGAGTTTCCGAAGAATGCGTTCTCTCGGATGGAGGGGCTCGAAGAAGTTATAAGCGCGCCGACTTCGTTTCCTTCGAAACGATTCCTCGAGATCACCCCTCCTCCCGAGCTGATGGATATGCCTGTCTTGGTGTTGTTGATAAATGCGTTTTTCGAGCACAGGATGTCGGACGATGCGGTCAGGACTCCGTTCGAAGAGTCGTGTATGGTGTTGTTCGTGAGGAGGAGTTCTGAGGATACGGCGTTCAGCCCGTAGTTCGTCCCGGAAATCTGGCTGTTGTTCAGGGTGATTCTGCTTCCGTATGCGTATATCCCGCTGTTACTTCCTATTCTCGCATCCTCTATCGTCATCTCCGAGCTCCTTATGGAAAAGGCGCTGTTGCAGTCGCTTATATTGATGTTCCCCGCCCTCCCTCTGCTGTTGAGAACGGCGATTCCCGTGGTGCAGTCGGTCACCGTGATACCTTCCATATCTGGCCACCCATCCGTGAGATATATCCCTGTCCCCGCCCGTTCTATCGATATGTTTCTCATCTCCGCGGGGGAGTTCCTCACATAGATCCCGTAGATACCTGCATTCCGTACAACCAGTCCGTCCATCCTCAGGTTTCGGTTGTATGAGTCGATCTCCTCGGGATTGTCGAACACGCTCCTGTTAATCCATGACATCTGGGAGTTCCAGAAGTAGGGAAAGTATCTGCCGGCGATCCCGGGCATTTTGCAGAGATATGATCGGACATGACTGCTTTCCACCTCAAAGGAGCCGAATATGCGAAACTGTGTCCTGCCCGCAAATACTTCCGAGTCTCTGATGGTGAGTTTTCTGCCGTCAGGTACCGTTATGTTGTCTCCCAGAATCAGGGTTCGGTTCTCAATGATCTCGCCGTCGGCGGGTACATAGTGGGATGACGGATAGTAGATGACGCTGCTGTTTTTAGCGAGAACGAGCCTGTCCTGCGGATACGCCCCTCGCCCGAATAGTATGTCCGTGCCGTTCTGCAGCCATGAAATTACCTGCGGCTCTGCGGTTTCCAGTCCGTCTGCGGTCAGCACATACTCTCTGTATGCCGGGTATGCGGTCCCGTTTCCGTCGCTTGTCAGGGTGGAGGAGGGGCCGAACCTGTCGAATACGGATACATACGCCCCGTTTATCGGGCTTCCGGTTTCGTTGGTTACCACTATTTTTCCGTAGCGCCCGAGGGATATGAATGATGTCCGGTCGACCTGACTCGCGTTTGAGTCCATGGTCGTGTTCAGTGCGGCCGGAAACGAGCGTATTACCGCCCTTATGGGGATGGTCGCATCTATTGTGGAGTTGGAGACGGAAGGGGACGAGGATATGCAGTCCAGCCCTTTTTCGCCCCTTATCTCGCTCTCCTCCACCGCGATTCCCGAGGAATGCAGGGAAAATCCTGTCCCAGAGCCGGAGATCACGATCCCGCGATAGTGTGTCTTCGAAGATGTGGAGTATATGGCCGTGCTGCAGTTGTCGAATTTCGTTCTCTGGGTCAGGCCCCGCCCGGCGTACTCTTTCAGCCCCGTATCGCAGAAGGAAACGGAGGAATCGGATATGTTGAGGCCGGAAGAGTAGGTCTCTATTCCTGTGAGCGATCTGCTGACTTCTATAGCCGTGAGGGCGGGAGACGCCCCGCTCACATAGACGGCCCTTTTTGACAGTGCGAATCTTGAAGAAGAAACATTGCAGCTGTCGGTGTAGATGTTCAGCGTAACCGAGTGGAACGAGTCGTTTGATATCCGGGCAGGGCCAGAAGTGATGCCGAGGCCCGCTGGAACGGGAGAGTACGCCCTGTCCGCTGCCCCTGTTATGAGGGAGCTGTTCGTTATCCGAAGTTCTCCCCTGCTGGTAACCCCGTTCAGGAGTATCACGGTGGTGTTTGAAATGTCGATGAGACTGGTGGTGGTCGTGGAAACGGAGGGCCCCAGTATTATCGTTGTGTTCGTGTAGTTTTCCTGTCCGATGGTCATGTCGTGCATCCATGTTATCCCCGAATCCGTCTCGTTCTTCATTATAATAGTTAGGTCGTCCCCTGCGCTCAGCCTGGCGGAGTATTTTCCGGTCAGGTTCCTGTCGGTTGAGTTCCAGCAGGCGTAGATGGTGGTATTCACCGCTCTTTCGCCGCCGTATCCCACGGTGAAATTGATGAATGGGAGCCTCAGGCGGCCGTTTTCACCGCTCTTTCCGTTGAACATCGGGCTGTCGTCTGCGATGGCCATAACGCTGGAATTGGCCGCCGGCACCCCTGTCTCGTTGGTTACGGTGACCGTGCAGTAATCTCCGTATCTTATGAAGGAGGTGGGATCCGCTTCCGTATACAGGTGATCGTTCCATGCGTTTCCGGTGGTATTGATGAGGTTTACAGTGGCCATTTTCGAAGCGGTGATCCTCTCCTCCGGAGGCAGATATGTGTCGAGTATGGCAAGACTCCCTCCGGTGTTCGATATGCCAGTTCCTTTGAGCGTGGAGTTTCTTATCAGGCATAGGGATGAAATGGAATAGATGTCCTGAAAGGTATTCGAGGTACGCAGTTCTTCGATTTCAAGGGTCGAACCGTAGCTGTAAACGCCGTAATTCCCTCCTGCTATGGATATGTTCTCCCCTTTCAGAGTGGATGAGTATGCATAGATGCCGTAAATGGAGCTGTTACTCGATATGTTGATCACATTACCTGCGGAATTGCTCGCGTATATGCCGTATATCTCATTACCGAAAAAGGCCCCGTTGACATCCAGAGCGGACGAGCTGGCGTATATGCCGTAGGTCCCTCCCCCGAAGGTGCTGTTTTCTACCCGGTCCCCGGAGGAGATGCCTCTGTATCCGAAGGTGTTTCCGTAGAAACGGCACTCGTGGATGATTGCGGAAGCCCTGTTGGAATATATCCCTGCGGTGCTGTTTTCGAGGCTGCAATTCTCGATCAGAGGGGAACTGTTATCAAGATAGAGAGCGTTTATGCTTCCGTTGAAGCGTGAGTTGCGTATAATCGCATTGTCCGTTGCGATATGTGTCCCCTGTTCGTCTGTGTTCCCCGCATAACCGCATCCTTCCACCGTGCTGCCATCCATCAGGAGTTCGCTTCCCGCCTCCGCTCTGAAAAAGAACGAAGCGCGCTGGTCGGCTCTCCTTATGGTTGTGTTCATCACCTCCAGCTTTCCTCCGCTTGCGACGATTATCCCGAATTCTCCGTCGTATGTGGAGTTGACGATGAATGTGGCGTTTTCTAGAAGTACCCAGTCGCCGACCCCGAGATAGAAGGTGTAGTTAAGGATGTATTCTCCGGATATTATCAGGTCGGGACCCGGGCTTGCGTTGATCTCCTTCACGCCTTCCTGGAAGGTTTGCGGGAGGGCCACAGAGGGCAAAACGATTATGGCCAGCAGTAGAGTGGAGAGAAATAGCCGCTTTGTATCCCTGCTCTCGTGCCGTGCCATGAACCAGTATATGATGAAGGTGGTATTTATTCTTGGTGGGAAAGATGGTGCTCCCGACGGGATTTGAACCCGTGTCTTCGGCTGTCTTCAGACCCATGATGAGCCCTCGAAAGGCCGGAATGATTGGCCGCTACACTACGGGAGCGTGAAAAGAGTTCGCTCATGTGGGATACATCATTCTGAGCAGTTCTATGACTACCGATGATATTACGGCTATTGCGACCACCAGCCAGGGGTCTATCTTCGGAGCCTTGTCGTCCTCTGAGTCGAAGTATCTCACGAGTCCGGCCGCAGACTGAAAGCCGCTGTTCTTGCTTCTCTTGGCCATATTATCACCTTATATGGATGGGGTATTTATATCTTCCGAATACGGAGATTGGGAATGGAGCCACCAGGGAGATTCGAACTCCCGACCTGCTGATTACAAGTCAGCCGCTCTACCGGGCTAAGCAATGGTGGCAGTTTGGAAGGGGAACGGGCAGGGGTATAAAAATAATTTGGTTTCGACGGCCTGATTGGCCATTTCAGTAACGCATGGAAATGTATAAATAGGAGTTCCGCATTATGGGAATTTAGATTGCCAAATGGAGACACGGAGCAGTGGCTCTATTTGCATTCTTACGACTCAAAGGAGGAGGACGTAGAATGGAAAAAGAAAAACAGAAGAAAATTGTGAGCCGAGTAATCGTGTTTGCAATAGCTCTGACCATGCTGATTCCCGTCA
>CAZKII010000055.1:0-8929 GCA_964552865.1 uncultured Thermoplasmata archaeon | reverse complement strand
AGCTCCCTTTCTAAATTCTTGCCTCATAGTTTCTTCCTCCTTTGTCTGTGTATTTCTTATTCCATTATCTTCCTTTGTGTGGGCGGTATAACTACCACCCCATGGTTGAACGGGAATATGAGCACCACTATATATAACTTGCCCTCCACAAGGGTATATAAACGAATCCTCAAATCAGCCGTTAAAGGCCGAAAATGGCCCTATAATTCTGGGCATCGGAGAGTCTATATGCGCCAGCAATCTTTTCATCCCGGGATAATCGGCAAAATGCTTTTCCGGCATAAGGGTGAGGAGAGAATCCTTTCCTGCCGCGACCTCGCCGGCGACAATCCTTGCGGGAATCATCTGAAGCCCTGCAAAAAGATGCACCACATCCCCCGAAGCGAGCCCCTTCCCGAAAAACGGGCTGGCCTTCAGGCGGATCCTCACTTCATCGTCGAAGACATCGACCCCTTCCTCCGCCAGAACCATTCCGCGCCACATCTCGTCCTCCTTGACATTCTTTAAGGCAAGACCCACCCTGCTGCCGACGCCGGCACTGTTGACATCCACATCGTGCACCTGGATGCTCCTCACCTGTGCTTCCTTCCCCGTGGGAAAGAGCCGCAGTTTTTGATGCCTCTCAACGGTCCCGCTCACAACAATGCCGAGGGCAACGAGCCCCACACCTTTCACCGGAAAGTGGTGATCGATAACGACCCGGGTCGGTCCATTGCTGTCCCCTGAGCCGCCCTCGCAAGAGAAGAGGAACTCACGGACCACTTCGGGAGAATCCTCAAGAAACCTGTAATCCTTCAGGGGGGTTTCCTTCAGGAATGGCTCGACCTGCTCGGGAAGGAGGTAGTTTCTGAGAACCACAGCGCCTCTGGCCATGTTCAACGAACTCAGCGCCACTATTATCTCCCCCACCTCGCGGTTCATTTCCGATATGTCCAGAACGGCAACATCGGCCATGTGGAGGGAGAATATAAGAGAACTGAGCTTGTCAGGGTATCTTATCGGAGATACAACATTAAGGTGCTTCTCCCCTTCCTTGTAATTGAAAAGAGCGATGTCCGACTCGGTGCCCCGCTTCGCTATGCGGGATGCGAGTTCGCGGTCCCTCACAAAGGCGTTTATGTTCATTCTTTCAACTCTCTGTGCACTTTATCCAGCTTGTCCCACACGAGCTCGTGCTCGATGCCACCCTCTCTCAGCATGTCGCTGATTATCTGGACGACCCTCTTGAGTTCGGTGACCTTGGTATTGGCCTGAATGTACATCTCCTTCCGGGCCCCGTTCTCTGGAATAGGGAATATCATACGAAAACGCCCTCTCCGGTTTATTCCCTCCGGTTTTCGGTCCCGGACTATATCATCCATATTGACCCTGAGATATATCTCGTGAACCTCTTCATCCGGCATGAGGCCGGTTTCCTCAAGAAACCTGTCCATGAGCGCCGGAAAGATCTTCTCAAGGTCGCTGTAGTGAAAATCCTCGCTGAAGATGAAATGGCCGCTTCTTTTCTTCATGCTGTGGCATTCATAGGCTGATATTTAAGGCTTACGCACGCTCCCCTCGAATACGGTCTTCACCGCGTTCAGAAGCTGATCTATTCCGAAAGGCTTGAGCAGAAACATGTCCGCCCCGCTCTTCACGGCATCGGCACCTATCCGGCTGTCGCCGCTTACGATGATAATCTTCGTATTCCCACACTTCTCCTTTATCTCCGGAATGAGTTCCATGCCGGATCTCCCAGGCAGGCGCTGATCAAGGATTATAACATCCGGAACGGCTTCGTCCTCTCGCGCTTCTCTCACATATTCCAGTAATTCCTCTCCGGTCCTGACAACGGTCAGAACGCGAAAACCGTCCATACCCTCGAGAACCTCCTGATACAGGCCCGACAGGGTCACATCGTCCTCCGCTATGAGTATATTTATCATTTTCTGGTCCCCTCCTGATATCTGCAGGGAGTGGGGAGTGGGAACAGGGAATGGTTTTTAAATTTTTCTGTATTTCAAGAATATGTTATGGAAGGAATTGAGAATCACTAACGATAACAGAATTGATCGGATTTATATAGAGCAAAATTGAATTTCAACCATATGATTCCGGACTGCATGGGACACTACGACTCCGAACGCTGGGAATGCCACTTCTGCTCCTACTATGTGAAAGAGTGCAAACAGGCAACATACTGCTCCGTTTATTCAGAGGACTGCAGTGAAAGGAGAGCGAGTCCGTTGAACCTGCTCTCGCTGCTGCTTCGCCGCATTTCGACCATGACTAAAAATCAGGAATGATAATCGAACCTTCTTTCTTATATACTCCGAAGCCCGATTTTTAAGCGGTGAATCAATGAACCAGAGGGATATCAATCTGATGCAGGCCATTATCCGAGAAATAGGCGATGTCGGCGCGGGAGAGCGAGTACTCTTTAAGGTCTCCTACAATAGAATAGTCCAGATCAACCTTGTGATACTGAAGATACTGCTGGACGAGTGGATGAAGCAGGGGATATTTATCACGGTGGACAGGCCTCACAACTACATGGACCACCTGCTCAAGATGCACAGGGTGGAGAACAGGCACCGGCTGACCTACATAGATGCAATCGGCAACTACTCAGGAGCGGAATCTGGATCCAGCGAAACGAATGCGGTGAACCACACGCCGTTCCAGATAGAAAAACTCCCTGACGATCTGATAAAAGGGATAAGGAACGGTTCGGGCATGGTGGACATGAGAACGAACGACTTCATACTTATAGACAACCTTGCGGCCATGCTCAACTACAACCCCCTGGAATCTGTGGTGACCTTTGTGGACAGATACCTGAAGGCCATCGCCCTTTACGACTCCATATTCACCGCACTGTTCATAGACTCGCGAAACCACCCCGGCCTCTACGATGCCATAAAGCCTCTGTGCGATGTGGAACTGGAGATTACCACTGACATGAGCGTTAGAAAGGGTGGGGTAGGAACGGACTCGGACAGTATGGTAAAGATGAGCGGCGATAAAAAGAAGATAATCCGCTCTATACTCATGTTCAGCCCCGGCGGACAGCTGGAAAAGAAGGCGGGAAAGCCGGATATTTCGTGAAGCGGAGGGAGAAAATGAACGAAACGAGCATAATACGGATTCCCAGCGGCATATGGGGACTCGACGAGATGATAGAGGGGGGTTTTCCCTTCCCATCGGTGATCCTCGTGGCGGGAAGTGCGGGGACCGGAAAAACGACATTCGCCCAGAAGTACCTGTTCGAAGGGGCAAGGCACGGAGAGCAGGGGCTTTTCATAACCACACTGAGCGAGCCGACTCAGTGGATGCTGCGATATTCCGCAAGGTTCGGGTTTGTGAAGAGGGAATACTTCGGCAGGGAGATAATATATGTGGACATGGGCTCCATGCTGAGGAATGCGAGCGGTGAGGAGATCCTTTCCTTCATAGATGACAAGATTGCGGAGGTGATGCCCCAGAGGATAGTCATCGACCCCGTCACCATCATGAAGACCATGCTGAAGGAAGAGGATTACAGGATGTTCCTCTTCGACCTGACCAACCACCTCAAGAACTGGGAGGCCACCACCCTCCTCACGGGAGAGGTCAAACCGGGAGAGCTTTATCCCTCGGATGTGAGCTATGCCGTGGACGGCGTGATACTCCTTATGCTGCGGGAGGAGGACGGAGCGCGGCGAAAGTATATCGAGGTCCTGAAGATGAGGGGGACCAACCACCAGACAGGGATGCAGCCCATAAACATTGACTCCGAGAACGGGATCATGGTTCTCAAATCAAGGTTCTGACCGATGCAAAAGTATTTAAGCCACCGGCGCACATAATGGAGAATAAGACCGTGGAGAAGTGCGGCCGGAGGTGAAAATATGAAAGTAAGGGAGATAATGAGCCGGGAATTCGAAACAGTGGGACCGGATACAACGATAAAGGAAGCGGCGCGCATAATGGCCGAGAAAGAACTCTCTGCCCTGCCGGTGGTGGAGGGGGGCAAACTGATGGGCATCGTGGCCGAGGGAGACTTTCTGAGGCTCATAGAGGAGCGCTATACACCGATAAGCACCACCATTCTTCCCACCCCATTTGATTATCTTATAGAACTCCCCATCAGAACGGGGCTGGAGCTGTACGAAGTCCAGAGGTCATTCGAGGATGTGGCGGGCAGGCCGGTCAGCGAGATAATGGTGAAGAAGGTCATCACCACCGATCCGGATGAGGATGTCAGCGAGGTCGCTTTTCTCATGCACAAACACCGCATAGACCAGCTTCCGGTGATGGAGAACGGGAAGATCGTCGGGATGATAGACCGCTCGGATATAATCAGGGGAATGGCCGGGATGAGGAACGAGGCCTAGGTCACTGCAAAGAAGAACAGAATCAGCAGCAGGATCAGGGCGGCGAGCATGGTGTAGAGAGCCGTTCTCCTGTCGCTCGCCAGAAGGATGGGGATGGGGCCGATGAAGATCACGGCTCCCGCACGGAGCGCAGGTCCTTTGTCAGGCAACCCCTCTCCCGGAAGAAGTGGTTCGTTTTCATGCGTCATAACCAGAGGTATGGTGAAAAAACCCGCAACGATAAGGACTACGGAGGCAAAGAAGAGGGGGCCGCTGCCGGAGAACACGGGAAATATGATGAAGAGAGAGATGCGGACGGAGCCTGAGGCCAGACCGATTATGAGCAGTCCCACTCCCGCGGCGATCAGGGCAGGCGGAACAATCCTCTTGAAAGACATAATAAAATAATAGATGAAAGGGGTTTAAAGAGTTTGCGGTCTTACTCCTCTATCATCTTCAGGGCCTGTTCGAGGCGGGTGTCACGGTCCCATTTCTTATCCACCCAGTCCTGGAGGATCTTTATCTGCTCCTCGGTCATGTGCCTGAACCTTCCCTGCAGTTTGAGGTAATCGGCCACTGGAATCCTTTTCTTGGGGCGATAGGTTATCTCCATTCTTCCATCCACTGCCTCGAAGAGCGTCCACATACCGGACTCCACAGCCTTCTTTGCGACCTCCACGGTTATGTCTGTGGGATGTCTCCACCCTGTGGGGCACGGGGAGTATATCTGCAGGAAGCGGAAGCCCTTCATGTTCTTGGCCTTCTCCACCTTCCTCAGCATATCCTGCGGATAGCCCACGGAAGCGGTGGCCACATAGGGCACATTGTGAGCCAGGATTATCTGGGCTACATCCTTCTTGAAGAGTTCCTTCCCCTTGATGACCTTGCCCGCAGGGGTGGTGGTGGTCCACGCACCGTATGGGGTCGAACCGGACCTCTGGATACCGGTGTTCATGTAGGCCTCGTTGTCGTACATCACATAGATGATGTCCTCGTTCCTCTCGGCCGCAGCGGAAAGGGCCTGCATACCGATGTCCGCGGTTCCGCCGTCACCTGCAAAGCCCACCACGGTGGTATCCTCCTTTCCGAGGGTGTTCAGAGCCCTCTTCATCCCGCTGGCGCACGCCGCGGTGTTCTCAAACGCAACATGGTGATACGGCACCTTCCATGCGATATGCGGGTATGTGGCCCCGAAGACCAGCAGACAGTTGGCCGGGGTATATATCACCGTGTTCTTCCCGAGAACCTTCATGATGTTCCTCACCGCAATGGCGGCACCGCAGCCGGCACAGGCCGTGTGACCCGCAGTGAAGAGGTTCTCTTCCGGTAAGTCCTTTATTCCTATGCTCATTGTTCCACCCCCCGGGTGTTGATCCAGACAATCTCCTTCCTTGCCTTTCCTGTCTCGGCGTTCTTCAGCAGGTCGTTGAACATGAACTCGATATCATCGAGCATCACATCCCTTCCGCCGATTCCCGCCAGATAGTTCGTCACAGGTATGTCGGTATGGCCGTAGAGAGCGTTTCTGGCCTCGATATAGGCAGGGCCGCCGACACCATAGGATATGGCCCTGTCGTACACGCCTATGGCCTTCACCCTGCTGGCCACGCTCCTTATCTCATCAGTCGGGTACGGTCTGAGGAATCTGACCTTCACGAGGCCGACCTTCTTTCCCTCGGCCCTCATGTTGTCCACCACCTCTCTGGCAGTGGAGGTAACTGTCCCGAGTGTGAGAAGAGCGACCTCCGCATCGTCCATCCTGTACTCCTCCACAAGCCCGCCGTAGTCCCTTCCGAACATCCTTGCGAACTCGTCGTTGACCTCCTTGATGACCTTCTTGGCACCCTCCATTGCCGCATGGGTCTGATACCTCTCCTCCTGAATGTACTCAGGCGGGGTGAAAATCCCAACGCCCATCGGCCTCTCCGGGTCCAGATATGCGTGCTCTGGCCTGTACGGTGGCAGGAATTTATCAGCATCCTCCTGATCCACAAGGTCAACCGGTTCGACGGTATGAGAGAGTATGAAGGCGTCAAGGTTCACCATCATCGGCAGGAGAACCCGCTTATCCTCGGCGATCCTGTACGCCTGAAGGACCATGTCGTGAACCTCCTGATTATCCTCCACGAAGGCGAGCATCCAGCCTGCATCCCTCTCAGGCATGACATCGTTCATCTCGGCCCATATCCCGATTGGGGCTGCGATGGTCCTGTTCACCACGGGCATGACTATGGGGAGCCTCATACCACTAGCGGTGAAGAGTATCTCGTGCATCAGGGCGAGGCCCTGAGAGGCTGTAGCCGTGAAGGCCCTTGCACCGGTTGAAGAAGCGGAAACCGTTGCGCTCATCGCAGAATGCTCCGACTCCACCCTGATGAACTCGCAGTCCATTATTCCATCATTGACAAACTCAGAGATGTGCTCCACGATGAATGTCTGAGGGGTAATCGGGAAGGCGGCTACCACATTCACTCTTGCTCTCATTGCCGCAAATGCGGCTGCATAGTTTCCAGTAACTACTCTCTTCATCATATCACCTCTTCATCTCGATGGCGTTCGTGGGGCACTCGTGGGCGCATATTCCACAGCCCTTGCAGTAATCCAGATCGATGGCTATTCCCTTCTTGAACCTGTTATTGTCGTACGGTACCATGGTTATGCACCCTTCCGGGCAGAAATACCAGCAGAGCTGGCAGGCAACGCACTTGTCGTTATCCACCACTGGCATGAATGTCCGCCACCCGCCGGTCTTGTTCTCGAGGAACGAGCCTGGACCGACCATGCCTGCGTTCGTTTCCATCTTGACCCCTGCACCTCCGATGGGGAGCTCGTTTATGTCCGGGAGCCATTTCGGCTTCTTCTCGAACTCCTTCTCTCTCGGGCGCCCCGGAGCGCTGACGGTCCTCTCGTAGGCGGCCTTTGCCGCCCTGCAGTTCTTCTCGGCGATCTTCATCCCGATCTTATTGCCGAATATGTCCATGATACCCTTCTCTATGGCATCCATAGACACAGCGCCGGTGGCCTTCGCAAAGGCCCCCAGTATGGAACTGTTGGTTATGGGCTGGCCAAGGACCTCCAGGGCAACACCGGTGGCATCCACCGTGGCCACGGTCAGATTCTCTCCAAGGGCCAGTTCTTCCGGGCTCTTTCTGGTATTAACCACTACCACGCCGCCGTCCTTCAGACCCTCGGTAACATCCACCATCTCCAGAAGGGAATCGTCGAGGACAACCACATAATCAGGCTCATAGACCTGCGTTTTGCGGTGTATCTTCTTGGAATCCACCCTGGTGAAGGCGAGAACAGGGGCCCCCCTTCTTTCCGCACCGAAATAGGGGAAGGCAACGGCGTAGTTTCCCTCTGAAAAGGCGGCGGATGCAAGGGCCTGAGCAGCCATAACCGCACCCTGTCCGCCTCTTCCATGGAATCGTACTTCAAACATCTAATAGCCTCCTTATATTGGGTAGTTGGCGGTTATATGGAGGTTATTCTTAAAGCTTTCCTGAATGGGATGAAATGACGCCCCTCAGAAAATCGTCTATATCCTGCCAGAAGTCCTCCACAGTGCCCTCGTTCACGATCATGTGGTCCGCAAGGGCGATGACCCTCCCCAGCCCCCATTCCAGCTCCCTGCGGTCCCTCTCGTCGAACTCCTTCCGGTCCCGCGGAGCATCGGCCCGCCCTCTCCTGACGACCCTCTCGAAGCGGGTGGCGGGAGACGAATGCACTGCAAGAACGGACATGCTCTGTCCGAAATGCCTGCGGAACACGGAAACCTCGAAATCGCTCCTGCAACCGTCTATTAACACGAATTCGGCGGAGTCGGAAAGAACCTTGTCCAGAACCCGGCGGGCCCATACATCCCTTCCCTCCGCCTCCCTCTCGGCGCTGGCATATCTCCCCACATCCTCCGGCGGGACACCGTCCCTCTTCGCAAACTCGCGGACCACATCTCCCATGCGGTAAACGGAAAAACCGACGGCAAGCGCCCTGCTGACGACACCTTCTTTCCCGGCTCCGGGCATCCCCGTGACCACCACTGCGAACATGAAAAACGGAAAGGGAGGGAAGTATATAAGATTACAGCAGGCCCATGGCTGCGAAGTACTCGGGAGCCTCCGCTCTCAACTCCCTGTACATCAGGTTCTTCAGGGCCATGCCCGCCTCCGGGCCGATGACAAAAGATGCGGCGGAGACCACTCTGGCAATGTACTCCTCAGCCAGCTTCGGCGTGAGCATGTCTCTGGTGAGGCCCATGTTCTTCAGCTGAAGGGCCAGTATCTTCTTTACCGCCGGTGAGAGCACGACTCCCTTCTGCTCTACCCTCTCCATGAACCTTGCTGAGTTCATCGAACCTCAATCGTGAAGAAGTAATTATATCTTTCGCAGGCCCTACAAAGGACTGATAGGATGGGGCAAAAGTATTTATAGCGGGAAAACGATTTCTTCACTGCATCTGAGGATTAAAACCTTTAAACACGCTTTCGGGTGCGGGAGAGATTGATAGGATGAAAAGGGGATACGCAAACAATGCCGGTGTTGCAGTCGCAATGGTCTTACTTATGGTCATAAGCAGTCTGGCCATACTTCCGAAC
>CAZKII010000054.1:0-9007 GCA_964552865.1 uncultured Thermoplasmata archaeon | reverse complement strand
CAAAAACTATTAAACCATTGGTGTGATATGTTCCGGTCTATTGACAGTGATAAGATGTCCGGGCGAATAGGAAGAGCGGATAGAAGATATTCCTTCGACGAGGTCATGGAGATGCTGGAGCCCCCCGTGGCCTCCTGGTTCAGGTCGAGGTTCGATGACCTGACCGAGCCTCAGGCATATGCCATCCCTCTCATCCATCGCCGGGAGAATGTGCTGGTCTCCTCGCCAACCGGTTCGGGCAAGACCCTCACTGCCTTTCTGGCCATCATAAACGAGCTCTATCTCAAGGCCGAAAGAGGGGAACTTGAGGACAGGATATACGCGGTCTATGTTTCCCCGCTCAAAGCGCTGGCCAACGATGTGGACAAGAACCTTCGCCGGCCTCTGGAGGAGATGGCGGAGGCCGAGCCCGAGGTGGGGGCCATAAGGGTTGCGGTCCGCTCCGGCGACACCAGCCAGTACGAGAGGCAGAAGATGGTGAAGAAGCCGCCGCATATCTTTATAACCACGCCGGAGTCCCTCGCTCTTGTTCTGTCCACCCCAAAGTTCAGAAAGAGCTTCGACGGTGTCCAGTACCTCATAGTGGACGAGATACACGAGATATGCGACAGCAAGCGCGGCTCTCTTCTCTCCCTCACCATGGAAATCCTTCAGAACATGAGCCCTGACATTACGAGGATCGGCCTTTCGGCCACGCAGGCGCCCATTGAGGAGGTGGCTCGCTATCTCGGTGGGTTCGAGATAATCGACGGCGAGCCCGTGGAAAGGGGGGTGAGCATCGTGGAGGCTGGGGGCCGCAAGGATCTGGACCTGAAGGTCGTGTGCCCCGTGGAGGATATGACCGCTGTCCCCTATGATGTGGTGAACGCCCGGATGTACGACCTTCTGGTGGACATGATAGAGGAGCACCGCACCACCATTATTTTCACCAATACCCGCAGCTCTACGGAGACGGTGGCGTATAAGTTGAGGGAGAGGGGGATCGAGGCCATCGCGGCTCATCACGGGAGTCTGAGCAAGGAGACGCGGCTGGATGTGGAGGCGAAGCTGCGGGACGGGGAGCTCAGGTGCGTGGTGACATCCACCTCCCTTGAGCTGGGGATAGACATCGGCTATGTGGACCTTGTGGTGCAGATCGGCTCCCCCAAGTCGGTGGCCAAGGGTCTCCAGAGGATCGGGCGCGCAGGCCACTCGGTCGGCAAGACGGCGAAGGGACGCTTCGTCGTCTTTGACCTCGATGACATGGTGGAGTGCGCCGTGCTTGCGAGAGAGGCCGTGGAGGGGCACATAGACCGCGTGAGCATACCGCAGAACCCGCTCGATGTCCTGTCTCAGGGCATAGTCTCTCTTTCTCTTAACGACAGATGGGATGTAAGGGAGGCATATGACCTCGTCCGCCGCTCCTACACCTTTCACGCGCTCTCATGGGAGGATTACCTCTCAGTCCTCGACTATCTGGGAGGCCGCTCTCACGAGGGCATATATTCCAAGATATGGTACGACCCCGACGAGGGGGTATTCGGCAGGAAACGTGGGAGCAGGACGATCTATTACCTCAATCTCGGCACCATCCCGGACGAGGCCAATTACAGGGTGATCGTGGCCGGAGGCGGTCCGGCGGGGGAATTGTCGGAGAAGTTCGTTGAGAAGCTTTCTCCGGGGGATGTGTTCGTCCTCGGGGGCAGGAGCTACGAGTTCATAAAGACCCGAGGGACCACCGTTCTGGTGAAATCCGCAGGAGGCAGGAAGCCCACCGTACCGTCCTGGACCGGCGAAATGCTCCCCCGCTCCTTCGATCTCTCTCTGGCCGTGGCCGCCTTCAGGGATTACATGAGGGAGAACCTGCATCATCGGGACGAAAACGGCGTATCAGAGGCCGCTCCGGAATCCGGTCAGATGCTCGACTATCTGCTGGAAAACTACCATCTGGATCTGAGCACCGCCCGCTCCCTCATCAGTTATTTCAGGGAACAGGCGGCCGTTGCGGAGATTCCGGGAAAGAAGCGGCTTCTTGTGGAGGGATATCGGGACACGCAGGGCCTCTGGAGCGTGATATTCCACTTTCCCTTCGGCAGGCGGGTAAACGATGCCCTTTCAAGGGCCTATGCCGCTGCGCTGGGCTCGGAGCTTAAGCAGGGACTCAACATATCGGTGAACGACGATGCCTTCATGATAACCTCCCCCGTCAGGGCGGATCTGGAGGGGATTGAGAGAATTGTCGCTCCCGAGGAGATTGAGCAGACGCTCATGGAGGCAATAAGAGGGACCGAGCTCTTCAGGCAGAGGTTTCGGCACTGTGCAGCGCGCTCTTTCCTCATACTCCGTAGCTACCTGGGGCACAGCATATCCGTGAGCAAACAGCAGAGGAGAGCGGGGCAGCTTCTGGACGCGCTGGCGGATATAGATGAATCGGAAAACTTTCCCGTTATAAAGGAAACATACAGGGAGATTCTCAGGAGCGTCATGGATGTGGAGGGTGCCAAGTCGGTTCTCTCGAGGATTCGCTCGGGGGAGTGGATATGTAGCTACAGAGATTACTCCGACGCACCGTCCCCGTTTTCCTACAGCATCGTTCTCAGCGGGATCTCCGACATAGTCCTCATGGAGGACAGGGCAGCCGTTCTAAAGGAGCTCCACACGAAGATTCTCCGAAGAATCACATCCACTCCCGGCGGCCCGGTTCTCGAACCGGAGCGTCTGAAGGAACGCTTCTCTGCAAAGTTTTCCCCGCACCGCGAGATCGATGAGGAGTACATAAAGAGCCTTCTGAAGTCCGTACCGCTCAACCCCGAGCTGGAAGCCTCACTCCCCCCTGCTCTGCAGCCCCGCTTCGAGGAGATTCGAGCCCTTTCCGAGCCCCTCATAAATAAGGGAGGTCTGGTCTCCGTTTACCTGTCGCAGCGCCTGTTCGCTGGCAGGGAGCTTGCCGACCTTCTTTCGGCCCTTCCGCCCGAGGTGAATGTACAGGAGGGGGACAGGGAGTTGGCCGCGCTTCTGGACGGAAAGCCGAGGAAGCTTGCGACGGAAATAATATCCGAAGCCAAGGCTCTGGTTCCCGGTGAGGCTGCGGCTGTCCTGAACCGGCTGGAGCGGGAGAGACTGGTAAGGCTGGAGGCGGGCCTCTGGCGCGCCATAGACCGGGAGACGGTTTCGGTCAGGGAGGACGCGGCGGTGGAGCGAGGAATCCGCTTCCTTTTATCCTATTACGGCCCCATGCATCCCGAAGAACTGGCCCACCGGCTCGGCACGCCCCTGCATTATGTCTCCGACGCCCTCGGGGAGATGAGCCGCACAGGTGCCGTGATTCAGGGGAGGTTCTACGGCGACGGAGAGTACATACTTTCGGAGGATCATCACAGCATTCTGAGGGGAGAGAGGGTGCACTCAGCAGCTTCTGTGATGGCCCTCAAGAAGTGGAAGCTCACCCGCGCCTTTGAAAGCATTGAGGAATACCTTGAGACCTTCGGTCATGTCGGTGACCCGCTGGATGCGTACAATCGCGTTCCGGGCTTTGATATGGCCCGATGGGATGAATTGAGGCGCAGCGGAGACCTGCTGAGGGGGCGCTTCGTCAGCGGCCGGGTCTATTATGTCATGAAGGAGAGGGCTGCGGTGTACATGGCGGCGTACAGGACCCACATGCCCGAGAATCTGAGCCCTATGGAAAAACGTATCCTTTCCGTGCTGGAATCCGGGCCGATGGCGGTTTCCGAGATCTCTGCCGCTGCGGGAATTCCGGCGGACAGTCTGAAGCCTGCCCTCCGCGTTCTGGACGAGAACATGTATGTGGTGAGGGAGTTCACCGACCGGGAGCTATGGGGGAGAAGGAACCTGTACGGCCTCATGCCTCCGGTGAAAATCCCGGATCGGGAGGATGCCATGGCGGACATAGTCGAGACCTATCTGAGGTCCTCCGGCCCCGCTACCCTTTCGGAGATAAGATATCAGACCGACTTCACGGTTATGGAGGTCAGACGGGCGCTGGAACGGGTGGGCGCAGAGCGGGTAATAACCGGCAGCGGCGATACCGAGTTCTATCTCATGCCCGAGGACCTTCACCTTCTGGAAAGCCCCGTTTCTCTGGATGGGAATATAATGCTGCCCCTCACCTTCGTCTCCCTCTACGACCCGCTGGCCTCCACATTCAGAAAGGAGCTGTACGCTCGCTACGGGCAGGGCTGGATGCACCCGGCCGTGAGAGAGGGTACGCTGGTCGGAATGATTGAGGATTGGCCCCTTAACGGGGGGATAGACATACGGGACATGAACCTCCCTGCCGTCAGTCCGGAGGAGTTGGGGGCAGCGCTGGGGAAGCTGATGGGGTACTATTCGTTCTTCGGCCTGAACGTCGCCGTCCTTCGAAAGAGGCCCGAGGGGATGGACATGAAGGATCTGAAGAGGCACGGCTTCCAGGAGGTGGACGGCTCCCTTGTTTACGGCGATGTTGTCCCCATCTCTGCGGACTGGGAGCAGGTCCTGAATTACATCCTGTGGCGCGCGGGCTTCTCCAAAGATAGGCGTTACAGGGATACTCTGGAGCTGGCGGAGGCCCAGGTGTCACTTCGTTCCGGACCCGAATCGGCTCAGAGGGTGAGGCGAACATATCCTCTCGATTATCTTCATCGCGAAGGGAAGCTGGTGAAGGGCTATGGAGTCCCACCCTATCTTTCCTTTGTTCCCGTGGAAAAGGCGGGGCTCGTGTCCCTTTTGAAGAAGGCGGAGCTGTCTCACGACGAGGAGCAGGTCCTGGAATTGATAAGGGATTATGGCCCCCTGTCTGCGGCCGATGTGAAGAACAGCCCGCTCATGGGCGAGGAGAGTGCCAGCCGCGCCCTGAAAGCCCTCTATCGCTCCGGCCGGCTGTTCAAGGACCATCGGGGCCGCTATCTGGTCCCGAAGGCCGCCTCACTGACAAGAGATGAGGCGCTGCACGAGCTTGTGACCTCGTGGATAAACATGTTCGGCCTTGTGAACCCGGCGCATCTCTCCTCTTTCTCCGGTTTTGCAGTGAGCAACGCTGAGGTCAGGGATGTTCTCAGCAGGATGGAGGCCGAGGGAAGGCTTGTGAAGGGTTTTCTGCTCAGAGGCGAGGACAGGATATTCTGGATTCCCGCAGAGGATACGAAAAGGTTCTCCAGAGTGAGGGTTAAGGACCCCATCATAATCTATCAGGATTCGATCGTTCGCCTATATCTGGCCGAGTTTATGAAGCAGTACATGGACACCGGTGCCGCGTCGGTGGTGATGGACGGCGGAAAGGTCATCGGCACCTTCTCCGGCCGTGTCGTCAGGGGCGAGCTGATCATCAATTCGTTCGAAGGCTCGTCCCGTCTTCCGAGGGTGGCGAAAACCGCGGCGAAGCGGGCAGGTCTCATTGTTTCCGAGCATGAGGACGAGCTCTCGGACTGGGAGATAACCGATTATTACGAGAGGGCCTATGGGCGGTGAGGCCTACTTCTTGTAGCCGATGTTCCTGAGAAACTCCCTCCTCTTCTTCCTGCTCTCTTCGTCCTCTATTCCCAGGGGCGGCTGTCCGTCTATGACCCCCACGATGCCACGGCCGCGCCCGTTGTCCGCCACAAGGACATCCACATCGTTCGCGGTGGCGCAGAATACGGTGCAGACCTCCCGCACCTGCTTTATGGCGTTGAGTATGTTTATGGGATAGGCGTCCTTTATCATTATCACGAAGGAATGGCCCGCTCCTATGGCCAGTGCGTTCTTCTCGGCCAGCCTCTGAAGCTCCTCATCGTTCCCTTCGGACCTTATCATCCTCTCCATGGAGGCCTCGCAGAAGGCCAGACCGAACCTCATCTGAGGCACTGAGTTCACCATGACCTCGTACAGGTCCTCTGCCGTCTTCATGAAGTGGGACTGGCCTATTATCACATTGGTTTCCGCATCCTTCTCAATCCTTATCTCCTCGATGTTCATTCAATCACCTGAGCAGGATGGCGGAGGAGGGATAAAAGATTTTCCATGGATTAAAACTTTTTATATGAGGAACCCCTTACACCAGCCCGATATGCAGGTGAGAAGAGTTAAGAGGAAGGCCCTGTTGCTGGGAGACGGGGCGGTCGGTAAGACATCGCTGGTTCGCAAGTATGTAATGGACAGGTTCGATGACAAGTACATCACCACCATCGGCACGAAGGTGACCAAGAAGGTTCTGGAGTTCAGGAGCGGGAGCGAGCTCGTGGAGATTACCATGATGCTGTGGGATGTGCTCGGCCAGAAAGGATATACGGGGATACAGAGGTCGTCTTACAAGGGTGCCGAGGGCATAATATTCGTTTGCGATGCCACACGGCCGGAAACGCTGAAGAGCCTTAAGGAGTACTGGATCCCTGAAGCGGTTTCTGTCGTGGGAAGCGTCCCGTTCGTTTTCGCAGTGAACAAATCGGATCTTGAGCGGAGCATCTCCGAGGAGGATGTGAAGGCTCTTGCGGATGGCTACGGGGCCCCATATTTCTTCACCAGCGCCAAGACCGGTGATAATGTGGAGGAGATGTTCAGGGCTCTTGGAAAGGCCATGACCGCCGAGGCGGCCCCCCGCCCTTCCGGAATCCCGGCATCGCCCTCGGGAACGGCGCCGGAAACCGGGAACTGGCTGGTCAAGGCCACCGACGCCATCATACAGGATTTTTGCGCTCAGTACGGTGATTATGACCTGGGAATGGCGATTGTTCGCAGGAAGTCGGAAGAGGCGGGACTCGATGTCAAGGCACCCACCGAACAGGCTCTGAGGAAGCTCGTGCTCCTTCTCTATGATGCCGAGGCCGATGTCAAGGGAGAAGAGGTGGCCAGACAGAATCGGACCCGCAGAAAGCTCATGATAAAGAGGCCGGAGTGAGATGTCAGCGTTGAGCATAACACCGTTCTACGGCGATTTCAACTCGAGCAACAGCTATCTTGTCCTGAACGGCTCCCATGCATTTCTCGTGGATGTGGGAATGGTGGGCACGGCCGAGAGGGCGATAGGGGAGATAGAGCGGCTCGCCCTGCCCGTTCCGGAAGCCGTCGTTCTCACTCACCGGCACATAGACCATGTGGCAGGGGCGGCGGCTGTTGCAGAAGCCTTTGATATTCCGGTATTTGCGGAGGAGAGCGGGGCGGCGGCTCTCAACAGCGGCGACACGATTTCCACCGGGTCCGCACTTTTCGGGGTCGCTCTTCCGGCGATGCTCGTAAAGCCTCTGGATGTGGATTCTCCGTCTTCCTACCCTTTTCTCGAGGGGTTCGAGGTGTTCAGGACGCCGGGCCACAGCGAGGACAGCATCGTTCTCTTTCACCGGAGGGGCGGAGCCCTCTTCTCCGGAGACACCGTTTTCGCCAATGGGGGTGTGGGGCGCTGGGACCTCCCAACCGGGGATCTTGCAGAACTCCGAAAGAGCATAGATTTTCTCAGAGCCCTTCCCGTGGAATCCCTCTATCCCGGCCACGGCCCTGTGGTGGAGCACGGCGGAAAATTTCATATAGAAGAGTCATATAGGGCGATTGAGGCCTATATATGAAGGTGTTCGACGCAAACGGGAGGGCTTCTCTTACGGAAGAGGAGCTGCAGGAGATTCTGGATGTTCTGAGCGGCGGCGGTCTTGTGGTTTATCCGACGGAGACGCTTTACGGTCTTGGAGGTGATGCCACGAATCAGACAGCGGTCTTCAGGACATTCAGGGCGAAGCAGAGGCCGTTCGACCTGCCCCTCTCCGTGGCTGTGAGCGATATGAGCATGCTGAGAAGCATCGCACTGGTGGACAAAACCGCTGAAAAGCTCTTCGAGGCGTTTACACCCGGCCCCCTTTCCCTGCTCCTTCCCAAGAAGTCGGCGGTTCCGGATGTCGTTACATCTTCCGATGACAGCATAGCCATCAGGGTCCCCGATCACCCGATCGCCCTTCAGATAATCAGGAAGTTCGGCCCCATAATATCCACCTCTGCCAACAGGCATGGCGGCGGTAATCCCGCTGACATCGGGATGGCGATGGAGCAGCTGGGGGGTGCGGTTGATATATACATCGACGCCGGGCCCACACCGATAGGGAAGCCGTCCACCATCGTTCAGGTATCTCACGGAAAGGTCAATGTGGTGAGGTACGGTGCGATTCCTATGGAAAAGATAATGGAGGTTGTGGATGACCTCGAGAGAAGCAGAGATGCTTAGGCAGGCGGGAGAAATCGCCGGTAAGGCCAGGGATTACGGGGCATCCCTTGTGAAGGAGGGGGCGAAGCTTCTGGATGTTGCAGAGCGCGTGGAGGATTTCATTATAAATGAGGGAGCGGAGCTGGCGTTCCCGGTCAATCTGTCCGTAAACAGTCAGGCCGCCCATTACACCCCTACCCATGACGACGAGAGGGTTTTTAGAAGGGGGGATCTGGTGAAGGTGGATGTGGGGGCCCATGTTGACGGATACATAGGCGATACGGCGGTTACGGTGGAGGTGGGCACGGCCCGCCAGAGACAGCTTATCGAAGCCAGTTCCGAGGCGCTGGATGCGGCCATTTCCGTAATCCGTCCGGGCGTTTCCGTAAGGGAGGTGGGACAGGCCGTTTCTGCCGTCATCTCGTCCTTCGGTTTCCGCCCCGTCAGGAACCTCACCGGGCACCAGCTCAAGCAGTATGTACTCCACGCGGGTCTCAGCATACCCAGCGTTGACGATGGAGACAACACGATTCTCAGGGAGGGGATGGCCGTTGCGGTGGAACCTTTCGCAAGTGCGGGCTCCGGCGTGGTGGATGGTCGGACCTCCGGTAACATATTCCATGCGGTGCGAATAAGAAGGGGTGTGGCGGAGATCGATCCTCTCATTGCGGCAATAGAGGCCAGAAAGGGGCTTCCATTCTCGGAGAGGTATCTCTATAAAAGCGATCCTGACCCGGAGAACTTCCAGAAGCACCTCAGGAAGCTCCACAGGATGGGCGTCATACGGCCCTATCCGATTCTCTCAGATACGCGCGGCGGCTTGGTTTCCCAGAAGGAACACTCCCTGCTCATAACGGCCGAGGGCTG
>CAZKII010000053.1:0-9221 GCA_964552865.1 uncultured Thermoplasmata archaeon | reverse complement strand
GCCGGGTTCGAGATGCTGGAAAAGGAGGCATGGGAGATGGGGCTGGTGTGGAGGAAGGCAAAGGCTTTAAACGATACCGGTATCGGTGAATCGTGACCGGATTATGGAATCGTCTGGCAGGAAAAGGAGACCGTAACATGGAAAGACTTCTACTCATAGCGGCAGGCGGGGCCGTGGGCGCCCTGCTCAGGTACGGGGTTTCCGGCATGAGATTCTCCTATCTCGACGGAATATACCCCTGGGGGACCATGACTGCGAACATGATCGGGGCCTTCGCCATCGGCCTTCTGTGGGGCCTCTTCGAGAGCGCACCGCTATCCACGGAAGCGCGCTCCTTCATCTTCGTGGGAATCATCGCATCCTTTACGACATTCTCCACCTACGGCCTCGAGACCATGAACCTTCTGAGGGACGGAGAGACGAAGCTGGCCTTCGCGAACATCATCGCCACCAATGTGGTCGGCCTTCTCCTCGTATTCGTCGGCTTCATGCTCGCCAGAGCCATGACCGCCATGTTCGGCCAGGGGGTGTTAGTACGGTGAGATTGCCATTCAACGGGGTTCTGCTGAGGATTCTGATGGGAGAGGACGACAGGCACAAGGGCGTGCCGGTGTACGAGCTGATAGTGATGAAGGCTAGGGAATTGAACATGGCAGGCGCGACGGTTTGCAGGGGAATCATGGGGTTCGGGGCCAACAGCCACCTGCATACGACGAAACTGCTGCGGCTCTCGGACGACCTGCCTGTGGTCATAGAGATCGTGGACACCGAGGAGAACATAAAGAAACTCCTGCCCTACATCGACGAGATTATGAGCGGCGGAATTGTCACCATGGAGAGAATGAGGATACTCAGGTACATGGACAGGAAGGAGAGCAGGGTGGACGACAGAGACGAGGAGATAGAGAGCCTCGAGGAGTTTCTGGCGGGGAAGGGAAAGGATTGAGAAATCGACATGGGCATTTTATTTAAATAGGTGTCCTTGTCCTTCAGGACAGTTTTCGGCATAAGTGTCCCACAAATAAAGGACACCTTTAAATATGACGACGCTCTTAAAGTCTGCATGGAAGAAACTCTTCATAGATTCAACCCGTGGTGGAACGAGGCATATCAGACTCCCGGTGTTCTGAGAGAAACATATGTGGCCCGCCTTTTATCACTAAAAGAAACCAGAGATATTGTCCTTGTTACCGGACTTAGAAGGGTCGGGAAAACAACTCTCATATATCAGGTCATAAGTGCGCTTATCAACTCGAAGTCTGTTGAACCAGAGAGGGTCTTTTATGTTTCTCTGGATAACCTCGCACTGAAACAGCACACTATAGCTGAAATCGTGGATGAATACCGCCGTGCTCAATCAATAAAACACAACGAACTCGTCTACCTCTTTCTGGACGAGGTTCAATCTAGGACAAACTACGAACTTGAGCTGAAAAATCTTTATGATATGGGTTATTCTAAAATATATGCATCCGGGTCAGGAAGTCTGGAAATAAGTATGCGATCTCCGTATCTGACAGGAAGACAGAGAGTTATTCATGTATCTCCCCTTAATTTTACCGAATACCTCATGTTCAAAGGGCTACAGGATTCCCCTGCCGATGCTCATCTATATCCTGCATTGACAGAGGAATACGCCCTAAACGGTGGGATTCCAGAGTATGTGAAAACAGGCGACATAAATTATATTCAGGCCCTTCTGGATACAATAATATATCGGGATATTGCAGGAGTGCACGGCATACGCAACCCGGAGAGGATAGGGGATGTGCTCACCCTCATTGCCCAGAGTGTGGGTTCCCCCCTCAGTATAAGAAAAATATCCAGAGTGCTGGGGATCTCCAAAGACGAGGTAAGTAGGCTGGTCAGTCTTTTTGTAGAGGCGAATCTCATATATCTGGTGGAAAAAGACGGGAAGGTTTCGGAGAGAAAAGCCGCTCCGAAGAAAATATACCTCAGCGACACGGGATTTTTTGCCGCCCTTACGGAAAACATAAACAAGGGAGCACTTATGGAAAATCTGGCCTATCTGACCTTGAGAAATTCAGGAACAGTGAGGTATCAGCGAATCGGAGGGAAAGAAGTTGATTTCGTTATAAAGAATCGGGCATGGGAATCCAAGTACAGGGACAACATTACGGAAGATGACATAAAAAATCTACTGACTCTTAAGGGAGTAAAAGATAGAACGGTGATTACCAGAAATCGAACAGGAGAGATGGAGGGGGTAAAGATGAAGCCACTATGGAAGATTATTAGAGAGCAAAATGAAAAGGTTTAAATTATCCGCTCTCATGCCTAATTGTGGCACAGAACAACCGACCTTATAGTAGAGTGAACAAAAAGCCGCTCCACACCTTTTCCCTCCATAGGCAGAGGGCCATGGGAAAACTGGTTGGGCTCTTATCGATGATTCTCGGCCTTATCCTCGTATGGGGGACTTTCGGCAATAATCGCCTTATCTGGGGGCTGCCGATATCCTATCTCACGGTTTTGCCGGCGATAATATCGCTCTTCGTCGGGGCAGAATTGATAACGATGGCCTTATTTCTGCCAGATTTAAAGATATACGAAGACGGACTGGACTTCCCCGATTATTCCACGAAAATCCAGACCAATAGGAGAATTTTCATACCGTTTTCCCGTGTAAGAAAGATTGAGCTGATAACCATTCCGTACGACATAAAATGCCTTAGAATAACAACGGATGACAGGGAGTACAACCTGACAAAAAAGCAGATAGGTAGCATCGAGGAGATCTACGAGAAACTGGATGAAGCATATCGCCTGGGTCAGAGTAATAACACCGCCGCCCGTGACACATCACAACACATGTCGGGAAAAACTAAATAAAGAGCGGGCCTATCCTCCCGCCGGTGTTATGAATGATTGAAATACGCTTCCACGGACGGGGAGGTCAGGGAGCTGTTATCGCCTCTGAAATGGTGGCCGTTGCCGCCGCTTCCGAAGGCTATGATGTCTCGGCCTTCCCCTACTTCGGTGTAGAGAGAAGAGGCGCACCTGTTACCGCATTCACGCGGCTAGACAGGAGGCCCATAAGAACCAAGTGCCAGATATACGAGCCGGACTATGTGGTGATTCTGGATACCGCACTTCTGGAAACCGTCGATGTTCTGGCCGGCCTCAAAGAGGACGGAGCGGTGCTGGTGAACACGGACAGGACGCCGCAGGAGATGAAGGAGATCCTCAAGACGGACCGCAAGGTTGCCACCGTGGATGCCACCGGCATCGCCATACGGAACGGGCTGGGAAGCAGTGCGTCCCCCATAGTCAATACCGCCATCGTGGGTGCCTTCGCCAGAATCAGCGGCCTTATGTCCCTCGACAGTACGAAGAAAAGCATCACGGAGCTGGCTCCGGTGAAGAAGGAGAAGAACGCACAGGCGGCAGAGGACGCCTATAACGAGACAAAGGAGGATTGAAGATGGCATACCTTGACGATATACCCTTGAGCCCCATCGCCGGCAAACCGAGCGAGGCGAACAGGACGGGCACATGGAGGACATTCAGGCCGGTGATAGAGTACGAGAAGTGCACCAGGTGCATGATATGCTGGAAGTTCTGCCCGGATGTCGCAATAACCCTGGAGGACGGGAGCGGATATGCGGCCGCGAGCGATAAGATCAGGCAGATGATAGATAAGGCACCGGTCATCGACTATGTGCACTGCAAAGGGTGCGGGATATGCGCCAACGAGTGCCCGGTGGATGCCATTCAGATGGTGAAGGAGGGATGAAGATGGTGAAGAAGGTAATAACAGGTAACGGAGCCTCGGCCAACGGGGCCAGACTCTCGAGGCCGCAGGTGATAGCAGCGTATCCGATAACCCCCCAGACCTCCATAATAGAAAAACTGGCGGTGATGGTCTCCAACGGAGAGCTGGACGCGAAGTTCATAAAGGTGGAGAGCGAACACAGCGCCATGGCCGCCTGCATAGCCGCTGAGAACACCGGAGTGAGGACATACACCGCTTCGTCCTCCCACGGCCTTGCGCTGATGCACGAACTGCTCATGTGGGCCGCTGGTGCACGCCTGCCCGTAGTCATGACCGATGTGAACAGGGCAATGGGCCCGCCGTGGAGCATCTGGGCAGACCAGCAGGACACCATCGCCCAGAGGGATACCGGATGGATACAGTTCTATGTGGCCAGTAATCAGGAGGCCCTCGACACCATAATTCAGGCCTACAGGGTGGCGGAAACGGTGAACCTGCCGGCCATGAGCATAGAGGATGCGTTCATCCTCTCGCACACCATGGAATCCGTGGACATCCCGGATCAGGAGGTCGTGGACTCGTTCCTGCCCCCCTACGAGCCGAAATTCAGACTGGATACGGACAACCCCATGGGATTCGGCTCCCTCGTCATGCCGGAAGGGTACATGGAGTTCCGGTACAAGATCTCTGAGGCCATGGACGAGGCCCGGAATGTCATAAGGAAGGTCGGAAAGGAGTTCGGAGAGACCTTCGGAAGGGAGTACGGGCTGGTTGAGGAGTACAGAACGGACGATGCCGAGGTTATTCTTGTAATAGCGGGAAGCGTTGCCAGCACCGCAATGGAGGTTGTCGATATGATGAGAGACGAGGGAAAGAAGGCGGGAGTTCTGAGAATAAGGAGCTTCAGGCCATTCCCCTACGAGGAGATAAGAAAGGTCGCAAAGCAGGCCTCCCTCATCGGCGTGTTCGACAGGAGCTATACCGGAGGGTTCGGCGGCGCCATAGGGAGCGAGGTCAAGGCCGCACTCTACAACACGGGCGATACACCGCCGGTGAAGAACTACATCGCAGGTCTGGGCGGCAGGGACATAACCCCGAAGGTTCTCAGAAAGATATTCGAGGACATGTTCGAGGCCATGAACAGCGGAGTGAAGAAAGAGGTGGAATGGGTCGGCCTCAAAGACGGCTCCGGGAGGTGGTAATATGGTGAAACTTACGATACCGGAAGAGGAGTATATGATACCGGGCCATGTGGCCTGTCAGGGATGCGGAGCCACCATAGCCATGAGGTATCTTCTGAAAGCGCTTGGAAAGAAGACCATCGTGAGCATCCCCGCATGCTGCTGGGCCGTGATCCCCGGCGTCTATCCTTACAGGACCCTTGAGGTGCCCATGCTTTACACTGCCTTCGAGACCACCGGAGCGTCCATATCGGGAATCAGGGCCGCTCTGGACATGATGGGTGATACCGAAACCACAGTGGTGGGATTCGCAGGAGACGGTGGGACCGCCGACATCGGGCTTCAGTCCCTTTCCGGAGCGGTGGAAAGAGGAGAAGATGTGATATATCTCATGTACGACAATGAGGCATACATGAACACAGGGATTCAGAGAAGTTCCTCCACGCCTGAGGGCGCATGGACCACCACCACACCGGGCGGCAGCAAGAAGGAGTGGAAGAAGAGGCCGAAGAAGAGCGTCATCGAGATAATGATAGCGCACGACATCCCGTATGCAGCCACACTTACCGTTTCCTATCCCGAGGACTTCATAAAGAAGGTGAAGAGGGCCAAGGAGATAAAGGGGCCGAAATTCCTTCAGGTCCTTTCCCCATGCCCCACTGGATGGAAATCGGACCCGGCCAAGACCGTGGAGCTTGCCAGACTGGCGGTTCAGAGCCGCGTGTTCCCGCTCTATGAGTTCGACCACGGCAAGTATAAAGTATCCATGAAGCCGAAGCAGGTCCCTGTTAAGGACTACCTCAAGCCTCAGGGAAGGTTCAGACACCTGACCGAGGAGGAAATAGAGGCGATTCAGAGGCATGTGGACGAGCAGTGGGAGATCCTTCTGGCCAAGGAGAAGTTCACGAACGAGCTTTACAAGTAGGTGAAACAATGGAACTGCTGGAGAATCAACCCGGAAAGAAGATATTCCTGCTGGGAAACGAGGCCGTTGTAAGGGGGCTCATCGAGGCGGGAGTGGGCTTCGTGGCCACATACCCCGGAACCCCTTCATCGGAGGTGGGTGGAACCCTTGAAAAGGCTGCAAAACCCGCGGGAATCCACTTCGAATACGCACCTAACGAGAAGGTCGCAATGGAAGAAGCGGCGGCATCCTCCGCATCCGGGGTGCGCAGTTTCACCGCAATGAAGCATGTGGGCCTCAATGTCGCCAGCGACGCTTTTATGACCGTGGGTTATACGGGCGTCAGGGCCGGCCTCGTGGTGATGACTGCGGACGACCCGTCTGCCCATTCCAGCCAGAACGAGCAGGACAACAGGTACTACGCGCGCCTTGCTGGAGTCCCTATGCTGGAACCGGCCACCCCTCAGGAAGGGAAGGAGATGATAAAGTACGCCTTCGACCTTTCGGAGAGGATAGGGGCCATGGTCCTCTTCAGAACGACCACCAGAATGAACCATGTCCGGGGCGTCATAACGCTGGGAGACATTCCGGCCGAGAGGAAGACGAAGGGGCATTTCGACAAGGATCCAGCGCGCTTCGTGACCATCCCCTCCAATGCGAGGAGAGAGCACCCTCTGCTTCTGGAGCGGCTCAGGAAGGCGGAGGAGATAGCGGAGGACTGCCCGTTCAATTATATCATAGAAGGGGACGGAAAGATCGGGATAATAACCTCAGGCGTGGCATACAACTATGTTATGGAGATGAGGAATGTGCTGGGAATAGAGCCGGATGTGCTGAAGCTCGGCTTCACATTCCCCCTTCCGAAGAAGATGCTCGCCGACTTCATAAAATCCCACGACACCGTGATGATCGCAGAGGAACTGGAGCCGATACTGGAAAAAGAGGTGAAGGCGCTGGCCAAGGATGTCAATCCCTCCCTCAGAATAGTGGGGAAGGAGAGCGGAGACCTTCCGCTGACATACGAATACGACCCCGAGGTCGTCGGCTCCGTCATGGCAAGGCTTTATGATGTGGCCATCCCGCACGAGCACGAGGAACTGAAGGAGATCGAACTGCCGGTACGACCGCCCACGCTGTGTCCCGGCTGCCCGCACAGGGCCACATATCACGCGCTTGGCAAGGCCATGAAGGCCCTGAAAATAAAGCCGGAGGATGTTGTCTTTTCCTCGGATATCGGATGCTACACCCTCGGAATACAGGAGCCCTTCGAGATGGCTGACTTCCTCCTGTGCATGGGTTCCAGCGTGGGAGCGGCAGGAGGCTTCGCCCAGTCCAGCGACCAGATACCCATTTCGTTCATAGGCGATTCCACCTTCTTCCATTCCGGCATTCCCGGCCTTGTGAACAACCTTTACAATAAGCACAGGTTTGTCTATGTCATACTGGACAACAGCATAACCGCAATGACCGGCCACCAGCCCAACCCCGGCATGGGGATCACGGGGATGCACGAGGTTGGCCAGAAGATAGACATAGAAGCTCTGATAAGAGGTCTCGGAGTGGAGTTCGTGAAGGTCGTGGACCCGTACGACATACAGGCTACAATGAAGCTCTTCAAAGAAGCTCTCCAGTACGACGGTCCCGCCGTTATAATCGCAAGACATCCGTGCGCGTTGCTGGAGTACAGAGACAAGAAGAGAAAGGGGCCGGTACCCGTTTACACCGTTAACGAGGATAAGTGCACGAACTGCCACATCTGCGTGGATACATTCGCGTGCCCCGCATTCGTCGCCCTGCCCGATGTCATGTCCATAGACCCTGCGGTCTGCCTCGGTTGCGGCTCGTGCGTTCCGGTCTGTCCTTTTGACGCCTTTGAGGTACTGAAGGAGGGAGAAGAATGAAGGGAAGCATGAGCATAGAGATGGTGGGCGTCGGAGGGCAGGGAATCCTCCTGGCATCCAAGATCCTCGGAAGGGCCGCACTTAACAAGGACATCAATGTGATAATGAGCGAGGTGCACGGCATGGCCCAGAGGGGCGGAGTGGTGGTCACATCGGTTCGACTCGGCGATGCATACAGCCCTCTCATATCTGACGGCAGTGCTGACATACTCTTCGGCTTCGAGCCTGTGGAAACATACCGCGGCATAAGGAGGCTCAAGAAGGGCGGAACGGCCCTCATGAACCTCAACCCCATGGTGCCCATATATGTCTCCCTCGGGAAGCAGAAATACCCGTCCATAGATGAGATGGTGGCCGAGATAAAGGACCACTTCCCGAAGACGATAACCCTCAACGCAACGGAACTGGCCGAGGAGGCGGGTGCCGCAATAGCCGCAAATGTGGTGATGATAGGGGCCCTGTCCGCAGTGGAAGGCCTTCCCTTTACGAAGGAGGAGATGCTGGAAGCGGTCAAGCAGAGCGTCCCGCCCAAGGTGGTGGACCTGAACATAAAGGCCTTCGAACTGGGCTACGCCGCAGTAAAGCGGTAAACCCTTTTTATACTCCTTTTTCTTTTCCCCTTCAATGGCTGGCGTACTGATAGATAACAGCGTTCTCATAGACGACGAGAAGGAAGGGAGCAGGATATACAACAGGGGATACTACGGCACCCCACAGTCAGGCGGCGGCCTGAAGCTCAACCTTCTGGAAACGCTATACCTTCTGGAGTCCGGCAGGATAGAGGTGGAGAGAGAGGGAAAGGAAATAGGATTCGGCGATATTCTGGAGTACACCAGCGCGAACATTCCGTCCTTCGAGATATACTACACGGTCTATAGGGACATGAGGCAGAGGGGCTACATCGTCAAGGAAGGGAGTCCGCCGTTCGATTTCAGGGTTCTGCCGAGAGGGGGCAGCCCCACCAAAACACCCACGAAATACTGGCTCGCCGCATTCTCCGAACGGGCGGTATTCGACTTGGACAATGTTATAAAGCTCACCCGGAGGGCGGAGGAGTTGAGAAAGAAGCTGCTCATAGCCATAGTGGACGAGGAGGGGGACCTCACATACTACGAATCCGGCATGGCCAGACCGAAGGGGAAGAGCGTCCCGCACCCCGATATCGAGGCGGTCGGGTATCTGAGCGAGGACAGGGTGGCGGTTCTGGAAGACGAACACATCGCCGCCCTCACGGAAAAGGGGTTCTTCGGCAAGAGCGTTGGGCCGTACCTGCAGTTATCGCTCATAGAGAGCACATACCTCATGGAACAGGGCGTCTGCACGGTGAGGCGGTTTTCCACAGGCCGAAAGGTCTCCCTGAAATCGATGATAACGCTGGCAAAGAGGATACAGCCGGATTTCTCCACGAGAATGGAGGTCTACAGGGACCTGAAAGAGAGGGGGCTTATCACAAAAACAGGCTTCAAGTACGGAACGCACTTCAGGGCCTATGAGGGGGA
>CAZKII010000052.1:0-9490 GCA_964552865.1 uncultured Thermoplasmata archaeon | reverse complement strand
GAGACGCCGGACGATGTGGTCATTCTTCTGGAGAACACGGCAGGACAGGGAACGAACATAGGCCACAGGTTCGAGCATATCGCCGATATCATGGGCCGCGTGGACGACGAGAAGAGGGTTGCGGTCTGCTTCGATACCTGCCACGCATTCGCCGCCGGTTACGACATACGAACGGAGGTGTCCTACGGAGCGGTCATGGATGCTTTCGACGATACCATCGGCCTCGACAGACTGAGAGTTTTTCACCTGAACGACTCGAAAACACCGCTGGGTTCCAGAAAGGACAGGCACGAGCAGATAGGGGACGGAGAGATCGGGCTGGAGGCCTTCCGGCTCCTGATGAACGATAAGAGGTTCAGGGATACGCCGGGGATTCTGGAGACGCCTCCGCTCCCCTCGGGCGAGAACTCGTATAAGAGGAATCTGGCCGTGCTGAGGGGATTGATTGGAAAAAAGGAGAGGATAGAGGTGAAGGGGCAGAGGACATTGATTTAGAAACCTTCATTAACCCCCATCCCATCCCCTCTCCATGAAGAAAATCGGTCTCATCGGCGGCCTCAGCCCGGAGTCCACCCTTTACTACTACGGGAGTTTCGTGAAGATGTGTCGCGAGTGCTTCGAGCCCGGCTTCTACCCGGACCTGGTGATATACAGCCTGAACTTCAGGGAGTTTGCAAAGCACCCGGACGGCTGGGACGGAAGAAAGGAGATGCTGGCCTCCGCTGCGCGGTCCCTCGAAAGGGCGGGTGCGGAGATAATCGGTATCACGGCCAACACCCCGCACATAGTCTTCCCTTATGTCAGGGATTCCGTGAGCGTTCCCATGCTGAGCATCATAGATGCCCTGGGGGCCGAGGCGAAGAAGAGGGGGCTGAACAGCCTTCTCCTTCTCGGAACGAAGACCACCATGTCCATGCCTTTTTACAGGGAGGCCCTTGAGAAGATGGGTTTCGGCGTGGTAATCCCCACGGAAGGGGAGATGAACGAGGTGGACCGGATAATACGGGAGGAGCTGATGTTCGACAGCCTCGAAAGCAGGCCATATCTCCTGGATCTCATCGGGAAATACTCCGACTCGGTCGACGCGGTGATCCTCGGCTGCACCGAACTCCCTCTGGCCATCAAGGACGGAGATGTTGGCATTCCGGTGCTGGATACCGCCGTGATACATATGAAGGCGCTTCTGGAAGCGGCCAGAGAATAGACGGAAAGGACAGGTTTATATATAGCCCCATTCCTACTATTTCCCATGTCATGCATGGTGTTCGAGGACAGCCATACGCTGGATACCCGGGGCAGCGGAGATATTATCGATATAACGGAGATGGTTCGGGAATCGGTGGAGGCCTCAGGTGTAGGCGATGGGATATGCCTCGTATTTGTCGGCGGTTCCACTGCTGCCCTGACCACTATGGAATACGAGCCCGGCCTCGTCGAGGATATGAGGCGGGCGCTGAACGATATCGCTCCCGAGGACAGGGAGTATGAGCACAACGAGAGGTGGCACGACGGGAACGGCCATTCCCACATACGGGCTGCCCTGATAGGCCCGTCCCTTGCTCTGCCAGTTGTGAACGGCCGGCTTCCCCTGGGCACATGGCAGCAGATCGTTCTGATGGAGATGGACAACAGGCCCAGACATAGAGAAATAACGGTACATATTACAGGAGTTGAGTGAATGAATATCAAATTTTTAGGAGGGGCCAGCGAGGTCGGCAGTCTTGCCATACATCTGGAGGAGAACGGGACCTCCCTGCTCTTCGATTACGGAATGACGCCTAGCAATCCCCCGGGTTTTCCCATGGATGCTCCCAGAACCGACGGTGTCTTTCTCACCCACGCTCATGTGGACCACTCAGCGATGATCCCGCAGCTTGTGAAGAGGCATATGGCCGCCATTGTGGCCACCCCCATGACCGCCATAATCGGTGCCATGCTCATGGCCGATTCCCTGAAGGTTGCGGACAGAGAGGGGTTCATGATGCCCTACGGCCCGGAGGATGTGGAGGAGACGGTGCGCAGGTTCGACCTCATGGATTTCGGCGATGTGGTGGAGGTCGGAGATCTGGAGGTACAGTTGCATTCCGCCGGTCATATCCCCGGGGCCACCATGTACGAGGTCAGGGGAGACCGCACCGCTCTCATAACCGGCGATGTGAACACCATAGATACCCGGCTGGTCAAGAAGGCCAATCCGGTTAAGAGCGATATTCTGGTTATGGAATCCACCTATGCCGGAAGGGACCACGAGCCGAGATGGGAGACCGAGAAGCGCTTTCTGGACAAGATAGAGGAGGTTGTGGAGCGCGGAGGGAGGGCGATAATCCCCGCCTTTGCCGTGGGAAGGACACAGGAGATAATGCTCCTTCTCAGGAACTCCGGCTACGATATCTGGCTGGACGGTATGGGGCGCGGTGTCAACAGGCTCATGCTGGAATACCCGGAATATCTCGCCAACGCCACCAACCTGAGACGGGCCAAGCAGAGGGTGAGAGAGGTCCGAAGCTCCCGCGGAAGGGAGAAGCACGCCGTAAAAGGAGAGGTGATAATCACCACCAGCGGCATGATGGACGGCGGCCCTATTCTTTCGTATCTCCAGCACTTCAAGAACGATAAGAGGAGCGCCATACTCCTGACTGGCTATCAGGTGGAGGGGAGCAACGCCAGACTTCTCAGGGAGAAGGGTTATGTCAATATGGACGGCGAGCCCGTGAAGGTGGAGTGCGAGGTGGAGTTCTTCGACTTCTCCGCTCATGCGGGCCACACGGAGCTTGTCAATCTCGCCAGACAGGTGGAACCGGAGGACATAGTCCTGTGTCACGGCGATAACAGGGAGGCGCTGGCCGCGGACCTGAGCGAGTTCGATGTTCACATGCCGAAGGAAGGAGAGGTTCTGAAACTTTGAGGTGGTGCCATGCCGGATATGAGGGAAGAATTGATGCGTTTTCTCGTCGAGGATGTGGGCTACGGAGACATTACCACCGGCGCGGTGGTGGACCCCGAATCCACGGGCAAGGGAAGGATTGTCGCGGAGGAGGACTGTGTTATCGCAGGGGTGGAAGCGGCCTGCGAGCTTTTTTCCATTCTCGGGCTCTCCGTCACGGCCCGTATCGAAGACGGCTCCCGTGTGAAGAAGGGAGATACCGTTATGGAGGTATCCGGCCGTCTGGCTCCCATGCTGACCGGTGAGAGACTGGCCCTCAACCTGCTGATGAGAATGTCCGGCATAGCTACGGAAACAGCCGATATATTGAAAATAGCCCGGAGTAAGAACCCGAAGGTCCGCATAGCGGCCACCAGAAAGACCACTCCCGGCTTCCGGTATTTCGAAAAGATGGCGGTTGTTCTTGGAGGGGGGGACAGCCACAGACTCCGCCTCGACGACGGGATTCTGGTAAAGGAGAACCACATAGAGGCCGCAGGCGGGCTGGAACGGGCGATAGAACTCGCGAAGGAGCGGACCACTTTCGCCAGAAAGATAGAGGTGGAGGTCACGGACCTCGACATGGCGGAAAGGGCGGCAAGAGCCGGTGCTGACATAATCATGCTGGATAACTTCGACCCGGAGGCCGCGAAGAGAGGGTACGAACTCGTGAAGAGCATTGACAGCCGCATAATCGTGGAGATTTCAGGGGGCATAAGCAGGGAGAACATAGGGGACTACGCCGCATTTGCGGATGTCATCTCCGTGGGTGCCCTAACGCATTCGGTAAGGGCCTGCAGCCTTTCCATGGACATATTCAGAGAGGGTTAGTCCTCCCAGTCCAGCAGTCTCCTCTCTCCTTCTATTCTCTTCAGGTCCGTGATGTCCTGCACAGTCTCCAGCGTGCCGATATAATCCCCCCATCTGTCCCTCACCGCAAAGTATCGGATATGCATCAGCCGTCCGTTTATGGTTATCCAGAACTCGGCCTCGTCCTTCTCGCCGTTTCTGAATGCCTCGATTATCTTCTCCACAGTGCTCACGCTCTTCGGCGGGTGGCAGAACCAGACCAGCCTTCCCAGGACGGAAGGGGTCCTCACAAAACTTCTGGCATTCTCTGAAAAGAACCTCACCCTGTCGTCGGAGTCTATGAAGGTTACATCCAAGGGAAGGTGGTTGATAAGGGCGTCGATCTCTTCCGGGAGAAGGTAGCCGCTGTTCAGTTCTATGTCTCCGCCCCGTTTGAACTCGTAGTAATCCCCTACCAGCTGCATCCCTCCGAGAACGGAGCGCACGCTGGCCGGGAGAGCGGCCATCTGTTCATCCGTGATATGCGGGTCCGCTTCGTATGCCTGAACCGGCTCGGCATCCGTTTTCCATCTGTCTTCCGGGGGCTTTCCATAGTATCCGATTCTGCCTTCCTGTTCCTTTATGGCGGCCCATTCCCCGGGGGAGAGAAGAATGTATGCGGTCGGATATAGGAGGTCCGTTTCCCGTATGGCGGTATCGGCGGTTTCTTCCGAGATCTTCAGGCTCATTTCCCTTATCTTCTCCTTTTCCGGCGCGCCGCCAAGCGCCCTGTTCATCTCTCTAAGCCCCTCTCTGATCCGATCGTGCGAGCGCCAGAGCGAGGTTATCAGCGCGCTCACCCCTTTTTTCTCCAGATATGGGAAGAGAATCATCTCCTCTCTGTCGTAGTGGGTGAATCCCATACTCCTTAGTTTCGCCGCGACGGGCCTTAATTTTTCCGCTCTCTCCCTTGAAAAGAGGCATCCTCTGATGGCCAGTTCTCCGGCGTCTCGGAGGATTTCCCTGTTCTCGTCCCACAGGGTTTTGAGAGGGTGGCCGGGCTGGAGCTGTTCGGCGCTCCTTTTCTCAACCGGCAGCGACTCGAGAAATATGTCGATGTAGGCCTTGTAGAAGCCCATGACCTCTTCGGGTGTGAAGTCGTTCAGCATGATGGGAACGGCACGGATCACCCCCGCCGGGCTCACTCCCGTAAGGACCGCCCTGTTTTTCTCTCGCAGGGAACCCGCATCCTCCCTCCACGCTTTCATCGCTTCTGTAATCTTCACCTGAATACCGTTTTCTTTAAGGATTTCACTCATAGGGCCACATCCTGCCCTGTTCCAAGACCTGCTGACATATAAGATTTACTGGACATACATGTTCATTCGAGGTCATCGGGGGTGGGAGCGATGTCATTCCCATCCGGTATGGGAGCTGCGGGTTTTGCCCCCCAGGCCCATCTCTTTTCAAGGAATCCGTCCACATCTATCTCTCTCGGAACATTCCTGAGCATTACCGATGGTATCAGCGCCGTTACCAGAACGACGATCATTATCGCGGTGTACATGGAGTTGTCTATTATGCCCATATCCAGCCCGAACATCGCCACGATGATGGAGAAACTCAGCTTGTACATGAAGGAAATGGACATCATTCTGGCGTATTTTCTCTTCATGAAGAGGCAGGACGGGAGGCATGTACCGTAGTACTTTCCCGCAAGGCTTATCGTGAGAAAAATGCCCGCCAGCAGCAGCGTCAGTGGTGTGACGAGGTCGAGCCGGATGCGCGTCCCCGCTATGAAGAAGAAGACCGGTGCCAGAAATCCGAATGTAAGGCCGTTCAGCTTCGGTTCCAGCTCCCTGTAGTCCTTTATCACCTTGGAGAGGATGAGGCCCAGGAAGAAGACGATGACCGCGGATTCCACATCTATCTGTTCCGCGAAAGCGGAGATCCCCAGTATGATGAACAGGATTATCTTCAGTTCCAGCTCGGTCACATTTCCCTTGTATCTGGAAAAGAGCAGGTTGGTAAGGATCGGAAAGCCCTTGAAGCCGATGAGCAGGAATGGGATGATGATGAGCATCAGAAGCCCGCTCTGATTGAATATGACCGATATCGCCACCATGCTCACTATATCCACCATTGCCGCCGTGGCCACCATTATGTTGCCGATTTCGTGCTTCAGGTAGCCGAGGTTTTTAAGAAGGGGGTAAACCAGCGCAATGCTCGTGGTGGACAGGGCGGTGGAGATGATGAGGGCGGCTCCCATGCTGGCCTGAAACGCTCCGAAAAGTACGATTGGAAGGAGGATGAATATGCTCACGAACAGCAGTAGGAAAGGCGTCATGAAGGAGGAGACGGCCACGCTGAGGATGGAAAGGGTCCTTCCTTTCAGGTACTCCATGTTGAGCTCGAACCCTGCGAGGAACATGATGGTCAGCAGCCCGAGGTTCGCCAGAACCGTGAGCGCAACATAGTCGTCGTAGTTGGTGATCCCGAGGATGTTGGCCGCCAGCAATCCCATGATTATCTCCAGCACCGCGGCTGATATGCCGATTTCCACGGCGATAATACCGGCCAGCATGATAAGAAAGCCAACTATCAGCAGGGTGTACAATGAATCTCCTCCGCGTCCAAATCTTTTCATTATATTAATAGCTATGCCCGAACGGCTCGCACGCTCCCATCTACTTTATGGGCAGTATCCTTCTCTTTGTGAACAATAGTTCCACAACGGCCACCACAGCGTAGAAGGCCAGAATCCACAGCAGTGCCACGGGGTCCGAGTTGAACAGATACCAGAGAAGGACACCGAGGGACGCAGCGGTCAGTACCGCGCCCAGAAGGGGGTAGATGGCCTTTATCCCGACTCTCTTCCGCAGTCTCAACGCCGATATGTTTATCGCGGAGAAAATGACCAGAAAGCAGGAGCTGGCAAAGGATGAGATGATCTTCAGGTTGGCCGTATTCACAAAGACGAGGGTGATCGCCGATATTATGACGAGGCTGGCCCATGGAATGTCCTTGTTCCGCTCCCTGTAAGAGAACACCCGTGGCAGATCCCTGTCCTTCGCCATGGCCATGCTGAGTCTGGCGGTGCCGAACAGTGTGGCGTTGATGGCGGAAGCGGTGGAGAGGAGAGCGGCGAGGCCGATGAGCATGAACCCCAGTTCTCCGAGGGAAGGGCGGGCAGCCACTGCGAGTGCATATTCTCCGTACCTGCTTATCTCCGCTGTGGTGAGGTTGCCCACGGCCACGAGGGCCACGACGATGTAGATCACGGTGGTTATTACGATGGATGCGTATATGCCGCGGCTGAGGTTTCTGTCTGGCCGTTCCATCTCTTTTACCGAGTTGGGGATGAGCTCGAACCCTTCGTAGGCCACGAATATGAGCGCAGCACCCATGAACAGTCCGCCGACTCCCGTGTTCAGTACGGGGAACACATGGTCGGCCTTGATGTAGAAAAGACCCGCTACTGAGAATATGGCGAGTATAGCCACCTTCACGAAGACCAGAATGTCCTCGCTGCTGCCTGCGGCCTTCACGCCGTACAGGTTCACTCCGAGGAATGCGAGTATTACGACGCTCTCCAGAAGATGGTGCCAGATGCCCCCGGGGCTCCCCGAACCGAGCATAGCGGCTCCATAGGCTCCGAATGTGTAGGCGTAGAGGCTCATGGTCCCGATGTACCCCACAACGAGGAGCCAGCCCCCCATACCCGCGATGTTCCTGTGCCTGAACGCATGCTCCAGATATGTGAAGCTTCCGCCGTCCGATTGAAAGGCGAGGCCGAGTCTGGAGTAGGAGATCCCCGTAAGCAGGGCCACAAGTCCGCCGAAGGCGAAGGCTAAGGGGGCGGCATGGCCCGCAAGACCAACCGATAGGCCAAGAACGGAAAATATCCCTCCTCCGACCATCCCTCCCACGCCCATGGCCACCAGTTCTTTCAGGCCGAGTTTCTCGCTCTTCTCACCTTTCATGGGGGAGGAAAGGCGGTAGGTAATAAAAACATGACGCCGAGCAAACCATTTATACGCAGTCGCCTATCATCACCCGATACCATGCCCGTGATAAACATAGATGTGCAGGACCTCATAGGCCTCGTCGGCGAGAATGTCTCCATGGAGACCCTCACAGAGAGCATCCCCATGCTCGGGGCCAGCATCGAGGAGATCGATGGCAACAGCATGACGGTGGAGTTCTTTCCGGACCGCCCCGACCTTTACTCGGTGGAGGGGGTGGCCAGGGCCCTGCGGGCCTTTCTGGGCATACGCCCCGGCCCCGTTGAGTACGAAACAGGCGATTCGGGCATAGAGTTCATTATCGACGGGAGCGCGAACCGGGTCAGGCCCTATGCTGCCGGGGGTGTGGTGAGAGGTGTGAGCCTCAACGACACCGCCATAAAGTCCATCATGGAGATCCAGGAGAAACTGCACATCACACTGGGCAGGAAGAGAAAGAAGGTGGCCATCGGGATCCACGACATGAAGGATATAGTTCCGCCGTTCACATACAGTGCGGTGGAGCCGGAGAGCGTTCGCTTCGTTCCTCTGGCCTTGGACGAGGAGATGAACCTGCGGGAGATTCTGGAGAGGCATCCCAAGGGGGTTGACTATGCCTATGTTCTGGAAGGGGAGGATGTGTATCCCCTCATAACGGATAGCAAAGGGCAGGTCCTCTCGTTCCCTCCCATAATAAACGGCACCCTGACCTCCGTGACGGAGAATACCAAGGACATCTTTCTGGATGTTACCGGCACCGATTTCCGAGCGGTCAATGCCGCGCTTAACATCGTGGCCGCAGCGCTTGTGGAAAGGGGCGGCAGGATTGAAACAGTGGCTGTAAAGTACCGAGACTTCCCGGATGGCGGCGGGGAGCGGGAGTTCTCCCTTCCCGACATGTCGCCGAGGGAGTGGACGGTCGGTTCGGATTATGTAATCGGTCTCATCGGGCCGGGCATAAAGAAAAGTGATCTGGTTCCGGCACTGAAGGCGGCGGGCATGGGTGCGGAATTGAACGGAGACGAGATAAAGGTGAAGGTGCCCCCGTATCGACAGGATATAATGCATCCCATCGACATAGTGGAGGAGGTGGCCATCGGTTACGGATACGATAGGATAGAGGGGACAAAGCCGCAGGCCTTTACCGTGGGCAGTGAAACCCGAACATCGGCACTTTCCGAAAAGGTTAGGGAGACGATGGTCGGTTACGGCTACATGGAGGTGACGACACTTACCCTATCATCTCCAGAGATACAGTTCGATTCGATGAGAAGAAAGAGGGATGTGCCCTATGCCGTAACGGAGATAAAGAACCCCATAACCGAGGAGCACACATGCCTCAGAACAGATCTTACGCCCAGCCTCTTCGGGATTCTGAAAAAGAACAGGCACAGGGACCTGCCCCAGAGGATTTTCGAGGTTGGAAGTGTTGTCAGAGATCACGAACGAAGGCTTCACCTTGCAGGTCTGGCCATACACGCCAAGGCCGGTTTCACGGAGATGAAATCCCTCGTAATTTCGATATGCCGGGACATGGGGCTGGAGTGCGAGATATCCGCGTCGGACGACCCTGCGTTCATAAGGGGGAGGGCCGCATCAATTGCGGTGGACGGAGAGGAAATAGGCCTCTTCGGAGAGTACCATCCCGAGGTGATAACGAACTTCGACCTCGGATATCCGGTGATAGGGTTCGAGATGGACCTGTCATATCTACTGCGAATGTAGTATCCCGAATTCATTTTACAAGGCTTTGCCCTATTTATCAAGCCTTTCT
>CAZKII010000051.1:2453-9546 GCA_964552865.1 uncultured Thermoplasmata archaeon | reverse complement strand
CGGTGGTGTAAAATGAGAAAAATCGCAGCGATAACAGTTGTAATAGCGCTTCTGGCCCTGACGCTCAGCCCTGTGCAGGTATCGGAAGCGGCGGACAGCCCTGTTTCCGTGCTGATTGACTACGGGGACGGAAGATATGTCTGGCTTGAATCGAACTCCAGCGGAGAGAACGCGTTCAACATAACCCTTGAGGCCTGCGAGAGCGCGGGCATCGGGATGAACTACAGCACCAGCGCTTACGGAGTGATGGTGAACTCCATCGGCGGCATGGAAGGGACATGGCCAGGTCCGTGGTGGCACTTCTGGCTCTGGAACTCTTCCTCCGTTTCCTGGGAGCTCTCCTCTTCCGGTGCGGACAGCGTAGACATCGATAAAGGCGCCATTGCGTGGAGCCTCGTTGCCGGTTATCCCGGCGATTCACCTGTGGCAACACCGGAGAATATGCATCCGTGGACATCCTACCGGAACGGCCCCGGTGCTCCGGCTTATTCCTCTGTCTCTGGAATCGAAGGACCTGTCAACAGGACGGATATACCGATGAACAGCGGCTTCGTCGACTGCAGCGTCATATACGCGGAGGGAAAGATAATCGGAGTTACCTCCGGGATATACAACTGGACTTCTTACTCCTATGACACTAGCCCGCAGGTATTCTGCATGGATATGGACTATAAAACGCTCTGGAAGGCCGATATCGGAGGGGCCGGATGGCAGACATCCACGCCCCTGTATGCGGACGGCATGGTGATCGTTGGCTCCACTGACGGAACCATCTATTCGTTCGACATAAACACCGGCGAGAAGGAGTGGACATTCTCCACCGGGTCTTCCTTCACCGGAATCACCGGCAGCCCCATGTACTACGGCGGCTCCGTGTATGTCGGCTCGGGGGACGGGTATCTCTACTCCATCGCGAAGAACGGTAGCCTGAACTGGAGGTTCAACACCAGCGCGTCCATCTATGCGGCCACGCCCACCACAGACGGCCTGAACATCTTCATAGGGAACGATGCAGGCACCCTATATGCGGTGAACACCAGCGGCGGCGAGGTATGGAACGCCAGCCTGAGCGGAAAGATACGGGGAGCCGCAGTGGTGGCAGGAGATATGCTCATCGTAACATCCTCGGTTTACAGCGGGTACTCCGCGGTGAGCGGAAACATAACCGCCCTCTCGAAAAGCGACGGGAGCGTGATGTGGAGCGTGGAAACAGGGCCGGCCACCGCATCGGCTGCCTATGACGGAAAGAACATCTACGCCGCTGCCGGGAACGAGCTCCTCTGCCTGAACACTGAGGGCAGGACCCTGTGGAAGAAGGATCTGGGAGGCCCCCTGAAGGCATCGCCCACCATTGCGGGAAGCGTGATATATGCGATCACCTCGGAGGAGAACAGCACCCTGTACGCACTGAATACGGCCGACGGAAAGATGCTCTGGAACGACACCATAACCGGCGGGGCCTATGTCCTCTCCTCACCCGTGCCCGTTGAGGATAAAGTCGTCCTCGGAGCGGATACTGGCTCCCTCTACATCTACGAAAAGGCAGACTCTGAACCGGACGGAGGCTCGGATATCGGCCTCCCCGGCACAACCGACACAGATAACGGGACGGAAACAGACGAGCCGCTGACCGGCCTGAACATGGACATCTACATCTATATGGCCGTGGGGATCGTGCTGATAGTGATCGTTGCGGGCATCGCGGCGGTAATCGCCCTGAAACGGAGGTAAAGCATGAGAGAGCGGGGGAGAGAGAGACTGGTCTTTGCCGCAGCGGCTCTTCCGGTCTTCATCCTTCTCATCCTCCTGCTGGCCGGATTCAACCCGTTACCGCACGCAGAAGAGGGAGGAAGTACCATAACGCTCACGGTGAACTTCAGCGGAGCCGAAGCGAACGACCCGACGGTCTGGACACTGGAAAACGGAGACTGGTCGGAAAGGCCGGGCAACTCGAGCACCGTGATATTCCTAAACATGACCGCGGAAACGCCCTTCGAAGCTCTGGAAAACGCATGCGCCCTGGCCGGCTGGGACATGGACTACGAAAACTACTCCTACGGGAGACTGGTAACCTCGGTCAACGGCGTGACGAACGGGGAGGGCGGTGCATACTGGCAGTACTGGGTGAACGATGAATACGCCACGGTCTCTTCCGACTCCTATCGCCTCTCGGAAGGAGATATTGTGGTCTGGTCGTTCAGTTCCTCCATGCAGGAAAGGGATACCTGATGCTGCCCGTTTACAGAAACACCGGAAGCAGGATACACACCCTCCACCCTGTGGTCACCCTCGCATTCGTGCTGTCGATATTCTCCGCATCCCTTATGACCACGGACACCCTCCTTCTCGTCCTTCTTTTCGCCGTAACCGTGCTGGTGGCCGCAGCCGGAAGAATCCTGAAGGACTGGGCCGGAATCATGCGGTTCACACTATACCTCTCCCTGAGCATTTTCGCAATATCCCTCATCGTTCTGCCGAAAAACACATGGTGGAACCTCTGGGGGATACCGATCCCCGCGGAGCCCATATTGACCGTTCTTCCGCTCATCCTGCGGCTGGAGGTCTCGGTAAGCGCCTTTCTAATCCTATCCCTCACGGTGAACCCCGACGAACTGCTGGAAGTCGGCTCCGGCTCCAAAACGATGATGGCGCTGGCCATAGGCGCCCGCCTCTATCCGCTGATAGCCTCGGACGAGGCGGAGATAGAGGACATCATGCGCATTCGGGGGGTGGAAATGGACTCCGGGAAGAGAGCGGAGCGGATTAAGAACAGGGGGGCTCTTATCATCCCTCTCCTCATCGGCTCTCTCGAGAGGGGGATGAGCATGGCCGAATCCATGGAGTCGCGTTCGTTCTCCGCCAGAAAACAGGGCACATCGGCGTTTTACAGACCCCTTTCCACAGGAGGAAAGGTGCTGCTTTCGCTCCAGATCGCCGCCTTCTTCCCTGTGTTCCTGCAGGCCGTCCTGCCATCCCTCATGCCGACCTGCCTGCCTGTGGCATCCATCCCGCTCTACCTCACCGTACTGCTGGGGGGTGGCAGGGAATGATCCGCATCCGCAATCTCAGCTACAGGTACCCCGGGCGCCCCGATAACTCACTGGACGGAATCAACCTCAGCATCGAGGACGGCGAGTTCGTGGTTCTTAAAGGGCTCTCGGGCTCGGGAAAAACGACACTCCTTCGCTCCATAGACGGAATCGTTCCCTTCTTCTACGGAGGCAGTATCTCCGGCACCGTTGAGGTGGACGGGATGACCACGAGGCACGAGACCGAGCGGGTGAGAAGAAGGGTGGGCCTCCTCTTTCAGGACCCGGAAAATCAGGTGGTGATGTCCTCGGTGAGACACGAAATAGCCTTCGGTATGGAGAACCTCGGGTTCGAAAGAGGGGAGATATTGAGGAGGATTGAGGACTGGGCCGAGGCTCTGAATATCTCCCATCTCATGGACCGCAGAACAGCGGAACTCTCCGGAGGCGAGAAGCAGAAGATCGCACTCGCTAGCATTCTGGCACCCGGCCCGCGGCACATCCTTCTGGACGAGCCCACATCCCAGCTGGACAGCGATGCCCGGAAGGAGTTCATGAAAATCATAAAGAAACTGAACACGGAGGGGAGCACCGTAGTCATATCCAGCCACGATGATATAAGGGAGGGCAGAAAGGTCTTCATGCGGAACGGGAGCATCGCAGGCAACGAGGAGATAAAAGAGGGAGCGGAGGACCCTCTCCCAAACCTCGCGGGCGAAGCCGTTCTCATGAGCGTCTCCCGCCTGTCGGCGGAGTACCGGCAGACAGGAAGCGGCAGGATTCTCGAGAACATAGACATGGAACTGCATGCGGGTGAGGTCATCGGCCTCGTGGGAAAGAACGGCTCAGGGAAGAGCACGCTCCTCAGGGCGATAATGGGCCTCCCCCGCGTAAAAACAGAGGGGAAAATCGGGATAGCCATCGGAGAGGGGGATATGATATATATGGAGGGGCTCTCCGCCGCGGAAAGAGCGAAAAGGATAGCCTATCTCGGCCAGTACCCCGGCGCATATCTCTTCCACGACACGCTGGAGGAGGAGATAGGATTCACCCTGAAGAACATGGGGATCGGGGGAGGGGAGGAAAGGATAGCCAGTATACTGGAGAAGCTTTCCCTGAGCGGATACGGACACAGAAACCCCAGAGACCTCAGCAGCGGGGAGAAGGAAAGGGCCGCTCTGGCAACGGTCCTCGTATCGGAGCAGAGAATAATCCTCCTAGACGAACCCACGAGGGGGATGGACCCGGTCAGAAGGGGAGCGCTAGTCAGGTATCTCGGAGAGGAACTGATGGCGGGGAAAGGCGTAATCGTGGCGACCCACGACATGGAACTTCTCCGGCTTCTCTCTGCGAACATATACGAGCTCAGTGGCGGAGAACTCCTTCAAAGGGGGCGGTACCACGGCTGAAATGACACCGCTGCTCTCCGTGGTGCTCGCTGCCCTGCCGGTCCTTTATGTAATCATCCGATTCGAAACGGGAGCTATGGACTCCAGACGCGTTGTCCTGGTCTCCGTGCTCGGTGCCCTCATCGGCGTCTCCAGAATCCCCTTCGCCCCACTTCCCAATATTCAGCCATGCACATTCCTCATAATGATGGTGGGCCTCGCTTTCGATGCGGAGACCGGCTTTCTGGTTGGTGTCATGACAGCGGCCATATCCAACATATTTCTGGGTCAGGGATACTGGACGATCTGGCAGATGCTCTCCTGGGGGCTCATCGGGGCTCTGTCGTCGTGGCTACACCCTCTGCTGCTGAAAAACACGGCATCGGGGGAAAAGCTCAACATAAAGCGGGCCGCGGTCGTGTCCGCACTCTTCGGCATCCTCTACGGTCTGATAATGGACACTTCCACATTCCTGATGTTCTTCCCCATCACCAGCTACACATATCTGGCTGTCCTCCTGTCCGGAATGCTCTTCAACATCCTTCACGCCGCCGGGAACTTCTACTTCACCCTCTTCTTCGGAGAACGGGTTTACTCGATAATGAGGAGAATAGGCATGAGAACCGAGGTGCACTGGGAGGATTGAAAGGGCTCAGACCATTATGGCATGCCTCTGCCTCATGTCCTCCTCGGTCTGTCCCATCCTCTTCATGATGATGGCCACCACGCTGTCGAGAAGGATCAGGGTGGCATCCTCGAAAAGCGTGCCCAGAGGGGCGTATTCCCCTCTTTTTCTGTCCTTCACCAGTTCGATTGGGATTATTATGTCAGCAGCATGACCGAGCTTGGAATGGGGGTTCCCCGTAACCGCCACTATTTTGGCACCGACCCTTCCGGATATGTTCGCCGTCTGAACCGCAGACATGGTCTGGCCGGTGTTAGAGATCACTATCACCACATCCCCTTCCTTCACGATTGGGGTTATGGTTTCTCCGATGAAAAAGGTCTGAAGACCCATCTGAACCAGACGCATGGCAAATGCTTTGCCCACAAGCCCGGAGCGCCCCACACCGTAGACGAATATGTTAGGAGCTTCCAGTATGCAGTCCACCATCCTATCTATGGGCCCCTTCCTCTCCTCACCTTTGCTGGCCTCACTCTCCTCCCTGCCGTTCAGAAGCGTGGCCCTTATTGCGTCAAGAAGCCGGGTCAGTTCCTCGGTCTCCGTCATGGTATCACTTTTCCTTCCCGCCGCCCTTCTTTCCCGATGACTTCCCCTTCTTCTCCGAAGCGGCGGGTTTCTTCTCCTTTGAACCGCCGGAACCCTTAGATTCCGATTTCTTTCCGGAAGGCTTTTTCTTTGAGCCGCCTGACTTCTTGCCCTCCTTTACATCGGAAGGACCGGAGGATTTTTTCGAGTCCGATTTCTTCTCAGGCTGCGCTTCATCCTTCTGGGCTTTATCTTTCCCCGGGGATTTCTTCGCAGCCGCTTTCTCCTCTTCCGCCCTGCGCATCTCCTCCTCTTTCTCCCGCTCCATTGCCAGCCGCTCCACCTCCCTCTTCTCCCGGGCGATTCTCTTCCCCAGAGTCCTCTCGGTTATCACCTTCATGTACATGGCATCGTGCTCAAGGAGGGGGGAATCGCATATCAGAACGAAGTCGTCATCGCTGTCGAGCATGGCCTCGGCAAGGGGTTCGAACTTCAGGTCCCCTTTCTTTATGGGCGTGGCCCTCGTCTCGTTCCCGCGGTCGTACTCCACACCGGAGAAGTGGCCGTATATCTCCCCTCCAAGGAACTTCCTGACCTTCTGAAAGAGCTTTTTGAAGTCGTCCGGGGTTTTGAGGCTTCCGTCCTCCCGAGAATGGATATGAGCGTAATTGAGCAGGGGGGTGACACCGTCGAGGCTCTTTGCCAGAGTCAGGACCTCACTCATGGAACCGAATAGCTCCTGCTTTCCGCTGGTCTCCACTGCGATTTTAGCGGTTATCCCGTTCTCCCTGAAGCGCTCCAGTATGATCTCAAGGTTCTCCTTAACACGCCTCATGGCCTCCTTCTTCTTAACATCCCCATAGGGGCCGATGTGGGTTATGACCATGTCCGCGCCCACCTCTCTAGCCACCACGCCGCTCCACATGATGTTGTCGAGGCTGCGTGAGGTTATCTCATCACCGCTTATGAGGTCTATGTAATACTGGCTATGGACTGCAACCCTGACATCGAGCATTCTGGCCAGCTTGCCCATCGCCCTCAGTTCCTTATAATTCACGCCGACACTGGGGATATGAAGGATGGTCAGAATGTCGTCCTCCTCTATGACCTCCGTCCCGGTTGAGGTGAAGACATAGTCATCCCCCACCGGCTTCCCCACCTCCACGATGAAAGAGCTGCAGATCTCCTCCGGCCGCATGCCCACCTCGAAGTCCTCGGGAGGGCGCTGCTCCACGAAGTTCCTTATCATCTGAATCTCAATGGCATTAAGGCCCATCATGTGCACATCCTCAATCCCGTCCTTTATCGTTCTCCCCTTGGAAGAAAGCGGTATCCCGGCAGGTCCGTATCTCTTCATGTTCTCATCCTCTTTCTGCTATGGCACATGTCCGGCTCAAATCCCCGGAAACAGTGGTATATTAATCTTCTGCTTCGTGGTATTTATAGGTTTCGTTAGGCCGAAATCT
>CAZKII010000051.1:0-2353 GCA_964552865.1 uncultured Thermoplasmata archaeon | reverse complement strand
ATACCAAATTTGCCATAGGGGAAGCGATGAGCGACGAGACCGAGGCCCTTCGGGAGGAGATAACCCTGCTGAAGAAGAGGATACGGGAGCAGGAGCGGAGGATAAAGAGCCTTGATTCCCGGATGCAGACCAGGGTGAAGAGGGAAAAACTCTTCATGAAGGCCCTTGACATAAACAACCGCACCAAGGCCGATGAGGTGGTGCCCGTGGCTCAGGCGGCCCGGAGCATTCTGGCCCTTGAAGACACATTTCTGGATATGCAGAAGAGGATCGGGAGCGTCCTTAAAGCCCTCAAAACACACAGAGAGAGCATCGTCCGGCTGAACAAAAGGGTATATCGGGAGGACTCCAGAAACAGCATGAGGCTGGAACTACGAATCATGAGGAACACGCTGGCCATCATGGCCATGAACGGCATGGCCTACAACACAGAGATTCTGGATGAGATAGACGAACTGGAAGAACTGCTCGAATCCGAAAAGGACCTCTCGGTGATAAAAAAGGAGAAGAAGAGGCTGGACAGAAGATACAGGAAAGAGCTGGAGCGATACGACATAAAGAAGATACACGAGCAGAAGGCGCATATCCCCGGATATCGCTGAGGGCGAGCCATGCCCATCGGCCAATAGAAAGAGATATAAAGAAGATTGTAAATACCCCCTCAGGAAGAGGGAGAAAAAGATCCTTCAAAACTTGCAAAGGTGATTATCATCAGCGCTGAAAGAGAATGCCCCGTCTGTGGAGCGGAAGTAGATGCCAGTGCCCTCGAATGTCCTGTATGTGGAGCGGCCATGGAGTTTGAAGATGTCGAAGAGATACCCGAAGAAGAGCAGGCGCTCTGCCCCAGCTGCGGAAAGGTGGTTTCCATACACGCCCCTGCCTGTCCGTACTGCGGTGAGGTATTCGAGATGGAGGACGAGGAGCTGAGCGAAGGGCTCATGGAAGGCCTGGAAGAGGTTGAAGAGGACGAGGAGATCATAGAAGTTGACCTTTCAACGGAAGAGGAGGAGCCCGTAACGACAGATGAGGAGGTTCTGGCGGCGGAAGATCAGGAAACGCCGAACATGGAGGGGAGTGAGATCTTTGTCCCTGCGGAGGAAGAGCTCGAAGAGGAACTCGAAGAGAGCGGAGATCTGGAAGCCGTGCCCCCGGAGGAGTCGCTCGAGTTCGGAGAGGAAGAGCTGGATACGGGGGACGAAGAGGGGCTGGAAATCAATATAACCGATGCAGAAGAGATAGGCGACCTCATAGAAGAGGGAGAAGAAGAATATATAGGTGACGAAGAGCTCCTGATGGAAGAAGAAACAGAGAGCGTGGAGCAACCTGAAGAGGAAATACAGGATGAGACACCTACGCCGGAGAAAACGGAGGATAAAAAGCCAGAGAAGCTGGAAATGGAAGTCGAGGAGGAGCCCGCCAAAGAAGAGCCCCCTACTGACGAGGAGGAGGAAGAGAAGTTCTCCTACGAGGATCTGGAGGACCGTATCGATGAAAAAAAGCTCGAAACAGACAAACTTATCCTCCGGGGAAGTGTTCTTCTTATACTCATCGGTTCCATCGGCATAGGATTTTTCGTTTCCTATCTCCATAATTTCGTTGGCTTCCCCGCCAACCTGTATGTGGGTTTCGGGTATCAGGATACTATGGTAGGGTTCATAGGATTTGTGATATTCCTGCTCGGCGTCATCGGCCTTATATACCTCTTCATGAAAAGAAAGTACAGGCACTGTGAATTCTGTGGCGCAGAAATAGACCCGGAGAACATTGTTGAGGCCATCACCGACGACGATCCTGCGCTGAGGGAGTATGTTGTATGCCCCAACTGCGGCCTGGCCGTATGCAAGGCGGAGGAGTTCGACGAGCGGGATGAGAACCTGAAAAAGATGTTCTACGGTATTATCGGCCTCTACGGTTCGCTGGTCCTGTACGGCCTGAGTTCCCTCTGGCACAACATAGAAGTGGAAGGACACAACAAGACCGGAGCCCCCATGGGCGTAGGATCAACCCTTCTGTCCCTCCTCGCCACCCTGCTATTCTTCTTCGGTGCCTACTATCTCATATACTATTACAAGATAGAGAGAGATGCCGAGGAGCTGGAGATGAGGAAGCAGACAAAGAACATGCTATACTGGAGCCTTCTGCTATTCCTCGGCGGCAACATACTCCTGAGCCTGAGCTCCGCGGCCACTGCCGGAATACTCTCCACAATCTTCTCCATGATGGTCATTTTCGGACTTGTGCTCTTCGCCTATACCGCATGGGAGGAGAGAAAATACTACATGTCCGAGGGCGAGTTCTGTCCGGCCTGCGGTGCACCTGTTTCTGAGGACGACGATGTGTGCCCCAAGTGCGG
>CAZKII010000050.1:0-9580 GCA_964552865.1 uncultured Thermoplasmata archaeon | reverse complement strand
ATGTGCCGTTGGCGTTGTCGGTTATGTGAACGGTCGCGTTGGGGATTGGTTTGCCGGCGGAGTCGTTGACATGGATGTGGAGGTAGTTGCGGACGGTGAGATTCCCGGAGCTGTCAATGTATACCTTGGCTGGATCAAATGTTGTGTTTGTAACTATGAAAAACGAGCCGGGAGCTCCTGCAACTGAAATTTCATCTATACTTGTAGGTGCTATAGTGGTATTGTATATGTGGACATATCCTGAATTAGAGCTTGTAATGCCATGATTTCCTCCGCCTTCAATAGTCATATTTATTAAAGTGGATGTACAGTCCTCTCCAACAAAGGCGGCATCTTCAGTACTTCTTAAGATATGCAAATTCTCTATTAAAGGCTGAGAGTAATAATCTATTGCGAGCCCAACTCCGCCTGGATCTCCTCTTCCTGTATCGGTGATTATATTGTTTTTTACTACAGGGTTGCTGGGATAGCCTGGCGTATTATCCCATCCGTTTATCCATATACCGTATGTTTTGCTCCAACCTATCTGGTTGTTCTTAATCGTCGAGTTGGACCAGACCGTCGCTTCTATGCCAATCTCGTTCCAGTAGAATGTGTTGTTTGATACCACAGCGTCGGAATCGTATAAAACGAGGGCGTCGTAATTGTAGGAGAAGTTGCAGTGGTCTATGACAGCGTTGTCTGTTTCAATAAGAAGTCCTTCTTTTGATGGAATTCCATACCAGAAATAGCCACACTTGCTGATATTTGAATTTCTAATTTCAAAAAGCGAGCCATCTCGAACCCAAAAATTGAAGCCATATTCTGTTTCCGATGTAATCCATGAAGCATCATTTATGGTAGTATTATTACCATCAAGGTCAAGTATTTTCATAGAAGCACCGTTAAGAACTTCTATATGATATTGCCCATCTGATGAACAGTTTAATTTCAGTGAGGTGTTTTTTAGGATTAAGTCTCCGCCTGCTTCTATAGTTAAATTGCCTGTTAACACTATAGTCTGGTTCTCCCATACCTGCGTGTCGTTGATTGTTATATTGGTGTTAATGTAGGTGATTACGGAAGGAGCAGAGGCTGCTCCTTCCTTCGAATCGGCCGGACTAATCGGGACTGAGAGGGAGGTTAGAATCAGCCCGATAACAATCCCGATGACAAAGGCCCGGTTCATATGTCCGTATTGATAAGGGGGTTAATAAAACTTGTTATGTGCTGTTTATGGCCCTGTTCCACCGTTCCCCAACCATCACATGTGAGGGGATACTTTTAAATGCAAAAAGCCTATTGCCACCCAAGATTTTGGAGTTACGAAGAAGATGAAGGTGATTATATGGCCAAGAAAAAGGAGAAAAAGAGCATTGAGGACGAGTTGAGCCTTAAGAACGAGTCCGTGTGGAAGACCGCGGATAAAAAAACCAAGGAGAAGATTTTCAAGTATGCCGAGGGATACAAGGGCTTCCTGAACGAGGCGAAGACCGAGCGCGAGGCCGTGGCGTACATTATTTCCGAGGCGGAGAAACACGGCTTCAAGCCCCTTGACAGCGTAAAGAAACTGAAAGCAGGGGATAAGGTATATGTCGTGAACAGGGAAAAGACCGCAGCGCTCATAGTCGTCGGCGAGGAACCGGTCTCGGAAGGCGTGAATATCGTCGGTTCCCACATAGACGCCCCCCGTGTCGATCTGAAGGTCCACCCCCTCTACGAGGACGGGGACGGAGAGATGGCCCTCTTCAAGACCCACTACTACGGCGGCATAAAGAAATACCAGTGGGTGAACATCCCCCTTGCCCTCCACGGAGTGATCTACAAAAAGGACGGGGAGCGGGTGGATATAAAGATAGGAGAGGATGACGATGACGAGATATTTGTCTTCGCAGACCTGCTTCCCCATCTGGCGAGAAAGACCCAGGGAGAGAGGAAGGGCATGGCGGTCATAGAAGGAGAGGAACTCAATCTTCTGGTCGGCAGCATACCCATCGACGACAAGGATGTGAAGGCAAAGATAAAGACCAACATCCTGAAGATACTCAACGACAGATTCGGCATAGTGGAAGAGGACTTCCTCAGGGCCGAGCTGGAGATCGTCCCCGCGTGGAAGGCAAGGGATGTGGGCTTCGACAGGAGCATTGTGGGAGCCTACGGACAGGACGACAGGATCTGCGGCTACACATCATTTACCGCGATAATGGAGATTAAAAAGCCGAAGAGAACCGCCATAAGCCTGTTCTTCGACAAGGAGGAGATCGGCAGCGACGGGAACACTGGCGCACAGTCCAACTTCCTCGTGGTGGTGGTGGCCGAGCTTCTGAAGCATCAGGGCCAGACAGCCATGTTCGATGTCCTCAGCGCCCTCCAGAACTCAATGGCTCTCTCCGCCGATGTGGATGCGGGCATCAACCCCACTTACAAAGGGGTGCACGACCTGAGGAACGCGGCCAAGATCGGCCACGGGATCATCGTGACGAAGTTCACCGGCTCCGGCGGAAAATACTCCTCCAACGACGCACACGCAGAGTACATGAGCTTCATAACCCGCCTGTTCACGGAGAAAGGAGTTCCATGGCAGGCTGGAGAGCTCGGGAAGGTGGACGAAGGCGGCGGAGGGACCATCGCCAAATACATCTCCCAGCACGGAGTCGAAACGGTGGACTGCGGCCCCGGTGTCATAAGCATGCACTCTCCCATGGAACTGAGCAGCAAGGCGGACATATACGCCAGCCATCTTGCATATAAAGCATTCCTCGAGTCCTCATGGGACTGAGGAAAAACCCTTCTTTCCTTTTACTTTGCAAAGATTTATGAACAAGAGGAATATTCCATGAGCATGGACCCGCAGGAATACGACATCGAATACTTCCGGAATAACGGCTTCAAAAGGCAGCAGTGCCGGAAATGCGGCAGGCACTTCTGGAGTCAGGGAGAGCATGAGACATGCGGTGAGGCCCCGTGCGTCGAGTACTCGTTCATCGGGAATCCCCCCACCAGAAAGGCCTACGAACTTCACGAGATGAGAGAGGCGTTCCTGTCGTTCTTCGAGAGGAACGGCCACACCAGAATCGCGAGGTACCCCATAACCGCAAGGTGGAGGGACGATGTTTTCTTCACACAGGCATCCATATACGACTTTCAGCCCTGGGTCATAAACGGCACGGTCAGCCCGCCGGCCAACCCGCTCACCATATCCCAGACCTGCGTCAGGTTCAACGACATAGACAACATCGGAAAGACAGGAAGGCATCTCAGCATGTTCGAGATGATGGCGCACCACGCCTTCAACAAAAAGGACGATTACATCTACTTCAAGGACAGGACGGTCGAGCTGTGCCATACATTCCTCACGAAAGACCTCGGCATAGACGAAAGGGAGATCACCTATATCGAGGCTGGATGGAAGGGAGGAGGGAACTCCGGCCCCTGCCTTGAGGTGGTGGTGGGAGGTGTCGAGGTCGCAACCCTCGTATTCATGATGTACACCGTGGGCGACGACGGAGAACTGGCACCCATGGACATGCAGGTGGTGGACACAGGTTACGGGCTGGAGAGGCTCACATGGCTGTCTCAGGGAACACCCAGCGCGTACGAGGCGGTATTCGGCCCTGTTCTGACATATCTTAAGGAGGAAACGGGGATCGAGACGGACACGGGAATTCTTGCGGAATACTCAAAGGTGGCCGGGATAATGAACCTTGACGGCGGCGCGAAACTGAAGGAGCTCAGGGAGACCGTGGCACTGCGGCTTAACATAAGCGTTCCGGAGCTGGAAAAAGCGATACGCCCCCTTGAAAACATATACATCGTCTCCGACCATACAAGGGCGCTCATGTTCATGCTCACCGACGGAGTGGTTCCATCCAATGTGAAGGAAGGATACTTCGCCAGGCTTCTGGTTAGAAAGGGGATGAGGGCGCTCCGTGAACTCGGACTCAAAATCCCGCTCCATGGGATAGTGGAGAGGCAGATAGATTATTTTTCAAAGGACTTCCCTGAGGTGGAAGAAAGCAGGGAGAGCGTCATCAACCTCGTAAAGGTGGAGGAGGAGAAATACCTCGCCACCGTTGAGAAGGGGAAAGCCATCGTCCAGAGGCTCATGGCCGAGAGGAAAAAAGAAGAGAAGGAGATAACAGTGGATGACCTCATCCTTCTCTACGACTCGCACGGCCTCAATCCCGAACTGGTGAGGGAGTTCTCCGGCGGAAGCATTGACATCCCCGACGATTTCTACCGCAGAGTGGCGGAAAAGCACGAGAGGGAGGATGTGGAGAAGCACGACAGCAAGAAGGAAAAGGCCCTACCCGCGGAATACCCGGATACGGAGCTTCTTTATTACCCACACCCGAAGATGAGGGAGTTCGATGCCGAGATAATCGGCGCGTTTGAGGATAAAGTAATACTGGACAGAACCGCATTCTATCCCGAAGGTGGAGGACAGGATAGCGATACCGGAACCCTTCTATGCGATGCGGGAGAGATGAAGGTTCTGGCCGTTGAGAAGTACGGAAGAGTGGTCGTCCATACGGTGGATAGAATTGCGGCCACATCGGGTGCTGTCCACGGAATCATAGACTGGCAGAGGCGGATGGACCTCACGAGGCACCACACGGCCACGCACATAGTGAACGCTGCGGCGAAAGAGGTTCTCGGAAGGCATGTCTGGCAGGCGGGAGCGCACAAGAGCACCGAGATGGCGAGGCTCGACATAACCCATTACAGACAGCTGAGCGAGGAGGAGTTCTACGAGATAGAGCGCATAGCCAACTCCATTGTTCAGGAGGACATCCCCATGAACCTCGGATTCATGAGCAGGGAGGAGGCAGAGAGGATGTACGGCTTCACACTCTATCAGGGCGGTGTCGTCCCCGGAAAGGAGCTGCGCATAGTGGAGATCCCAGGCGTTGATGTGGAGGCGTGCGGAGGAACCCACTGCGAGAGGACCGGAGAGGTGGCCATCATCAAACTTATCAGGACCAAGAGGATTCAGGACGGTGTCCTGAGGATAGAGTTCACCGCAGGCCGCCCGGCCGTTGATTACATCCAGAGAACGGAGAGAACGCTGAAGAAGGTGGCTGGCATTCTCAACACGGATATCGAAAAGGTAGCCGGATCCGCTGAACGAATGGCGAAGGAATGGAAGGATGCGAGAAAAAGGGCGGAGAGCCTTGAAAAGGAGATAAGCAGCATGCAGACAGAGAACCTTCTGGCGAACTCCAGCACGGTGAACGGCATAAGGGTGATAAGCAGCGTATTAGAGGGGAATATGAAGGACATTATGGCCCTTTCCAAAGCCATCCACGATATTATACCGGAAAAAGAGAAATTCGCGGTCATCCTCGCTGGATGCACGGAGGGAAAGCTCAGCATAATGGCGGCTGGAAACACCGACCGCAGCATGAAAGATATTCTGGATGCGGGATTGAAGGTGTGCGGCGGAAAAGGAGGCGGACGCCCGGATATGGCTCAGGGCTCCGCCCGGGTCGAAGAGGGCTGCATGGAGATGGGGCGGAAGGTGATCGACGCAATGATAGGCAGGCTTCGAGATAAATGAAACAGGAGATGAAAATGCAGAAAAACGAGATTCCCGCAGGTATGCTCCCGAAGACAGGCGATGCAAAAAAAAGGAACATCGAAGGAGCAGGCGAGAGGCAGAACGGAAGAAAGAGCGGAAAAAGAGGGATCTGGAGCAGGCTCCCGATAATCGGCGGATGGATCAACACATACAGAGAATACGCCAAGGTTACCAACCTGACATCCATTTCCCGCAGGTACTTCGTTACCGGCTCATTCGACGGCGCACTGACAATTCTGGGAGTCATCCTCGGCTCCCTTCATTCCCTATCGAGAGAGCTGGTCATCACGGCAGGGGTGGCAGGAGGTGTGGCGCTGGCCGTCTCAAGCGTGGTAGGAGCGTACGAAGCGGAGAGGGTGGAGAACAAACTGGAGCACAGGAAACTGGAAAATGCCATGCTCGCAAAGGTTGGCGGCACCCACGAGAAGGCCGTGAGATTCGCAACCGTCGTCGTGCCTCTGATTCACGGAATCGCACCCCTCATCGCGGCGATGATACCCATTATGCCCTTTCTATTTATGGAAGTTCACGCTGCGGTGATAGTTTCCATCGGAATAACCCTGACATTCCTCTTCGCGATGGGGGCATACATGGGTTCCCTTATCAAAGACAATATCGTATACAGCGGACTGAGGTTCATCATGGCCGGCCTCCTCACTGCCGTAATAACCTATCTCATAGGAGGGGGGCACCCCCTCTGAACTTTTTTAACCCCAAAGTTATCCTGTCGTAAAATATAAATAGCACATACACTATGATGTGATGCGGACAACCGCAGGAGAAAAGAGATGAAGACAATGGAACACCATGTGTATAAGAACACAGGCAGAACGGGTATAAAGAGAACAGGAGGGATGTAAATGGCATCCATCAGTCCAAAAAGAGTGATAATATCGGGCAGCGGCGATGACGAAAGGGTGAGCGGCGCGAAGGTATTCGCATGGCTCGTTCTCTTCATAATAATACTCGCCGTCCTTGCAGCCAGTTTCGTAAACGTTCCGGCGGGATACAAAGGAGTCATAGTCTCCTCGCCCACGGGTCCCAGCACAAAGGAGATCAACGAGGGATGGCACTTCAATCCCATGTACGCCGTTTCGGACATCGAGATCATAAGATACAACGTGCAGACAAGGGACATGACCAGCGGCTCCACCGTGACGGTGAGGTCAGCGGATAACCTGAACATAAAGATGGACATCTCCCTCATATTCCATATGCCGCCAGACAAGGTGGCCGATAACAGGATTCAGTACGGAGACATGACCACACTGATAGACAGGTATATACGGAATGTGCCGAGGGATGTGGCCTCCCACTACAACGCCACCTATATCGGAGGTGACGGAAGGGGTGAAGTGGAGAAGAACATAAGGACGAACCTCACGGCCGCTCTAGGCAACTACAATATAATAGTAGACGATGTGCTGATAAGGTCCATCGACCTGCCGGACACGGTTGACCAGTCAATAGAGGCTAAGAAACAGGCCGAGCAGAACATGATCGCCGCGGAGTACAACTATGAAACAACACTCACCAACGCTCGGGCGGACGCCGATGCCCAGATCATAGCGGCACACGGTGAGGCAAACGCAACAGTAATCCATGCGGAAGGACAGGCCCTGGCAATCGCAGAGGTTCAGGAGCAACTGGCGAGAACCTACGGGAACGACAGCAATGTCACATACGACCCCGTGCAGGTATATCTGACATGGCTGTACATAAAGGCACTTTCCGATCCCAATTCCAATGTCCAGTATGTCATCCTGACCGACGGCTCCGGGAACCCGATAATACTGGACCTCGGCACCACCATAGGGAGCGGGACCAACGAAACCGCGAGCCCGTAAGGGCAAACCCATTCCTTTTTTTAATCAATATCCCAGAAGGTTCATGAGCACATCCTTGGGGTTCTCAGACTTGACCACTCCGGAGGCGAGAAGCACCCCTTCCGCCCCGAGCTCCACGGCCTTTTTAACATCCTCTCCGTTCTTCACCCCTGCTCCGCAGAGCACTGCAACATCGGAGGATATGCGCCTGACCTCTTTAACGCTGTCCGAAACGATCGATGGGTCCGCCGTTGTCACGGATATGTCGCCACCGATCAGGTCTGGGGGTTCTATAGCAACATAGTTCGGGTTGAACGCCGCAGCCGCCGCGCTCACAGGCACATTGTTGGTGCATACGATGGTTTCGAGGCCGAGGTACTTCGACTTCTTCACCAGAAATTCGATGTCGGCCATACCCATCCTGTGCTCGGAGTGATTTATTATAACCCCGCTGGCTCCCGATTCCCTTACGAGCTCGAGAGGGACATGCCCGGTACTACTGCCAACCTTCGCAGGGTCCGCGTGCTGGGCGAAAACGGGGATATCAACCTCCGCCGCAACTCTGGACAGTTCCGTCATGGGAGGGGCGATTATAATCTGAGCTCCGGTCTCCGAAGCGACTTCATCGCATATCTTCGCAAGCTTGAGGGCACCTTTGCCCATGACCTGGGGATATACCTTGAAATTCACGGCGATTATCGGCATGGCATTCCTCCTTGAAATTAATAAATGAATGAAAGAAAGGTTTTGTTTATTCGAGGTCTTCCATCCTCGGTTCCAGCTTCTTGAGCACAGAGGGGCGGGTGGTGTACTCCAGCTCCTCCGGCGGAACGATGGCGGGCATGAACGGGCCGTGCTGCCTCATGTATATGCTCATCTCGATGGCCTTCTGCCTCGTGTAATCCCATTCCTTCCCTGCGAAGTAATCGAGGGGCACATGGTACCCAACCTCGGAGTTCCTGCTCTCCATACCCTGGAACTTTCCGTTGGTTATGTGCATACCGAGGGCCACCACACGGGGCGGGCCGTCGAAGTAGGTGGGATTGGATTCCTCAGAGGCACATGGATACATTGCACCGTGGTGGGAACCTCTCATCCACCCTGCAACGAGGTGCGGGAATATGAACGGCTGAAGAATCTCGCCAACCGCCGGGAGTCCGCTCTGGGCCCTGACAACAGCAACCGGGTCGTCCTTCCCAACATACTTACCTGCGGTGATGTTCAGCTTGTCCGTGCTGACGACCGCGGCCGGGCCTATGCTGTCGTCCTTGCTGAATATCCTCTTTATGGCGTACCTTGTGGTATCGCCGAGCAGTGCGAGAATATCGTGAAGTTCGCTGGGGGTCTCCATCACAACCTTCTTGCTGTCCACCACATCGACTATTTCGAACCTGAAACCCTCGTGGGCCCTGGGGTCGATCACAAGGCCGGTGGTGGTGAACGGGTCCATGAATATCTTGGCCAGAGGGAGCGAATATGCAGAGGGCTCGGTCTTGTCGGCCATGAAGAATATGACCGGCTCGGACTTCCTCTCCTCGAATGTCATCTCCGCGGAACCTGGGCCCTGACCCTTCACATTGCCGGAGAACGCATCGCTCAGAAGGTCCTGACCGGCACCGTACAGGTGCATCTCCTTGGCCTCGGCAGTGGCCGCCATGAACGCATCCCACGCAAGGCCGTGCACATCGCTGTTGTTCTCGCCGTTGTAGTGGGTCATGAAGAGGTTGATATCGTCCCCTACGCGGCTGATGTAGAAGTCGTTTATGATCCCGTCTTCAACTCCCTTTACCATTACCTTTCTGGCCGCTTTTATCATGTCCGGGTGCGGGGTGGTGTGCCCTGCAACGGAGCCGACATCGGCCTTTATTACGGATAGTGTAACTTTGCTCATATTGTTACCTCCTTGGGTGGGGAAAGAGAAGGTCATATAAAAACAATATCCCTGCATCGGCCATTATGAAGCGTTAGGTTTATGAACTAAGAGGCATTCCGTCACCTGCACGCCCGATAACAACTGTCTGAAAGCTCAAAAAACGGACGAAAGATAAATGTGCATAGGGGCCCGTGGCGAGCAAAATTCCAGAGGAATTTTGCGAACTAGGGCCCTGAACGAAGTGAAGGGCCCGTGGGGTAGCTTGGCATCCTTGTGGCTTTGGGAGCCATTGACTCCGGTTCAAATCCGGGCGGGCCCATT
>CAZKII010000049.1:0-10308 GCA_964552865.1 uncultured Thermoplasmata archaeon | reverse complement strand
ATGGGGAGCGGAAGCTCTGCAATATGGGGAAATGATAAATATGTGTGGTGGGATACACCTTCATGGATGAGAGGGAAGCCATCGAGATGCAGACAACGGGGATATGGTTTAGGTGCCTTTTAAATTCCTCATTTCTGCTCCTTTTTCCGTTCAGCATTTTCTCGGATTCAAGCGGTCTTCTTACTCTCGTTACTGCATTAGTGTTTATCACCGCTCTCTTCTTAATTAAATTGAAGGAGAATAAGAGCCGGGAGAATATTCACGGGATCTGGTTCTCTCAGGACGATGTTCTGGCAGTTATATGGAAGTGCTTTTACATCGAGATGCTCTGTCTCATTGTTTCAGAAACAGAAATAATGCTTCTATCGTGGTCTCTCCATGACATACCTCTATCGAATATGATTATATCGCCCTTTTTCATCTCCCCTCTAATCGTGGTAATCTTCATACTTATCTTGGCGACGTTTTTCCGGAGGAAGAATCGGCGGAGAAGGGAAGAATTGGAGATGGCAAGAACCTTATTCGTTAAGTTGCCGCCTCGGGAAGTCAAGGACATTATAGTATCAGCTCTCGGAAACCTGAATCTGGAGTATTCTGGAGGTGAGGCCGCTTCGAAATGGGCTTTTCGCTCTCCGTACACGCTGAACTCCGGTATGAAAATAGGATGGGTGGCCAGAAATTCGAAGGAGACTGCGATATCTATTTCCTACATTCCCAAGGGGGATATCATCGAACCGAAGATCGAAGCGGAGATTCTCCGGCTTCTAAAGGCAGATACTGCCGGAAAAGATAAATATTCTTCATGATATTAGGGGCCGTGAACGAGGAAGAGTTTATTGAGATGGAGAGAAAATGGATACGCGGGATTTATGTCCTTTTGAGTCTGTGGCTCCTGTTGGCCGGTCCGTTTTATTTTATTTATGATAATTATGTTATTAATATGACTTCCTTATCGCTTCTGTTGCTTCTTTTTTTGCCAGTATATCAACATACAAAAAAAGCGAAAGAGTTTCAGAATTTATGGAGGTCGCTGGATGACTTATTCTTAATCAATATAAAATATTTCTATATGTTCATTCTGGTCATTCTCCTGTTTATGGTGGAAAACCTCTATCTTCTATGGTTGTGGGATGGGGCCGACATCTTCGGAACAGACCCAATATTAGTCCTCCCTCTAGTACTCAGCACCATCATTTCTTTCGCAGGGCTTCATTATTACGCTGTGTCTATTCGAAAAAAGTGGAAAAAATTCGAGAAAAGAAGGACAACGCTGTTGAATCTTTCGCTGGAAGCCACAAAGGACATAATCATAAAAGCCCTCAAAAATCTGAATACGGATTATTCCGAGCCTGAAAATCATTCTATCCTAAATGGAGGTAGGAGGTTTGTAGAGTTGGATTCTGGCATTAAGATAGCTGTTGTGCAGAATCTGAACAGAAGCCAGATCATCATTTCCGACATCCCAAAGAACGACACCATTGAACCGAAGATAGAGGCGGAGATTCTGAAACTAGCTAATGAAAAAGTCCATAGGCCGGAAAGTGATAAATAAGGAGTATGCGATATGGGGCTGTGAATGAGGAAGAGTTTATAGAGGCGGAGAGGAAGCGTATAAAGAGCATCATTATACTCAGCAGTATCTGGCTCTTGTTCCTTCCTCCTGTTCTCTGTGTTCTTCTCTCGCTCAACTGGGGCAATGTAGTGTTTTTCTTCTCCTTTCTGCTGACATTCATAGCTTTGCCTCCGTTTTTTATTCTGATATTTGGGCGCAGAAAAAGGCCTTACGCTGTCTGGATTTCATGGGAGAGGGTGGTTTTTATATTCTACAAATATCTTCAGTTACTTATGATATCCGTAATTGTTGCCTCAATTGAGATTCCTCTATATCAATGGATAACGCAGGGAGAGTCATATAGGATTAGTTTTGCCAGTCTCTTTCCTCTATTAGGATATGTGCTATTGAGTTTTCTATTTCCTCTCTTTGTAAGGCTGCAGCGTTCGAGACAGGCAAAATTCAAGGAGAACAGGAATGTGCTGTTGCCTATTTCTCGTGCTTCCGCAAAGGATATAATCATAAAGGCCCTTGATAACCTCACTCTCCCCTACTCCAGACGGAAAGGCCTTTTCGGTCTCCCCGATGAAAGAAGGTTCGTGGAACTGGAGTCAGGTATTAAAATCGGAGTCGGCCAGAACTTCAGGGATTGTTTTATATCCATTTCCGACATCCCTAAAAACGACACCATTGAGCCGAAAATAGAAGCGGAGATTCTGAGACTAGCTAATGAAAGAGTCCATATGCAGGAAAGTGATAAATAAGGAGTATGCGATACGGGGCTGTGAACGAGGAAGAATTTATTGAGGCGGAAAGGAAGCGTATCGGGAGAATTTACATGGCATTAGGCCTTCTGTTGCTTGTTCTGCCAATGGTTATTGTTCTCATAGTTATGGCTGATGCGTTTTTTCTGTGGCTTTTCCCGCTCCTGTTTTCCATCGTTCCTGTCCTATTTCTTCTTTCTTCTCTAGGGAAGAAGGGCGAACAGGGCCTATGGTATTCGAGCGAGAAACTTTCCGGGATACACCTCCGGGGGCTTTCTATCTTTTTCATCATGGCCGGAGCGGGCATTATGCTCGCAGGGGTGTTATTCGCCATCCGTTCGGGAATCGATTATATGACGAATCCGCTGTTCATAGTCTCTTTTCTCATGTTATTCCTTTTTGTTTTTTCGTCAATTCTCGCCGTCAAGTATGTAGAAAAGGAGATGCACAGAAAGCTGGAAAAGTTCGAGATGAGAAGAAACATTGTGCTGGGAATCCCTGTCGATTCGGCCAAGGAGGTTATTAAAAGGGCTGTAACAGGTTTGAGGCTCGAACACTCGGAGTTTGTTCCCCGCTCCAAATTCGATGTGCTGTGGCACATTGAGCTTGAGTCCGGCATGAGGATTTACGCGCTCACCAATTTCAAGAACTCCAGAATACTCATTGCCAGAATTCATAAGGGCGACACCATTGAGCCGAAAATAGAAGCGGAGATTCTGAGACTAGCTAATGAAAGAGTCCATATGCAGGAAAGTGATAAATAAGGAGTATGCGATACGGGGCTGTGAACGAGGAAGAGTTTATTGAGATGCAGAGGAAGTGGATACGCGGTTTTTATCTCCTTCTGGGCCTGTGGGTTATAGTTGTCCCCATCGTTGTCGTTTATGATTTCCCTCTCGTATTAACGATGTTTTTCATAGCCATAATTCCTGTGGCTGTCATGTTCTGGGGAAATAGGAATAAACGGAAGGGGTTGGGCCTGTGGCTTTCAACCGAAAATCTAATGAAACTGCATGCAAAGTACATTAACATTTTCGTTCTCTTCCTCCTTCTTTCTATAGCAGAGATCTCTATTCTCTTCCGCATGAAATACGCTTTTAATCCCTTTCAATTTGCGGATTACACCTTTTCTTTTTTCTTTGTAATAATCCTCGTTCTCTTTATTCCTGTAGCCGTTCGATATGGTAGCAAGGAGGGAACGAGGCGTTTTGGGAGGGTTCGTTCTCTTTCTGTTAAACTGCCCCGTGAGACTGTGGATAGGATTATTCTCGATGCGCTTCATAACCTTAAGCTGGATTATCGCAATGCAAAACCGGAGTCAAAATGGTCTATGGAGCCGCAGAGTTATATAGAACTTTCTTCAGGTATGCGGATATCTACATTCTCCAATCTGCCTGTTTCAACTATAAGCATATCCAGAATTCCTGAGGGGTCCTCTGAAGAAAGAGAAATCGAAAAAGAGATTCTCCGCCTCTCAAACCTTCATCAATCCGAATGATCACTGTTTCGCTCTTTCAATCTCCCTTATGGCCGCTTCCGCAACTTTTTCCACGGTTTCCGCTCCGTCTATCACCTTTATGTTCCATCTGCCGTCATCGGCCAGTTCCAGATAGTTCTTTCTGACCAGTTCCAGAAGTTCCTTCTTTTCGAAGTTTGACAGCTGTCCGCGGCCCCCCGCTCTGGCCAGTGCAGTCTCCACATCTATGTCTATCAGAATCGTGATGTCCGGCGTTATGGAGGCCGGCCTGTTTATCTCAACGAGCCATTCTCTCCATTCCCTCTTTATTTCATCGTTCCACCCCTCTCCGTTCCTCTCCGCCCTCTGCTGCAGCTCGGCCAGCTGGTACGCTATGGTCGAGTGGAAATACCTGTCGGATATGACCCCTTTTCCTTCGCTCAGCCATTTTTTTATCCTCTCCGTGTGCGTGTATCTGTCGGCGGTGAAGAGCAGGGCCTCGACAATGCACCCGTCCCCCCGCTCTGTGGCCATCCTCAGTTCCATCCCTATCGGCCCTTCGGTCGGTTCCGCAGTGAGAACATAGCCGAGTTTTTCGGCCGCAATCTTCGCAACCGTGCTCTTTCCCGAGCCGTCGATCCCCTCGAATGTTGCGAACATTCACTCACTCCCGGTTTCGTCGGTTTTTATGTCTCTCCACGAGAGAAGCAGGTGCTTCGCCGCCCTCGCCTCGTCCACCCTGCCGATGAATGTGCTGTGCGGTGCGCTTTTCACGGTTTCCGGGTCCTCGCTCATTATCTTCTCCATGACGGATACCAGGTAGTCCAGCGTCTCTTTCGTCTCGCTCTCGGTTGGTTCGAACATCAGGGCCTCCTCCACGAGGTGCGGGAAGTATATGGTGGGCGCGTGTATGCCGTGGTCCAGCAGGCGTTTCGCGATGTCCAGCGTTCTTATTCCCTTCTCCTTCTTGGCCGGTTCGGCGCCTGCCACGAACTCGTGCATCCTCGGTCCTTCGTACGGGAATTCCAGACCGTCTATTTTCTCCATCTTCCGCATGAGGTAGTTAGCGTTCAGCACGGCCCTTTCCGAGGCTTCCCTGAGCCCTTCTATTCCCAGCCGTCGTATGTAAAGATAGGCCTTCAGTATGACAGCGAAGTTCCCCATGTATCCCTGCACCTTTCCGATGCTGTAGGGCCTGTCGTAATTCCTGCGGTACATCTCGCCGTCGAACTCTATCACCGGCACGGGCAGGAACTTTTCCAGCTCCTCTTTGACCCCTATCGGCCCGCTTCCCGGCCCTCCTCCGCCGTGCGGCGTGGCGAATGTCTTGTGCAGGTTGAAATGGACTATATCGAAGTTCATAAGGCCCGGTGCTGCTCTCCCCAGAATGGCGTTGAAGTTTGCACCGTCGTAGTACATCAGCCCGCCGGCCCCGTGTATGATATTGGCCAGTTCCAGAATGTTCTCCTCAAATATTCCGAGCGTGTTCGGGTTGGTGAGCATAAGAGCAGCGGTCCTTTCGGACACTGCGGCTTTCAGGGCATCCCTGTCCACCTGCCCCTTCTTGTTCGAAGGGACCTCCACCACCTTGAAGCCCGCCATGGCTGCCGATGCAGGGTTCGTTCCGTGTGCGCTGTCCGGCACGATGACCTCGTCCTTTTCCGGGTGGCCGTTATGCCTGTGGTACGCCCTTACGATGGACATTCCCGTGTACTCGCCGTGCGCTCCCGCTGCGGGCTGAAGCGTTACCGCGTGCATTCCGGAAAGGGCTGCAAGATATGTCTGAAGCTCGTGCATGACCTGAAGCGCTCCCTGAACCGCTTCGTCCGGCATGTACGGGTGCAGAAGAGAGAATTCCTGCATTCTGGCGGCTTTCTCCGTGTATTTCGGATTGTACTTCATGGTGCAGGAGCCGAGGGGGTAGAGGCCGTTGTCCACGCCGTAATTCAGCTGGGAGAGGTTGGTGTAGTGCCTCACCACCATGTTCTCCGGGATATCGGGTATCTCCAGCGATTCCCTGAACATTCCCTCCGGCAGCCGTTCTTCGAGGAGCCTCTTCGCCCCTTCGTCTTCCGATTTACCGCCCGCGTACTGGAATATGAGCTTCGTATCATAGGACGCCTGCCTGTACATCAGAGCACCTCCTTCAATGCCCTGATAAGGGCGTCGTAATCCGCATCCTCGTGCATCTCGGTGGTGGCGATGGCCATTCTGTTCTTCATCTCTTCGCCGAGGAAGTTCAGCGGAAGGCCACCAATAACGCCTTTCTCCAGAAGCAGCCGGTTCACCTCGCTAGCATCCATAGGCAGGTCGATGACGAACTCGTTGAAGTGCGGTGAGGAGAATACGGGGCTCTCTATCTCTGTGAGACCGTCCAGCATGGCAGCCAGTTTCTCAGCTTTCACCATGTTCTCGGCCGCAAGTCTCCTGAGGCCGCTCCCACCCATGACCGCTATGTAAACGGCTGATGTTACCGCAGAGAGCGCCTCGTTGGAGCATATGTTCGATGTGGCCCTGCTCCTCCTTATGTGCTGCTCCCTCGTCTGAAGCGTCATTGTGAACGCCCTCCTGCCGCTGGAGTCCACGGTGGCCCCGATGAGCCTTCCGGGCATGGTTCTTATGTATTTCTTCTTCGTGCCGAATATTCCGAGCAGAGGGCCGCCGAAATTCATGTGGGAGCCTGTTATCTGCCCCTCCCCGATTACGATGTCCGCTCCCATTTCGGCGGGGCTCTTCATGACGGAGAGCAGCAGCGGGTTCGCACCCACCACCAGAAGGCTCTTTTCATCTGCGATCTTCTTAATCTCCCCTATTTTTGAATCTATCACTCCGAAGAGGTTGGGAGTTTCGACATATATGCCCGCAACCGCATCATCGGCCTTCTCTTTCAGGGTGTTCAGGTCCATCTCCCCCGTCTCCCTGTCGTATGAATATGTATCTATCTCAATTCCCGGCCCTCTGCAGTAGGTCTCCAGGACCATCCTTCTGTCCGGCAGCGTGTTCTCCGGTATCAGGAACCTGCTCCTTTTCGTGGCTCTGGCCGACATGAGCGCGGCCTCCCCCAGAGCGGAGGCCCAGTCGTACATGGAGGCGTTGACCACATCCATTCCCGTGAGTTCCACCATGAAACTCTGGTACTCGAAAAGGGTCTGAAGCATCCCCTGGCTTATCTCAGGCTGGTAGGATGTGTAGGATGTGTAGAACTCGCTTCTGGAGACTATCTCCTCCACCGCCGCAGGTACGAAGTGGTTGTATATGCCGGCACCCAGAAACGACGGGGCCTTTCCCGCATGCATGTTCTTCTTCGCGATATCTTCGATATGCCGCATCAGCTCCGCCTCGCTCATCCCCTCCGGCACGGCTGGTTCGCGCAGGAAGGCCGATTCCGGGATGGCCCTGAACAGCTCTGAGGCCGAGTTCATCTCGAGTTCTTCTAGCATCTCTTTCATCAAAGCACCGAGACCCCATCGGCAGGTATAAAATAATGCTTTCGGCGGAGGCAATCTTTTAAATCCTCCCCCCTATCCATCCTCATGGCCATTGTGGAGCTCAGAGATGTGAAGAAAACGCTGGGAGGCCGCCCTGTCCTCAACGGAGTGAACCTTTCGGTGCGTGAGGGGGAGAAGCTCGTCCTCGTGGGCCCTTCCGGCTCGGGAAAATCAACCCTTGTCAGGTGCATAAACCGGCTCATAGATGCGGATTCCGGAGAGATCCTTTTCAGGGGCCGCTCCATACGTGATATGGACCCCATAGAACTGAGGCGGAGGGTTGGGGTGGTCTTTCAGCTTCAGGCGGTCTTTCCCGGGAGTGTCAGGGATAATGTCTCCTACGGGCTTCGCATCATGGGGCTTCCAGAGGCCGAAATAGAGGAGAAGGTGAGGCTCAGCATGAAGGATGCGGGCCTTCCCCCTGATTTTCTGGATAAGGACGCGGAAAAGCTCTCAGGAGGGGAACAGCAGAGGGTGGCCATCGCCAGGGCCCTCGCGCTCAACCCCGAGGTTCTCCTTCTGGACGAACCCACATCCGCCCTCGACCCGAAAGCGGCCGCAGTGGTGGAGAAGACCATAGAGAACCTCGTCACCAGAAAGAACCTCACAGCCATATGGGTGACCCACGGCAGGGAACAGGCTCTCAGGGTGGCTGACAGGGTTGCGGTCCTTTCCGATGGTGTCCTGAAGGTTGCCGACAGGCCTGAAGATGTGGACTGGGAGGGGATATATTGATTCCCTTCGACCCGATTCAGGGGATGCTGCGCCTCGGCGCGACCATGGTCTTAGTAATCGTCCTCCTCCTCATCTCCCGCTTCCAGAAGATCGGAATAGGGAGGGAGTTCGTGATGGCACTCATTCGGGGCTTCGTCCAGATAATGCTCCTCGCGCTCGTGCTGGAGTACATATTTTCCGCCCCCGAGTGGTATTTCTATGTTCTTCTCCTGCTGTTCACGATGGCCGTCATGGCCGCTCATACCTCGTCCCGCCGGGCGAAGCAGATACGGAACGGCTTTTCCATATCGCTGCGCAGTATTCTAGCGGGAACCTCCGTTTCGCTGATAACCCTTGCAGTCACAGGGATGATGCCCATGCGCCCTGAGTTCATAATCCCGCTCTCCGGCATGGCCTTCGGCAATTCCATGAAGATATGTTCCCTCACCCTCGACAGGGTCTCCGCGGAGGTGAAGACCAACAGGCTGAAGATAGAGGCCGCCCTCGCCCTCGGTGCAGACAGCAGGGAGGCAATCGCTCCGTATTCCAGAACATCGGTGCGGGCCGCCATGATACCGACCATAGATACCATGAAGACCCTGGGCGTGATAACGATACCCGGCGTAATGTCGGGAATGCTCATGGGAGGCGTTTCCCCAATCCTTGCTGCGGAGTATCAGGTGCTCATATTCATAATGATGGCCACTACTGGCATAATAACCACGGTCTACGCCCTCTCTCTGGCGAGAAAGAGCCTCTTCACCCCTGCCCACCAGCTGGTTGAGCCGTAGAAGTTTTAAGCCTCTCAACCATGCTGCCGAGCCCCTCCACATCCTTGATGTCCTTCTTCACCAGAACCGCCAGTTCGCTTCTTATGCGGGTGTCGTACTCCACCCCTTCCGTTTTCAGCGCCTCGGAGAACGCTCTCGTCAGCTGCCCCCCTTTTCTGTCCCAGTCGAACAGCAGTATGACCCTTCCGTACTCCGCCAGCCCCTCGCACATGGCCACTATGCTCTTCCCGTTGTTTATCTCGATGATCTCTCCGGTGAGGCCGACGGCCCTGAGGCTCTGCGTATCCTTCCTTCCCTCCACTATCACGGGGAATTCCTCGTTCTCAAGGCGCAGCCTTTCCAGCACCGAGCATATGGCCTCCAGCCTATCGTTCCAGCGTTCCACATAAAGCGTATGCTGTCCGACTATTTGAGGGTTTTGAAATAAAAGGGAGGGTGTTTATTTGGACAGCCTGATCTCTATGGCAGAGACATTTATCTCCTTGCCCTCTTCGTTGGTCACCACTTCCGTGTCGGTTGTGACCGTCTGGTTCAGGCCGTCGACGAACTTCCTCTTGACGATCTCGGCCACATCCACCGCTCTGCTTATGGACTTTCCCCTGGCCTTTATGACGACCTCGTCCGATTCCTTGTTCAGCTGTGTCACCACTGCAAGCACGTAGTTCATTGTCGGTTTCTTTCCGATGTAGATTGTGTTCTCTTCTGTCATCTTCTCGCCTCCTTTGTGGTTTTGGGGAGAAGGGAATCTTGCTTTTGGTATATATTGGTTTCGCTGTCCGCTCTTTTCGCGCAGGAACCGCTCTTAGCCAGCTTAAGCGCCCCGCGCATACCTTTTTATACTATATTCGTCTATTGTGTTCGTGAGTCCTCAATCCTGTGTTGTTGAGGGCGGAAATCGCCAAAAATGAAGGAGGCATCTTTATGAAGAGAGAGGTGTTTTCGGTGGGAATGGTCCTTCTCATGCTGTCGGCGTCTCTAGCCGGTATGTTGGGGGTCACATCCGAGGTATCTGCCGCAAGCGAAAGGAATTTCTCAGTTGATTTTTCGGAAGGGAACGGTACTGCCGCGAGTCCGTATGTCATCCGAGATGCGTATGACCTGCAGAACATGAGCTCTAACCTTACCGCATACTACATTCTGGGAAACGACATAGATGCGAACATAACTAGCACATGGAACGGGGGCGCGGGTTTCGAACCGATAGGGAATATGACAGATCCGTTCACCGGAAGCTTCGACGGAAGAGGATACAGCATAACCGGGCTTTACATAAACCGGCCGAACGATGACTATGTGGGTCTTTTCGGAAGCGTGGGATATAGCGGCACGGTACACGACTTAGATCTGAAAGATGCGAACGTAACCGGCAGAGATTACACGGGAGCTGTTGCAGGACACACCTCAGATGAAAATATCACACAACGCATTTCACTCCCTGATTCTTCTGCTGCATACTGGAAGATGGACAAACCGTTCTGGAACGGCACTCCCGGAGAAGTGATCGACTCATCCGGCAACGGCAACGACGGAACAGCTCTCAACG
>CAZKII010000048.1:0-10911 GCA_964552865.1 uncultured Thermoplasmata archaeon | reverse complement strand
TTCTGCCCCGAACTCTCTTCAATCGACGACACAGACCCGTATGCCCAGCCAATCATTTAACCTTTTCTCTCCTTCAACACCTATTTATACCAGCACATCATTCTATCCCCGATGAAGACGGCCATAGAAGGGATAGGAGAGAATGCGCACCTGAAAAGGCACTGGCTCAAGAGGGTCGGGGCCGCTTTCATAGACTGGTTCATCTCCACCGGCGTGGCCTGGGTCTTCATGTACCTTATGAACTGCGTAACCCCGTTCAACACCGTGATCCTCACAGGCATAATCTGGTACGCCATGGCCGTTCCGATGGAGGCGAAGCTCGGCTATACACCGGGCAAGTACATCTTCGGATTCCATGTGGTCTCCTTCTGGGAGCTCATGGACCTCAAGAAATCCCTGATCCGCAACCTCCCGAAGCTCCTATGGTTCGTCTGGCTCCCGCTGGATGCCATCATCGGAATGGTTCTGGAGGGGGACCCGCGCCAGAGGCTCAGCGACCATGTGTCCAGAACCTGCGTCATCATGAGGGACGAGTGAGGAACAGTTTTTTATGCACCCCCTGTTTTCTTCCTCCATGGAACCCGTACGAATGGAGGCCGACTCGGCATATACCGGAGAGTTGGCCGACGGCTGTGTCTACTGCCGCAGGGGCTCGAAGATGGTCCTGTTCGTTACCGGCCTCTGCCCCAACAGCTGCTTTTACTGCCCCGTGTCCGAGAAGAAGAGCGGCAGGGATGTCATCTACGCCAATGAGCGGCTGGTGTCCGGCACGGAGGAAGAGATTGCAGAGCAGATAATAGACGAGGCAAGGCTCATGGATGCGGAGGGGACCGGCATCACCGGAGGGGACCCTCTGGCCGTTGCGGACAGAACAGCCTCTCTGATACGCCTGTTGAAGGAGGCCTTCGGCCCGGAGCACCATATCCATCTCTATACCACCGTGACCTCTGAGGTCGCCATACGGAAGGTGGCGGAGGCTGGCCTCGACGAGATACGCTTTCACCCCGACGAGTCCCTATGGGCCGATATCGAGAACACCCCGTACCGGGATGCTGTAAAGCTCTCCATGGGGCTGGGCATGGATGTGGGGTTCGAGATACCCGTGATCCCCGGTATGGAAGAGGAGATAATGGCCCTCATCCGCTCTGCGGGCCGCCTCGGAATGGACTTCGTGAACCTGAACGAGCTGGAGTTCTCCGACAACAATCGCCCTGCTATGGAGGAAAGGGGCTTCGTTCAGAAGAACGAGATTGACTACGGCGTTCTCGGGAGCGAGGAGGAGGCTTACCGCATTCTCAGGGACTGCAGAGCGAAAATTCCGGTCCATTACTGCTCGGCCTCCTTCAAGAACAGCGTCCAGCTTCGCCTCAGGATTAAGCGGAGAGCGGAGAATGTGGCCAGGAAATACGATTACATCACCGAGGACGGCACCCTTGTCCGGGGCCTTATAACCGGCGGCGACCCTCAGGAGATCATTGCTTACATGAGAGACGAGTTCGGCATTCCGGAGGACATGCTCGGCATGGAGGGGGACAAGGTGTACACGGCATCGTGGATACTTGAAGAGATATTCGAGGACTATCTCGAAAACTTCCCGAACGGCCTCCCATTTGAGTTCTACATAGTGGAGGAATATCCCACCGCGGACCGGCTGGAGGTGGAGCGGACTCCCCTCCCCTGATTCCGATTATGCCACGCTGACGCTCTGTATTCCGAAGTGCCTGTACGCTATGTCTCTGGCTATCTTCAGGTTCTTTCCGCCGCGCCCTATGGCCTTTGCCTTCTGCTGGGGATCCACGGTCACGGTGGCGTGCAGTATGTCCCCTCTGTTCTCCAGTTCCACGCTCTTGACCCCGTAGGTGTGGAATATCGACTTCAGGAACTTTATCGGGTCGTCTGAGAACTCTATGACCTGAATGTCCTTGCCGGTCATCTGCTTCAGTTTTATGACGAACTCACCCTTCTTGCCCACCGCATCTCTGGCCTTCCCCTCGCCCACGATGAATACGAGCTTGTCCGGGGTGTCCACGCAGTCTTTCACATGAACTCTTGTTATCCTCTCGAAGAGGGCGATATAGCGGAGGGTATCCGCTGTCAGGACCACATCTGTCATTGTATCACGCTCACGCAGACAGGATGTTTGAATCGCCCGGATCCAGTATGGCCAGCGCAGATATGGAAAACGGTTTTCCGCAGGCCGCACCGAGCTCCATGTTGTTCCCTGCGAACTCGATAACCCTGACGCCTTCCGCCCTCTTGACGCTCTCCTCGGGGCAGTTGCTGGAGACTATGACCAGTTTCGCCTCCCCCGCCTCGATGGCCTTCTTCGTCTGTTCAATTCCGAACTTCACCGTTCCTGTGGTGATGGCCGTTCTCAGGGCTCTACCTATGTCTATCATCTTTACTCCTCCTTATCTTTCTCTTCGGGTTTTTCTTCGGTTTTCTTCTTTTTCGCGGTCTTCTTCGCGGCGCTCTTCTTCTTTTTCCCCTTCTTTTCCATGCTGGGGGGTCTGTATATCAGCGGGACGCCGCCCGTCCCGAGGGTTACCGGCTGGCCCACTATGATGTTCTCGGCCACTCCCTCCAGCGGGTCCACCTCTCCTCTCAGCGCCGCCTGCATAAGGTGGTTGGCGGTTATCTCGAAGGCCGCTCTGGCCAGAACGCTCGATTTCTTGCCGGAGATTCCGTGCCTTCCTATGGCCTTTACGGTTCCGTCCACCGTCATCAGGTCCGCCACCAGCATTATGTGCCTTATGTCCACGGTGAGACCCTGCTCGGACAGGGTGTTGTGAGCCTCTTTTATGATGGCATTCCGCGCGGCCTCCACGCCGAGGACATTTGCGATCTCCACTATGCTGTTGGTAACGGTCCTGCTTCCGTCCACCCCTTTTAGGTCCAGGACCTTATCGAGGTTGGAGCCTTCGGTGTAAATCACATATCCCGCATCGTCCGTCTTTCTGATGATGGCTCTGTTTATGCCGTCGAGCCCCTTTATCTTGCACTTCTTGCTGGCTTCCGATATCTGGAGCAGCTTCTTGAACGACGGCTCCTTTTCCGGCACTGAGACGATTATCTTCCCGTTATCCTCGCTCACCAGACCTTTGAGGCCCTTTGTCGCCTTGAGACGCTCCATCACCTGCTCGAAGGTTATCATGTTCTGCTCCATCTTCTTCTTGTTCGGCGTGATTATGACCTTCATCTCCACCAGGTCTGTCTCCATATCGGCGATGTCGTGCAGCCTCGTTATCTCGATGTTGCTGGCCAGCTTCTTGACCTCGTCGAGATTGTCCCTTATCTCCTCGCTCACATGTATCTCCATCATGGGGGTGGAGGGCTCCTTTCTGGCATCCACAATCTCGATAAGTCTGGGCAGACCGAGTGTAACATTGATCTCTGCGACACCGGCGTAGTGGAATGTTCTCATGGTCATCTGGGTTCCCGGCTCCCCTATGGACTGGGCCGCCACGATACCGACTGGCTCGAACCGGTCCACCGAGTGTGCCTCGTAGTGCTTCAGGGCCGTGGCCAGTATGGCGTTGAACTTGTCCTTCTTTATTCCGTACCGGTCTATCCTTTCGGCGAGGTCCTCCACGATCTTGAGGGGCAGTTCCTTCTTCATCTTCTCCAGCCGGGCCAGAAGGTCCTTTGCCGTGTCCGGGATGGTATGGCTCTTGTCCGGCCTCTCGAAGTGTATGTTCTCCAGCTCGTCCACCTTCTTCTTCGCCCTCTTGGCGGGCTTTTTCTCCTTGGGCTCCTTCTTTTCCGCCTTCACTGGGGTTATTTTCAGGGTGGAGAAGATGGTTTCCACATCCTCCTCTATGAAATGCTGGGCCAGTTCTTCCTTGGTGCTCTTCTTCAGCTTCCCGAGGGTGTATCCCGCATCCGCTATCTTCTCGGCCAGCGCCGATTTTATTCCCCTCTTTATCAGGGCATCAACCGTGTCTTTCTTGGCCATTTCAATCATCCCCCTCTCCGTCGTTCTCTATGTCAAACTCATCGGAGTCGAAGCTCTCCATGTCCCTGTCGTATGTGCCGTATCCTGCCATGGACAGCTCTATCATCTCGTCGGCCACCTCGTCTCCCAGCACCTCTCTCAGGACATCGTCCACCCTGACGGCATCCCCCTGCACGCTCCTCGAGGGGTCTGTTCCGTCCTCTCCGTACTGGAACTGGATTATGGTCCCTGCGGTGTTGATCACCCTGCCGTCCTTGACCACCTTCAGGTCCTCAAGGGCGTTGATAAGCCGTCTCTGCATGTAACCCGATCTGGAGGTCCTGACCGCCGTATCCACCAGCCCCTCTCTTCCTCCCATGCTGTGGAAGAAGAATTCCGTGGGCTCCAGACCGCTCTTGTATGAATTTTTAACGAATCCTTTCGCCTCGGCACCGAGGTCCCCCTCCTTGAAATGGGGAAGGGTTCTGCCCCAGTATCCTCTGGAGAGCCTCTCGCCTCTCACGGCCTGCTGACCGATGGAGCCGGCCATCTGGCTGAGGTTCAGCATGGAGCCTCTCGCCCCGCTTCTCGCCATCCTGACCGCTGCATTGTCCATCCCGAGGAACTGGCCCGCTATCTGACCGGCCTCGTCCCTTGCGCGCCCGAGAACGCCCATGGCCCTTACCTCAAGGGTCTCCTCTATGCTCCTTCCGGGCATCGGTTCCAGAAGGCCGTCGTGATAGGCCTGTACGAGGTCGTCCACCTCCTTCTTGGCATCCTCCAGCATGGCTGCGATCTTGTTCTTCGCCTCTTCCGGAATGTCCTCGTCGTCTATTCCCGTGGTGAATCCGCGCACCATTATCGCTCCCAGGGCCATCTGTGTCGCCTGATCGAGGAATTCCCTGGCCGCATCGGAGCCGTAGTCCCTGGCGATCTTATCCAGCAGTTTTCCCTTGAAAGCGCCGATGGCGTTCTCGTCTATGGTTCCCACCACGAGTTTTCCGTCCTTGATCTTCACATAGGCATCGTACTCGCACTTCTCCCTGGTGCACACATCGCACTTCTCGCATATGGAAGACCTGAAGCTCATGTTGAGGTCCTCCGGGAGGATAAGGGAGAAGAGTTCCTTGCCGCGCCAGTATTCCACTCCGTCTATGATTTCGGACGGCTCCGGCAGGTCGAAGAGCTTCACCTTGCTCAGTATCCTGACGGCCTCCTCCTTGGTGAAGAGCGGGTTCTTGTATGTGAGCATGAAGGCGCCGCTTATGTGGTCGTGTATGCCGCCGATGACCGGTCCGCCGAACCTCGGAGAGAGGATGTTCTCCTGAACCCTCATTATTATCTTCGCTTCGGCCCTCGCCTCCTCGCTCTGGAGCACATGCAGGTTCATCTCGTCCCCGTCGAAGTCCGCATTATATGGGGGGCATACGCAGAGATTGAAGCGGAAGGTCTTGTGCGGCATGACCCTGACCTCGTGGGCCATCATGGACATTCTGTGGAGTGACGGCTGCCTGTTGAACAGAACGATATCCCCGTCCATCAGCTGCCTCTCAACGGTGGAGCCGATTGTCAGGTTTTCGGACACGGTCTCTCTGTTCCTCTCGGTGACCTTTATCCTCCTGCCGTCCGGCCTTATGACATAGTTCACGCCGGGGATGTACCGGGAGCTCTCCGGGTTAGGCCCCCTTCTCACCATCTCTTTGGCTATGTCTATGGTGTTGGCCGTGACCCTGAAGGGAACGGTCAGCTCTCTGGCTGCGGCCTCTGGCACGCCCACCTGATTTATGGAGAGGATGGGGTCCGGGGATATCACGGTCCTCGCCGAGAAATTGACCCTCTTACCGGAAAGGTTCGACCTGAACCTCCCCTCCTTCCCTTTCAGCCTCTGAACCAGCGTTTTGAGCGGCCTCCCCGACCTGTGCCTCGCAGGGGGGATTCCCGCCGTCTGGTTGTCGAAGTATGTTGATATGTGGTACTGCAGGAGCTCCCACAGGTCCTCCACGATGAGCTGCGGAGAACCCGCGTCCCTGTTCTCCCTGAGCCTCTGGTTGATCCTCAGTATGTCCACCAGCTTGTGCGTCAGGTCGTCCTCGGACCTGTCTCCGGACTCCAGCGTTATGGAGGGTCTCACGGTAACGGGCGGGACGGGAAGAGCGGTGAGTATCATCCACTCCGGCCGTGCGGCCTTCGGGTTGATCCCCAGTGCCGGCAGGTCGTCGTCAGGGATTCTTTCCAGCCTCTCCCGTATCTCTTTGGGGGTGAGTTTGTGCCCCGCCTCTCTGAATGTGGTGGGCTTGTCCAGTGTTATCTTGAGCTGCTCCGCGCCGCAGTGAGGGCAAATCCTCCTTGTGGAGGCGTCCTTCGCAATGTCTTTGGTCAGCGCAGACATATCTATGGCGTCCGCCCCCAGCGTCCTGGTCTCGTCGATGAGCTCCATGTAGTCCTTTATCTCCTCCTCCGTCAGAAGGATCCTTCCGCAGGAGCCGCAGGTGCTCTGAAGCAGTTTCTTTATGTCCTTTATGAAACCGACATGTATGACAGGCATCGCCAGGTCTATGTGGCCGAAGTGCCCTGGGCACTCCTCCACCCTTTTCCCGCATGTCTTGCACCTCAGACCCGGTTCTATGACACCCATGTGCGGGTCCATAAGGCCGAGTTCTATGGGGAACCCGTCATCTCCGTATGTATCGGCGGTTATCACCTTGGTGGCCGACATCTTCCTGATCTCTTCGGGAGATATGAGGGCGAACCTGATGCTGTCTATACTCTTCGAGATTCCTCTGGTCATTTCAAATCCTCCAGTTGAAGCCTCATGGCCACTCCAAGCGAGAGCAGTTCGTCTATAAGCAGTTTGAATGCGTAGCTCGTCTGAACCGGGTATATGTTGGTGGTGTTCCCGCAGACCGGGCACCTCATGGCACCTCTTCTGTCAACTATGGCGACATGCCCGCACTTGGGGTTTCCGCAGATGTACTGCACCGTTCCGTCCGACTCGTCCAGAAGCCTGTCCTTTATCACCATGGCGGCGCCGTGGCCGATAAGGGTATCCCTCTCCATCTCTCCGAACCTGAGACCTCCCTGTCTCGACCTTCCTTCCGTGGGCTGTCTTGTGAGTATCTGGACCGGCCCTCTGCTCCTCATGTGCAGCTTTCCGGAGACCATGTGGTGCAGTTTCTGGTAGTAAATCATCCCCATGAACACCTCTGTCTGTATCATTCGCCCGGTCTTTCCGTCGTACATGATCTCTCTGCCGGTGCTCTTGAATCCGTTCTTGATGAGGGCGTCCCTTATGGCCGCCTCTCTCTCTCCGCTGAATGCGGTTCCGTCAATGAACCTCCCTTCCATGGCCCCGACCTTGCCGCCTATGAGCTCCAGTATATGGGCGACGGTCATACGGGACGGAATTCCGTGGGGGTTCACCACGAGGTCCGGAACCATTCCTCTGGCGGTAAAGGGCATGTCCTCCTGCGGCACAAGGATACCGATGACTCCCTTCTGGCCGTGTCTGGATGCGAATTTGTCCCCCAGTTCCGGGATCCTCAGGTCCCTTACCCTCACCTTTACGAGCTTGCTTCCGTTATCGGACTCGCTCAGCATGACGCTGTCCACCCAGCCCTTCTCACCGTGCCTGACGGTTATGGATGTCTCCCTTCTCTTCTGCGGGGTCAGGAAGTCCGTTTCCTCTTCAAGGAATCTGGGGGGTGATGTCTTTCCGATGATGACCTTCCCTCCGTGAACCGGACATTCCGGGCTTACCAGCCCGTCCTCGCCCAGATCGGCATAGGCCTCGTCGGCTCTGGCGCCCGCGGTCTCTGGCCCCGGGATCTCGAGCCTATCCACCTGTCCGCCGGGGTACCTCCTCTCCTCCGCCTTGTATGTCCTTATGAAACTGGATCTGCCGAGGCCCCGGTCTATGGAGGCTTTGTTCATGACCAGAGCATCCTCCATGTTGTAGCCGTGATAGGAAAGAACGGCCACCACGAAGTTCTGGCCCCCAGGCCTCTCGTTGAAGTGCATGTAGTCCATGGCCAGAGTCCTTGCGAATGGGAGCTGTGGGTAGTGGAGCAGATGCCCTCTGGTGTCCGTCCTTATTCTGTAGTTGGATGTGGCCACGCCCAGGGACTGCTTCCCCATTCCCGCGCCCATCGTAACCCTCGGAGATGAGTTGTGTTCCGGGTACGGCACGAGGCTTGCGGCCACCCCTATGATGTTCAGGGGGTCTATTTCCAGATGAGTGTGTTCCGCCGTCAGCTTCTTCTCCACGGAGAACTCCTTGCCGCACCTGTGGCATTTCAGCGAGACCTCATCGTCATCGCTCCCCATGTTCACCCAGTCCACATCGTTCTTCGATATGGGTTCTCCGCATACCGGGCAGTTCTTGGGGGTGTCGTAGGCATAGACGGCCACGAAGGCGTTCTCCTCCTCCTCGGCGTCCAGCCACTCCACCATTCCGTCGTTGAGCAGAGAGGACCATCTGAGCTTCCCCTCTCTTGCGTCAAGGATGTGCTGGTATGTGATAACGGTCTTCCCGTTCCTGACCACCAGAAGCGGACGTCTGAGCCTTCCTCCGTCGCAGTTGATGATTATTTCTCCCATGTTCGGGTCATAGCGTATGTTCACCTCGTTGGAGAGCAGGCCGGCCCTTCTCCTCTGCCTTATTTCCGTGACAAGGTCTTCGGGCTTTTCGTGAAGTCCCACCAGGTCTCCGTTCACATAGACCCTGACTCCGCTGGCCTTCTCGTCCACGCTCTGGAGCCCCAGTTCCTTCAGTATCCACAGGACCTCATCCTCGTCAACCCCTTCGGAAACATTCACCATGAGTGCGAGGTTCTTCACCAGCCCGCAGTTCTGGCCTTCCGGGGTCTCGTTCGGACAGAGCCTTCCCCACTGGGTCGGGTGCAGGTCCCTCGCCTCGAAGTGAGGCTGGCTCCTTGTAAGAGGAGATGTGACCCTTCTCAGGTGGCTCAGTGCGCTCAGGTTGGAGGTCCGGTCCAGAAGCTGCGAAACGCCGGAGCGTCCTCCTACCCAGTTACCCGTGGAGAGCGCGTGCATCAGCCTGTTCGTCAGAAGGTCTGGCCTTACGGCGGAGCTGATTTTCATCCCCTTCTTCTTCCATCCCCTTTCCAGCTGGTACTTCATGTCCTTTACGAGGTTTGTAAAGGAAACCCTGAAAATGTCCTCCATGAGGTCGCCCGCAAGCTTCAACCTCTTGTTGGCATAGTGGTCCTTATCGTCCTCCGGCCTCTTGTCGAGGGCAAGTTCCAGCACCGTCCTTGCGATTCTTCCGAGGAAGACCGCCTTCTTGAGCCTTGCATCGGCGGTATCACCCAGATGGGGGAGCAGCGAGCGGTCTATTACCGATTCCACCTTCTTGACCCTGTAGTCCTTGGCCTGGCCGGTAGCGAGTTTCTTCTCGAGATAGTTCAGGGCGTCCTCGGTGGTGAATATCCCGTTGGGCGGGTACTTCTCGCTGTTCTGCGCATCCTCTATATTAGCATAGACTATATTGGCCATCTCCGGCTCGGAGACTATGGTGTTGTAGATGTCCTCGTCGTTGTCCATCCCCAGGGCCTTCATGAGGATGATCAGGGGGATGCTGCTGGCCGTGGGAACCTCCACCTCCAGCATACCGTCCTTCTTCTTCTCCATGAGCGTGAGGGCGCGGTACCCCTCTCTCTGCGAGAACACCTTCGCCACTTCCATCGGAGTGCCGTACCTCTCGTCTCTCTCCACGAGAACCCTGTTCGGGGCGAGGTCTTCCAGGGTTATGAGCGCCCTTTCCGTGCCCCCTATTATGAAATAGCCGCCGGGATCCAGTGGGTCCTCTTTGGCATCTATCAGGAACTGCCTGTATGTCTCGTCGTTCAGTCCCTTCTCCATCTCCAGCTGCCTTCTGTTCAGGTTGCAGAGGGTGGATTTGACCATGATGGGCAGATCGCCGATGTACACCCTGTCCGGTTCCTGCTCTATTCCGTCTATTGTCAGGGTGACCTCCAGTTCCATGGGGGCCATGTAGGAGAGGTTCCTGAGCCTCGCTTCCATGGGCGTTATGGGATGCTTCGCTCCGTTCGCTTCCTTTATGGAAGGTCGGCCGACGAATATCGTGCCTTTTTCCTCCGGCAGAACCTTTCCGTCCGGCCCTCTTCTCCTGCCGATTCTTACCCAGACCTCCTTTCCGTCCGTCTTTTCAGGGTCCAGCTTGAACATCCCTCTCCTGTTCTCATCGGGGCTTACCTTTACATTGTCCACGATCCTCTGCATCCTGCTGTTCTTGTTCCACAGCGTGGGCAGAAAGTCGTCGAAGGAAGCTATCTGATGATTCACAATGCTCCTTTCCTTGAAGTAAATATCCACGAGTTCTCTCATTGAATCAACCTCTTATGAGAAGTCTATATACAACCGTCTGGCCGGCGGTCTGGCTGTTCCTTATGATCTTCACGATTCTGCCCTCTTTCACACCGGTCTCTATCCTCCTGAGAATCCTCACCGCAGGGTCGGACATTCTCAGTTTAGGCAGCTGGTCCTTTGTTATATTGAGTCTGTTCAAAACCTCTTTTTCTTCCTCCGGTGACAGGAGGTAGTGTTCGGGAACCATCTGGTGTTCCAGGACATTGAATCGGGCCATATCATACCTCACCTCGGTTTTTCTCTTTGCCATCTCCTTCCGCGGGCCCGAGGGGGTTCGAACCCCTGGCCACCTGGTTAAAAGCCAGATGCTCTTTCTAGAAGATAATGCTGGCTCATTATTCTTTACCTAGCTGAGCTACGGGCCCAGAGTGCGGGAGGGAGATGGGTTTTGGGAGTAAAAAGCCACTCTTATTTAAAGGTTGTGGAGAGCGATAGCCCAATCTAATTCGAGCCTGCAAAAAGTGCCGTTCTTTCCGTTCAGACTTCAATGGGTTTCATTGTATTCACGACTTTCCTGCGGAACATAATCGCCCATGTAGTATTTGTATGTTTTGGTCGGGAGGGACTGC
>CAZKII010000047.1:0-11116 GCA_964552865.1 uncultured Thermoplasmata archaeon | reverse complement strand
TGGGAAAAATGGAAAGCGAGGAGGAAAGATGCATAGTGAAAACATCGCCCGACTTACGAACTACCTCACCGCAGCCAGCAGGCCGCTCGTCATAGCCTTCTCCGGAGGCGTGGATTCCTCGGTTCTTGTGGCGACCGCCGTCAGGGAGAATGCGCGCTTCACCGCCGTTACCGTGGTGCATCAGGCCACATCGGAAACCGACATAGCGAGGAGCAGGGAGGCGGGAGAAAGAATGGGCTTCACCCCACGGTTCATACATCTGGACATCCATGCGATTCCGAGGTTCACGGAGAACCCTCCGGACCGGTGCTACTTCTGCAAGATAGAGATGATGAAGGCCATATCCGACCTTGCCGGAAGGATTTACGACAACCCGCTGATAATGGACGGCACCAACGCCGACGACCTCAGGGATGGGAGGCCGGGTATCGCTGCCCTGCGTGAACTCGGAATAAAGAGCCCTCTGGCCGAACTGGGAATTACGAAGAAGGAGGTCAGGGAGATGGCGAAGGCCCTCGGTATCCCCCATAATACCCCCGCACAGCCGTGCTACGCCACCAGAATTCCGCACGGAGAGAGGATAACGGATGAGAAGATACTGATGATAGCGGAGGCCGAGGCGCTGGTGAGAGAAGCGGGCGCGGAAGAGTGCCGGGTGCGATACATCGAACCGGACACCGCCAGTATAGAGCTGGCGCAGGATTTTACTGGGGATTTTCCCCTGCAAGAGATCTCGATAAGCCTGAAACGGCTCGGATTCGGAAGGGTGGTGCTCAGTGAAAAAACCCTTAAAAGGCGGTGACGATACCGGTGCGATGAACGAAAGGAGAATCCGCGAGATTCTGACAGCCATACGGGACGGCTCCTGCGATATCTCAGAGGGGCTGGAACAGCTGCGACGGCTGCCCTATGACGACATCGGCTTCGCAAAACCGGATAACCACAGAGAACTGAGACGGGGGGAACCGGAGGCCATATACTGCCCGGGCAAGACCAGCGAGCAGATAAGGGAGATCGTAAAGAACGGCATCGAGCACGGAGCCACGGTGTTCGCCACCAGAGCCACCCCTGAGAACTACGAGGCGGTCAAAGACCTCGGAGTCGAGTACTTCCCGGAAGCGGGAATAATCTTCCACGGGGAGAGAAGGGAGAGGGTTGGAATGGTGGCCGTGATCACCGGAGGCACATCCGACCATGCGGTAGCGGAGGAGGGCGCGGTAACCCTTGAAATAATGGGGAACAATGTACTCAGAATATACGATGTGGGAGTGGCGGGGATACATCGGCTTATAGAGCATCTGGACGACATCAAAAAGGCAAACGCGGCGGTGTGCATCGCGGGGATGGAGGGCGCGCTTCCCGGCGTTCTTGCGGGCCTCGTTGACATCCCCGTCATAGCCGTGCCAACCTCAGTCGGCTACGGGGCCAGCTTTTCGGGACTGACCGCCCTCCTCGGAATGCTCTCTACCTGCTCCCCCGGCGTGGCCGTGGTCAACATCGATAACGGGTACGGGGCGGCCTACTTCGCATCGACGATAAACAGAAAAATAGCGGGAGGCGAAGGATGATTTACACATACAGAAGGGGGAACATCTTTGCAAGAGCCATATTGTACATGGTACTGGCCGCTACCGCCACCGTGCTTTTCCTCCTTTATCCGCCTGGGGCATGGGGCCTTCTGTTCCTTATAGTGGTCTACTCATACGCGCTCCTCACCCTGAGCCCCGCCTTCACGCACCACTCCCTTACGAAAGACTGGCTCATAATCCGACACGGCCTCGGTGTAAAAATAGAGATCCCTCTGAAGGAGATAGAGTCGTGCGGGCCGTATACGGGAAGCCATAAGAAGCTGAGAACGGGGGTGTATTCCCCCTGGAGGGAGAGGACCGCCTATGTCATCGCAGACCCGGAGTCGCCGGTGATTCTGGACCTTGCCGAACCGATCAAACTTCCGGCCCTCATGTGGAAGGAGGTGGACTCGATAGTGCTGGATGTGGAACAGAGGGATATCTTCCTGAAAAACCTGAGGAATGGCATCGGATCGCGGGATTGATCACTCTCTCCAGTCGAGGCCCACGGTCCTTAAGCCAACCTTCGGGATCAGCGGCGTCTTTCTCTTGTGCACGCTCTTTTTCACCATCCTGTCCACCCTGCGCACGACCTCCGGAGGGATGCCGGTTTCCTCCGATATCTCGTCGCATGTCTTCAGCAGCTCTATGCCGTGTAGCACGGTATCCAGCGTTTTATAGTCCATCCCCAGTTCGTCCTCGTCCGTCTGCCCCTCCCACAGGCCAGCGCTTGGTTTTCTGCTCACTATGTAATCCGGAACGCCGACCTGCCTGCTCAACTCCCAGACCTGCGTCTTGTAGAGGTCACCTATGGGTGCGAAATCGGAGCCGCCGTCGCCGAACTTGGTGAAATATCCGGTCAAAAGCTCGCTCTTGTTCCCTGTGCCCATGACCACCCGGTTCTCCCCAGCGGCCATATGGTAGAGCGCGATCATCCTCACCCTGGCCTTTATGTTCCCCACCGCCTTTTTATCTGCTGCACCCAGCATAGATTTCAGGGCATCCACCGCAGGGGTTATGTCGAGCACCTCGTATTCCATGCCGACCTCTCCGGCGAACCTCACCGCCAGTTCCCTGTCCGTAGGGTCAGAATCCGCCGTGGGCATTATCAGGGCCTTCACGCGCTCCTTTCCCAGAGCCATGGCGCATAACTTCGCCACCAGCGCCGAGTCCACACCGCCGCTGAGGCCCAGCACCACGCCTTTCGCCCCTGCCTCATCCACTTTTCTGCGTATGAAATCCAGTATGACCCGATCGGTCATTGGGGGAAGTCCGGGTACATCGAGGCCGCTCTCGTTCATGGACAGGGATTGCAGCGGTGTAATATTAACTTTTCCCACCCTTTCTCCTGCTCCTTCCGTACTCCTCGATCACCTCTTCGTAGAGCCTCAGAAGCCGCTCGGCACAGAGCCGCCTCGAATAAAGCCCGGCCGTCCGGAATCCCCCCTCTATCATGCTCTTCGGGGCCTCCGCCGCCTTCAGAGCCGCGGCCGCACAGGACTCGGGGGTGTCCTCGAAAAGATATCCGTTCTTACCGTCCTCTATGAAATCGGGGATCGCCCGGTAATTTATACCGGCCACAGGCGTTCCCACCGCCATGGCCTCCAGAGCCACAAGGCCCTGCGTCTCGAACTTGGAGGGGAAGACGAAGGCGTCGGCCATGCTGTAAAAGGACGGGAGCTCGCCGTCGCTCACGAACCCCGGAAAGCGCGCCCGGTCGCCCAGGCCCTTTTCCTCCGCATACTTCATGCAACGATCCCTTGATGGGCCGGTGCCCACCACGAAAAGAACAGAATCCGGGCGTTTTTTAAGAATGAGAGGGAAGGCGTCCAGCAGAAGCCTGATGTTCTTCTCCGGCCCTATCCTCCCCACATAGATGAAGACCGTGTTCTCACCGACACCGAGCCTCTCCCTCAGCTTCGAGCCATCCACACCCCTGTGAAACCGCTCCGGATCTATGCCGGACGGTATGACCGCCCCCTTCTTTATGCCCGGAGCCAGCCGCTTTATCTCCTCGAGAATGGAGGATGAGGGGGTTATTACCGCAGAGGCCCTCTGAAGGAAGACGCGCAGGTAGATGTTGCTCAGGGGTTCCAGAAGGTCGTACGGGATTATCGGAAAATAGTACTTCAGCCCCTCCGTCACCATGGTGTGGAATGTGAGAACCACGGGAACGCCGAGCTTTCTCCCCTGCATCATGCTCTTGAACCCCATGAAGGCTATGCCGTGGCTGTGGATGATGTCCACATCGAGCTCGCTGAGAATCCTCTTGAGGTCGGTGGGGAATATGGCCATCCTGTACTGGGGATACCAGTGGAACTCCCTCGCCTTCAACAGATAGACATACTCGTCGTTGTACTTCTCCTCTATTTTGTGCTTGGCGTCCTCCGGTGCGAATATGAACACCTCGTGCCCCATGTCCCGGAGTTCCTTCACTGTGTTGATCAGAGAGGTTATCACCCCGTCCCTTGTGGGATAATAGGTGTCGGTAAACATGGCTATTCTCATGGTCAGTACGACATGGGCGGGGGATATTTAAAGGTTTGAGGGTGATCTATTTATAAGAGAGAGCACATCCGCTCCCGTGTCTTCGTTCAGAGAGAGATCGGGAAGCGTGTTCAGCGACAGGAGCAAACTCGCGTTCGAGTATGTACCGGAGGAACTGGTTCACAGGGAGAAGGAGACCCAGCGCCTGTTCTCCATAGTGGCTCCCCTGCTGGAAGGAGGAGGGAGGTCCGCTGTCCTCACCGGCGGTGTGGGGACCGGAAAGACATCCCTCGCCAAGCGGTTCTGCGCCGATTTTTCAGAGTACGCTGGAGAGCGGGGGAAATGCACCGAATTCACCGTGGTGAACTGCAGGCAGAAGGCGAGCAATCCCTCGGTACTCCTGCGCATCGTGAGGCACTTCGACCCCAACTTCCCCGATAGGGGCTTCTCCGTACCGGAGATGCTGGAGATACTGAGGAACCACATAAGGAACAGAGGCTGCCACCTCATCGTTGTGCTGGACGAAGCGGATGTCCTTGCCAGACGGAGTGGGACAGACCTCATCTACGACCTGTCCAGATTCGAGGAGGAGAGCATGGCGGGCAGAAAGAACCTCTCCCTCATACTCATATCCCAGCACCTGCCGGCCGAGTTTCTGGACGAGGCCATACTGAGCACGATAAAGAGGAGCAACACCGTCCACTTCCGCCCCTACAGCGAGGAAGAGCTCTACGACATCGCGATGCAGAGGGTGGAACTCGCCTTCCATCCGGGAACGGTGGATGACGAGGCCGTCCGCCTGATTTCCGAGATCTCCGCGGAGAGGGGGGATGCCAGATTCGCCATAGAACTGCTTGAAACGGCGGGAATGCTCGCGGACGAAAAAGGGCTCGGAAGCGTGGGCGTGGAGGAGGTTCGGGCAGCGAAGGCCGAGATATACGGAATTCTCGCGGCGGACCGCCTTGCCGACCTTGAAACCCACAAGCTCCTGGTCCTTCTGGCGCTGTCCCGTGCGATAAAGGGGAGGATTCATGTGACCACTGGAGAGGTGGAAAAGGAGTACGCTGCGGTCTGCGAGGAGTACGGCGAGGAAAAACGGGGGCACACCCAGTTCTGGAAGTACCTCAACGAGCTGGAGATACTGGGGATTCTGGATAGAAAGATATCCGGCAAAGGGCAGGCCGGGAACACCTCTCTGATTACCATAAGGGATGTGGCGGCCGATGACCTTGCCGGGGCGATAAGGGAAATCCTTGGCAGCGGGAAATAGTAAAAAACACGCATATGTTCTGACCATATTTGCCCTGACAAATTAACATCGCTACAATTTGTGATAGCCTTATGGTAACTCTTATATAGTAGAGGCACTCATGGAGCAATTGCGGAGGCGGATATGACGAAAAAATCCGACACGGAACTGGAAACCGGGACGACATACCTCATCAAGGAGGCGAAGCCATACCTGTCCACCAAGCTTTTCCAGAGCGTCGTTCGCAGCGGGATTCCCGGGCTTACGGTGACGCGCCTCTATCCGGAGAAACTCGAGGACGAGTACGAGATAGAGGGGGACGACATAAGAAGCATATGGCTCAGCCGCTCGGTTGGGGAAGACATTATCGATCCGGTGAAGATCGGGCCTCTGGCAATGGAGATAGAGAGCTTCATAAACGAGCACGAATCTTCCATCATACTTCTCGAAGGAATCGAATATCTGACCCTCGTGAACGGCTTCGATGTGGTGCACAGGTTCCTCGAGTACATACATGAAAGGATAGTGGGGTCCGATTCCATTCTGATAGTCTCGGTTAGCCCCAACGCCTTCGAGGAGAGGGAGATGGCCCTGCTGGAGCGGAACAAGGAGATCATAGACATGCCGCTCATAACATTCTCCGAAGGGAGCGCGCTTCTAGACCTTCTGCACCAGTAGAATTTTTTCCCGTCTGGAACAGAAAGCATTATAAGGAATAAGGGCAATATATATCGGGTATATCATGGATGCGACTTCGAGATTCCTGCTCCTCATCGGGATAGCCATTGCGGCCGCCGCGGTTCTGTGGTTCGAAATAAAGGCGATCCAGAAAAAGAAGCTGGAGCGGCTCAAGAACAGGAAGTACGGGACCACGAGAGAGGAGGCCTATAACGCGGTGACCACCACGAAGAACCTCATATCCGTCTTCTCCTCCAGAGGTGTGAACACGGCGAAGGCAGAGAGCATTCTCATCATGGCGAGACAGCATCTGGAAGACCGGGATTTCTCGGGTGCGAAGAGATATGCCGGCATGGCCAGAAACGCGCTCATGGAGGCGAAGAAAGAGTATGAGGAGAGGGAGGAGGAAAACGGGCCTGAAGACGAGCCCGAAGCATCGGCCACCCCTGCCACCGTGCCGGAACTGGAGAAATACGAGGTCAACGAGCCGGAAGAGGTGGAGGACAGCGCGAGCCTGACATATACCGGGACGAAACTTCTGAGCGAGAAGTTCCCTCCTAACTACCTGGAGGCCAGATTCACCATGACCTCTGCGGGAGAGATGATCGAAGAGGCCGAAGAGAGGGGGGACGATATGACGCTGGCCCGGCACTTCCTCACCAGAGCCGAGGAGCACTTCGAAGCGGGGCGGCTCTCCCAGTCGCTGGCCTACGCGGTGAAATCCAGAAAGGCCGTGGAAGGGAGCGAGATTCTGGTAAGCCAGCACGAAATGGACGAGATCAGCGAGATGTTCGACGAGGAACTGATCGCAATGGTAAAGGTGCACGAAAAGAGGGGGGAGCACGAAGAGGCGGCGGAGGAAGAGGAGGAGATGCCTCGCGGGGGGGCAACGCAGGAAAACGCATGCCCCAAGTGCGGACATCCGGTCGAGGACGGGGACAGGTTCTGCCCGAACTGCGGCGAGAAAATAGTGGTTACCCGCTACTGCCCCCAGTGTGGATTCAAGGCGAGAGAAGGGGACAGGTTCTGCAGGAACTGCGGTGCGAGGCTGTAATGACCGTGTCTTTTTTATAGTGCATGGAGATTGTGACCCATGATAGAGGCCACGCTCAGCATAAAAGGACTCGATAACTGGCTAACAGTGGTGGGGAAGCAGTACCCCGCAACCATAACCCTTATGAACTGGCGGAAGGAAGAGAGTGGGAAGGGAAGGGAGCTCATAAAGGTGGAGGGGATGGGCAATTACGAGGACCTCTTCAATTCCATAAAAGCAAGGCCAGATGTCTGCGATGTGCGTTTTACTCCCGTCGATGACGGCACCGCTCTCGGCGTGATAACCACAAACACCTGTGCGGTGTGCAACACTCTGGAAGGGACCAACTGCTTCCTCATGGATGCCTCTGTCAACGAGAGCTGGATAACATGGAAGATACTGACCAGCGACAGGGAGAGCCTGAAGAGTGTCGTAAAACGGCTTAAGGATCAGGGGCTGGAAATCAAGCTCCACAGGATAAAAGAGGTGGAGAAGAGCGGACTCCTCACGGAGAAGCAGGAACAGATCCTGAGAATCGCACTCATCAGAGGATATTTCGACTACCCGAAAAGGATAAGCCTCAGGGAACTGGCCGCACTGTTCGGGATCTCCATCTCCACGGCCTCGGAGATACTGAGAAAAGGGCAGAAGAAGATACTGATGGACTACTTCAAGATTCAGGACGGGGATGAATGAGAATGGTGGACTCAGCGGGATTTGAACCCGCGGCCTCTGCCTTGCGAAGGCAGCGATCTTCCGGTCTGATCTATGAGCCCGCAGGATGCTGGAATCATGGCTGCGATATAAGTTTTTCTGTTCCGAAAGCCCGGGATAATCAAAACCTATAAATACCACTCCGATTTGGTTAGCCTGCTCTTTTACGAGCCAATGAATGATGACGGCCGCAGGGCCCGAATGAGGTGATATGATGTCGAAACCGATATTCGTAAGGTTTGAAATGCCGAAGGAACTGGTCGATAAGACCTATGAAGTGGTGGAGCTTGCCCGGGATTCCGGCAAGGTGAGAAAGGGAACGAACGAGGTAACAAAGCTTGTGGAGCGCGGAGAGGCCGCCTTCGTGGTTATGGCCGAGGATGTGGACCCGCCGGAGATACTGGCGCACATGCCGATGCTCTGCGAGGAGAGGAACATCCCCTACTCCTATGTGCCAAGCAAGGCCGAGCTCGGAAACGCTTCCGGTCTGGAGAAGCCCACTTCTTCCATAGCCATACTCAACCCCGGAAAGGGGAAGCAGATGCTGGCCGGACTCTCCGAAGAGATCGCCAAGATAAAGGGCTGAACGGAGGGATTTGAATGAGTTCAGATAGCATCCCATCTGAGGTGGTCGAGGTCGTCGGCAGGACCGGCATGACCGGAGAGGCCACTCAGGTGAAGGTAAGGGTGCTGGACGGCCATGACAAGGGCAGGATAATAACGAGGAATGTCATGGGCCCGGTTCGCGTGGGGGACATACTCATGCTCCGGGAGACCTCCAGAGAGGCGAGGAAGCTTAGCACCAGGTGATTATAATGGTAGAGCACAGAGAATGCAGTTTCTGCGGGAGCGAGATCCCACCCGGCACCGGCACGATGTATGTGAAAAAGGACGGCACTCCCCTGTTCTTCTGCAGCAACAAATGCTACAAGAACATGATCGAGCTGAAAAGGGTCCCCAGAAAGGTCCGCTGGACACACCGCTACAAGGTGGAGAAGGAGAACAGGCTCAAGATTCTGGAGAGGGACGCCGAGAAGCTCAAGGCCCAGAGGGAGCTGAAGAAGGCCGAGAAGGCCAGACGGAAGAAGGCCGAGAAGGAGGGCCAGGCCGCTCCCGAGCAGGCGGAGGAAAGCGCGCCCGAACCTGAGAACGCAGAGGAGGAATGAGCATGGCCGAACAGACATTCGTGATGATAAAGCCCGACGGAGTGCAGAGAGGTCTGGTGGGGGAGATAGTGGCCCGCTTCGAGAGGAAGGGGCTCACCCTCAGAGCCATGAAGATGATGACCATACAGAAGGCACTGGCCGAGCAGCACTACGAGGAGCACAAAGGAAAGGGTTTCTACGAGCCGCTCATCTCCTACATCACATCGGGTCCCGTGGTGGCCATGGTCTGGGAAGGAGAGAACGCCGTGGAGGTGGCCAGAACCATGATGGGAGGCACGGACCCCGCGACATCCGCACCGGGCACCATCAGGGGTGACTTCGGAATGTTCAAGGGAAGGAATGTCATACACGGCTCCGACTCTCCGGAATCGGCCAGACGCGAGATCAACCTGTTCTTCAACGACTACGAACTCCAGAACTACGAGAAGATAGGACAGGAATGGCTCTACGAATAAAAACCCCTTTCTTTATCGTTTTTTCTGAAAACCTTAAATACCACGAACCGCATTTCCGTTCATGAAACTTTTCGGGCGGAAGGAGACCGCGGAAGAGGATAGCGAGGAAGAGAAGAGCGGGGACACCTGCGATGTTATCGGCTGCAGCGAGCCAACTTACCGGTCCATATCGGCCAAGAATGTGGCCAAGGCAGGGCTGAAGGTGAAAAAGGAGAGGGGCAAGGCCCATCTATGCCACGAGCACTACAAACAGTACAAAAAGGCCACGAAGAAGGAGAGGGAGCTGGAGCGCCTCGGCCGCTGAGCGGAAGACTTCTATAATTCCACTGTTCTCCGCCGTCAATGAGCAGAGCGGGAATCCTCAAAGGTCCCTCGACCATTCAGTTCCTGACGAACGCCGGATTATTCGCATCTGTCGTCTTCATCCCGGTGCTGGCCACGGACCTCGGGGCAACCAGAGGGGAGATCGGGCTCATAGTGGCCACATACGCCCTGGCCATCTTTCTCTCCAGCTACATATTCGGCCGCCTCTCCGACATAAAGGGGAGGAGGAGATATCTCCTTCTCGGCCTTGCGCTCTCCGGTTTCACCGCGATCTTTCAGATATTCGCCTCCACCCCGCTCGAGCTCGGCATAATCCGATTCCTTCTGGGGTTCGCTGCGGGAATCTTCCCGCCCGCGCTTCTGGCCCATGCATACGATTCGCACAACCGAATGGGGCGCTTCTCCTCCTACGGCTCACTGGGATGGGGTGTGGGAGTCATGGTGGCCGGTCTCCTGGGAGCATACTACCAGATATTCCTGTTCACATCGCTGCTCCTCTTCATATCGTTCTTCATCGCCCTTCGGCTCCCCATGAGCGGAACGCGGCCGATACGGGTCCCTCTCTTTCCCACGGACCTGATAAAGAAGAACGCGGGGGTCTATCTGAGCATGATAATCCGCCACTCATCGGCGAACATGATATGGGTCACATACCCAATCTTCATAAAGAGCCTCGGAGCGGACCACCTGTGGATAGGCATAATCTACGGAATCAATCCGATTACGCAGTTCTTCGTCATGGGATTCATAGAGAGGTACAGGGACGAACACCTGATATACGCCGGCCTCCTCTTTTCGGCCCTGACATTCCTGGCATTCACATTCGCAAGAACACCCGTGGAACTGATACCGAGCCAGCTTCTGCTGGGGGTCTCGTGGTCCTGCCTCTATGTGGGCTCGCTGAAGCGCGTGCTGAAAAAGAACGAGGAGAAGGCCACGGCCACAGGGCTGCTTTCCTCGGCAATAAGCATATCCATGATCATCGGCTCGCTTCTCGGGGGATTCCTGTCCCAGCTATGGGGATTCCACGGCCCGATGTACCTCGCGGCGGCCACCACATTCGCGGCCCTTCTCTATGCCCTGAAGAGGGTAAAATGACACGCGGGCAGGTAAAGCTTTAATACACCGGAGCACATTCCCCTCCGGAGGTAGCGCATGAGTCTGGAAAGCATCGATATAAAACTGAAAAGATTGAGGCACATGATGTCGGAGTACAAGAAGACCATTGAGGAGGCCGAGGACAACCTTAAGAAGCACAAGATCACCCGGGAGGAGTACGAGAAGATCGAGGCCAAGTACCAGAAGAAGATAGACAAGGTGGTCGGGAAGATAAACAAACTGAACGAGAAGAGGAAGAAACTGCTGGAATAGGGCTAGGCCTCCTCCACCGGCGCGCCATACCCCCTTGAGACATAGACCTTAATGCCGCATTCTTTCAGGGC
>CAZKII010000046.1:3694-11244 GCA_964552865.1 uncultured Thermoplasmata archaeon | reverse complement strand
ACGCGCTCTCGAAAACCATAAACTATTTATAGCGTAACCTTATTCATTTCAATCACCACTTGACTCTTATAGAGAGTATGGACTGAAATAATGTAGGAGGATGGAACATGAAGAGAAATATGAACGCTAGAAATGCAGGACTGGCAGTTTTGCTGGTGCTGGTAATGGTTGTGAGCAGTTTTAGCTTCCTTGCCGGTACCGGTAGCGCCGCCCCTGCAGAAAATACAAAAGCAGACAATATCCTGAACATTGCAATGCAGGATGATATGAAGACGCTGAACCCGTGCAAGGCGAGCGATGTATGGTCGTGGAATGTCATTGGCTGGTTCTATGATTCGACAATTGCCAGAGATAAGGAAATGAACCTTATTCCGTGGCTTGCGGATCCGACAGCCTATAACGGACAGGGCTGGGAGTATTCCACGGATAACCCGACATGGGCGAATCTCACTCTCAGGAAGGGTGTTAAATGGCACGACGGAGAGGAGCTTACGGGAGAGGATCTGGTGTTTACCTACAAGTTCTTTGCTGGCGCGGATGGATACGGTGCTCAGGTGCCGAGGTATCTCTCGTCTGTCATGCCCCTCATCTGGGACAACAATTCCGATGGCACCCCTGACTGGATCGGTGTATGGGTGGATCCCAACGACCCGTACACCGTTCACTATCATCTGTCCGAGCAGTCCGCCACCTTCGTGACGGATACCCTTGCGATGTTTATTCTTCCGGAGCACATATGGAAGAATCACATGGGCAGTGACAAGTTCTCGTGGCCTACCGACCCTGCCGATTATCAGGAGGCGGCTACCGGAACCGGTCTCTTCAAGCTTGTCAAATGGGAGGAACTTCAGTATACGGAACTGGAAGCCTACGATGAGTACTTCCAGGGCTGGCCCAATGTGGAGCACATAGATAAGATATACTTCAGAATATACCAGAGTACGGACTCTGCGGTCATGGCGCTCCAGAGCGGCGAGATAGACTACATCGCATGGACGATTCCGCCGGGTTATCTCCCTCAGCTGGTTGAGAACTCTCAGGTGACCATCTCGCAGACCGATGAGCTCGGGTTCTTCTACATGGCATGGAACCTCAGGAGGAGCCCCTTTAACCTGCTTCCGTTGAGGCAGGCAATGGCTCACTGTACAGACAAGCAGACCATCGTTTCGAGGCTGCTGCTGAACTACGGCTCTGTGGGAACCTCTGTGGTTTCGCCTGCGAACAAGGTATGGTCCAACTCTTCCGTCACCACCTATGCGTACGACCTTGACGCTGCGAAACAGATACTCGATGCTCAGGGCTGGAAGGATACGGACGGAGACGGATGGAGAGAGCTTCCGGACATTGGTGACAGAGAGATAATCATCATTACTCCTCCGGCGGACTATGATCCGATCAGGGCCGAGGCGGGAAGGATGATAGCTGATTCCTGTAAAGAGGTCGGTCTCAATGTCGTCTCCAAGCCTACCGATTTCGGAACCATCGTGACCAAGGTCTATGATGAGCATGATTTCGATGCCTATATCCTTGGCTGGTCCATCGGCGGTCTGGAGCCTTCGTACCTGCAGGACTTCTTCACATCGCCTTTCGATGTGCCTGGTGGTAACAACGGTATCGGCCTTCACAATGCGACCTTCGATGCGAAGGTGGATGAGATGATGAAGGAGCTCAATCAGACCAAGAGGATAGAGATAAACAAGGAGCTGCAGGAGTCCGTTGCGTTTAACTTGTACTACAATGTGCTTTACTACAGGGCGAACCTCGAGGCATACAGGAACGATAAGTATACGGGCTGGTATGCTGAGCTGGGCGGTGTTTTCAACACCTGGACGCTCTGGGAGCTCCACCCCGGTACCGAGAGCACTTTCGATATCCGTGTTACCGGTCAGGAGAAGATAGCCGAAGGAGGTACTGCAACCCTTACAGTGAAGGTGACAGATTCCAACGGTGTTGCAGTTAGTGGCGCAACCGTCACTGTTACCCCGACTGCCGGAAGCATGGTTCAGAGCACCGCGGTTACGGATTCCAACGGAATTGCCACATTTACATACAACGCGAACCTGGGTCTGGTGGCAGGCGATTCTCCCGCCATAGTAACATTCTCCGTTACGGCAGAAAAGGAGGGTACAACGGCTACATCCAACCTTGCCTTCTCTATGACCGTCTATCCGCCGGGACAGGACCTTGCCATAGCGAAGATTGATCTGGCGCAGATGGTGATCACATCTACTGACCTTGCGGATAACGGCCTGATGATCACCGTTACGGTGGTCGATCAGGACGGTGCACCCCTGTCAGGAGCCAGCTTCACCATTGCCTTGGCTGAGGAAGATGCGAACGGTGTGTTCACCGGCGATACTGTGACGGATGCCAACGGACAGGCCGTCGTGGTCTTTACCTACCCCAACCTTCAGGAGACCAAGGACTTCGACATAAAGGTGACCCCGTCCTACATGAACTACACTGCCAGTACCGCTACCGCCTCCTTTACCGGTGTCTATGTGCAGCCGAAGATGACCATGACGCTCACCCTCAACCCCACCAGTGCCAGCACCGGTGATGAGATTACGGTGACCGTGAAGCTGGTCAACGCGGAAACGGGCGCTCCCATATCCGGCGCGTCTGTGGCTCTCAGCGTCAACCTTGCGGATGCGCAGTTCGCCTCTGATACTGGCACCACGGACTCCAACGGTGAGTTCACCACGACACTTACGGTGTCCAAGATCTCCGATGACACTGCTACTGCAACGGTGACGGCTTCCGCTACGGCTTCCGGATACGCTCCGGTTTCCCAGAAGGCGGATGCAGCGATAACCGCTCCTCAGGGCTCCCCCGACCTTTCGTTTGTGGGAGTCATGGGTGTGCTGGCGATAGTGGCCCTTCTCGGAATCGCACGGAGGAGAACGCACTAAACCCCTTTCTTTTTTCATTTAATTGAGATTAAGATTAAAGAGGTTTCAAAACAAAAGAGAGGTATGATAGAATGAGAATGAGAGAGTTCATCGTAAAGAGGAGCATTCACACCCTGATTACTCTTCTGATCGTACTGACTCTTCTGTTCCTGATATTCAGAATGATGCCGAGCGATCCGGCATCCATGGTGGTTGACCCGACGATGCCTCCAGAGGCGAAACATCTCATAGCGCAGCAGTATGGTTTTGAGCAGCGCGTTGATTATGAGAAAACACTGAATGATCTCCAGATAAGCGCCAACGATACGCTGACACTGAGTTATGGAGATTATCCCGACCTTCTGGACCTTCCGGAAACCGTTTATTCCTTCCAGGCGACCCTTGAAGGGGTGAACTGTAATCAGGTCAATGTAACCATATATCACGACGGAAAAGTCTACGGTACGAATCCTGACGGAATACCACAGCCTGATGAGGTTGCCGGCTCCTCCCAGTGTAACAATGATACGAGCGCGGCTACCGCCAATAATGTGACCGTGACCTATGCGAACGGGATTCCCGGTTCCAAGAACAACACCGAACTGTTCATCGTGATAGAGGGAACCAACATCACCGGGACCGCACACTTCGATCTGATCGTTCATACGGCAAGTGCGGAACCCGTCCCGCTCTACACCCAGTATGTCATCTACATGAAGTCCATGCTGACTCTGGATTTCGGTGATTCCTTTACCACAGGGCAACCTGTGTGGGACGAGCTTAAGACCAGAGTTCCGCCGACCGCTCTTCTATTCGGCACCGCCACTATCCTGGCCTATCTTATCGGGATTGCGCTGGGTGTGGTACTTGCGTGGAGGAGGGGGACTCATCTGGAGCTTGGTGCCCTTGTCATCAGCCTTATCTTTTATTCCATGCCTCTTTTCTGGTTTGGACTGATAATGCTGTGGGTGTTTTCGTTCCAGTATCACATATTCCCGCTTGGCGGAATGATGGATCCGCCGCCCGAAGGCGGCTGGAAGGGTCTCCAGCAGTATACCAATATTCTCTGGCATCTGACCCTTCCGCTCATTACTCTCACGGTACTGAGCCTTGCTGGGAATATACTGCTCATGAGGAACTCCATGCTGGAGGTTATGGGTGAGGACTTCATCGTGACCGCCAAGGCGAAGGGTCTGAGCGAGAGAACGGTGATGTACAAGCATGCCGCCAGGAATGCGACCCTTCCCGTGGTTACCGCCATGGCCATGAGCATTGGTTCTGTAATAAGCGGGGGCGTTCTTACGGAAACGATCTTCTCGTGGCCGGGGATGGGTAAACTGCTTGTGGACAGCACCATCGGCCAGAACTTCCCAGTGGTTCAGGGCACATTCTTCCTACTTGCCATCCTGACCATTCTGGGTAATGTACTGGCGGACCTGCTTTATGCGTATCTGGATCCGAGGGTCCAGCTCTGAGGAGGTGTGATTATGGTAAGTAAAAAGACAATGGGAATGATTGATACATGGAAGAGAAGCCTCAAGGAGAACTGGGGGCTTTACAAGCAGAGCAAGATGGGATTGATAGCCATAGTCATCATCGTTATGTTCCTGCTGATGGCCATATTCGCGCCTTTCCTCACGGACAGGGACCCTATGAATTACAGGGCGCCGGACGAGGATGTGTATACGGTTCAGGCCGCGTGGGCCAAGTATATGAATGCGACCCCCTCGGATTTCCAGACAGGGAATTACGAGCATCTGACCACCGGGGCGGTCACGGTATTCTCCACATACTCTCCCATGATCTATGTGGTCTATGTTGGGACCGACAATGGAAATGTCTACTCTCTGAATTCCATAGACGGTTTCCCGGCATGGATCAAGAAGGTCGATAACAGCAATGTGACCACTATTCACGGAGAGAACGAGGCTCAGATAGGGTTGGACGCCTACCTCTATGTGGGGACGGAGAACGGCAACATACTCAAGCTGCACGACTCCTCGAAGGTGAATACCAGTAGCAATCATACCGAAGGTTTCGGTGTTATAGTCTGGAACTACTCGACCGGAGCCAAGATAACCGCGGAGCCGGTGGTTGACCTAGAAGCTCATACCGTCTATGTTGCCAACTGGAACGGCGATGTGATGGCTATCGATACCAACTTCGGAATGCTCAAGTGGCAGACCCATCTCGATGGTCCGGTGAAAGGGAGCATGATCCTCTCTGCGAATAAGAAGACTCTGTATGTTGGAACCGCATCGACCTCCGACGGAACGCTCTATGCCATCGACTCATCCAGTGGGGCGGTGATCTCCTCGTACGACGCTGGGGCCCCCATGGACCGCGGCCTCTCCTACGATGAGAAGCTCGGAGTGGTCTATTATACACTGGCGGACACCCTTTATGCAAGGAGCGTGGACAGCTCTGGGAATCTTTCCGATGCCACCTCACTGCAGCTCAGCGGCGTTCTTACTCTGCCTACTGTGGATATACATACGGGAACTGTGTACCTTGCATCCACCGACGGTAGCGTCTTTTCCGTAAGGCCTGACATGACCCTGAGGTGGCGCTATGAGTCCGACCTCGGCTCCGTTACTATGGCGCCTGTGTACTCGGATAAACTTGACCTGCTCTACTTCGGCACCTCCACCAACAACTTCGTGACCTTCAATGCCAACAACGGAACCGTTCGTATGCTCGCCCAGACCTCTGCGCCCCTGTCAGGTCGGCCGCTTCCTGTGGACGCCGTTCCCCAGCAGGCTGCGATAAAGATAGACTATCAGAAGGGTCTGTTCGTTACGACTCGCTGTTCGGTGGAGCTTATGAACGCTGCCGGGAAGTCCGCACTTCCCCTGCCCCCAACATGGGTAAAATCGGTCCCGAGCGGAAACAGCTATCTTCTCGGTACGGATGCTCAGGGCAGGGATATCTGGAGCCAGCTGGTTTACGGTTCGAGGGTCGCCCTTCTCGTGGGATTTGCGGCGGCTTTCTTCTCCATAACCATCGGTGTGGTGATCGGTCTCGTTTCCGGTTACTTCGGCAAGGCCATCGACAGCGTGCTGATGAGGCTGGCCGATGTCATTCTCGTGCTTCCGTTCCTGCCGCTGGTCATTATTCTGGCGGCGGTACTGGGGCCGAGCGTCTGGAACATCGTCTGGGCCATTACACTGGTTGGTTGGCCAGGTGTGGCAAGAACAATCCGTGCGGAAACGCTCTCTCTTAAGGAGAGGCCGTACATAGATGCGGCGCGTATAACGGGAGCGAGTCACTCCAGGATCATGTTCAGGCACATCGCGCCGAATGTGATGCCTCTGGCGTTCCTGTTCGCAACATTCTCCGTGAGCGGTGCCATTCTTACCGAGGCCGCGCTGAGCTACATCGGTCTCGGCGACCCGACGAGCATGAGCTGGGGGATGATGCTTCATACTATCCAGACATCCGGTGCCCAGCTGACTGCATGGTGGTGGCTTCTGCCGCCTGGTGTGGCGATAACTCTCATCTGCCTCGGTTTCTTCATGATTGGAAGGGCGTTTGATGAGATCGTCAACCCGCGCTTGAGGAAGAGGTGATCAAATGGCGATGTTAGAAGTAAAGGATCTGAAGGTGTATTTCAAGATACACAAAGGTAGCGTGAAGGCTGTTGACGGAGTGTCCTTCACCCTTGACAGGGGAGAGACGATGGGCCTTGTCGGTGAGAGCGGTTGTGGCAAGAGCACCACTGCGTTTGCCATTACGAGGCTGCTGCCCAACAACGGTGGTATTGTCGGCGGGAGCATAAAGTTCAACGACAGGCTCATCGCCGAGGGGCGCGAGGACGCACTCAACCTCAAGTACAAGGAGTTCCGGAAGATGGAGAAGCAGGTGTATGAGGAGATGAAGGACATCCGCTGGAAGGAGATTTCCATCATCTTTCAGAGCGCCATGAACGCCTTTAACCCGGTGTATAAGGTGGGTGACCAGATAATGGAGGCCATTCTTGCGCACGAGGACATAAGCAAGGAGGATGCAAGGGAAAGAGTGAAGGAGCTCTTCAAACTGGTCGGTCTGGATGTGAACCGTATAGATGGCTATCCGCACGAGTTCAGCGGAGGTATGAGGCAGAGGTCCATGATCGCCATGGCCCTTGCATGCAACCCATCTCTCATAATAGCGGATGAACCTACAACCGCACTGGATGTCATTATGCAGGACAGGGTTCTGGCTGTTATACGGGACCTCCAGAGGAAGCTCGGGATAGCCATGATAATCATAACGCATGACATCTCCGTAGTGGCCGAGGTGGCCGAGAAGATCGCTATCATGTACGCCGGAAAGATAGTGGAGGTCGGAGACATAAAGAAGATATTCTCGAAGCCATCCAACCCCTATACAATCGGCCTCATGAGCGCGTTCCCGAGCATCATAGGACCCAAGAAGGAGCTCTTCTCCATACCCGGAGCGCCGCCCGATCTGGCCAATCCGCCGAAGGGCTGCCGCTTCCATCCGCGGTGCATGTACGCCAGAGATATCTGCAAAGAGGTGGAACCCCAGCTCATAGAAGTGGAGGACGGGCACCTTTCCGCCTGCCATTTCGCTCAGGAGATATTCGATGGAACCATGTCCACTGAGCTTGAGGAAGAGGGACTCTTTGACGACGAGGATTTCTTTGACGACGAGGAT
>CAZKII010000046.1:2221-3594 GCA_964552865.1 uncultured Thermoplasmata archaeon | reverse complement strand
TCTTTGACGACGAGGATTTCTTTGACGACGAGGATCTCGATGACATAGCTGAGGAGGAGATAGCATGAACGGAGAAGCAGTCATAACAGTGGAACACCTCAAGAAGTACTTCGAAGTACGCTCCGGCCTCATGAAGTCGCTTATTTCCAAGGAGGTGCAGTATGTCCATGCGGTGGACGATATCTCCTTTGAGATAAAGAAAGGCGAGACTCTTGGATTCGTAGGTGAGAGCGGCTGCGGTAAGACCACCACCGGTCGCCTCCTTACGCGCCTTGAGGACCCAACGGACGGCCATATGTACTTCATGGGCGAGGATATTGCAAACATGCACGGCAAGGACCTGAAGGAGTTCCGCAGGAATGTCCAGATGATCTTCCAGGACCCGTATGAGTCTCTGAACCCGAGGTTCACCGTGTATAACGCGGTTTCGGAGCCGCTGAAGGTTCATGGAATCGGAGATACCTACGAAGAGCGGGAGGACCTCGTGGCCCGCGCACTGGAAAAGGCGGAGTTGAAGCCGGCCCAGGAGTATCTGAACAGGTTCCCCCACGAACTAAGTGGTGGGCAGAGGCAGAGGGTCGCCATCGCAAGGGCTCTGGTCATAAACCCGGAGTTCGTGGTGGCGGACGAACCGGTTTCCATGCTGGATGTGTCCATCAGGGCCGGTATAATGAACCTGCTTCTGAAGATGAAGAAGGAGTCGGGCATACCGTTCGTCTTTGTGACCCACGATGTCTCGGTGTCCAGGTATATGAGCGACAGGATTGCGGTGATGTATCTCGGTTCCATAGTGGAGATGGGGCCTGCAGAGGATGTAATCCATGAGCCCAAGCACCCGTACACCAAGGCTCTAATCTCTGCTGTGCCTGTGCCCGACCCGAGCTATAAGAGAGGGCGGACGGAGATCATCGGAGACCTGCCGAGCCCCATCAACCTGCCGAAGGGCTGCAAATTCCACCCGAGGTGCATCTATGCCCAGCCCAAGTGCCGCGAAGAAGAGCCTCCCTGGACCGAGATCCGCCCGGGACACTTTGTCCTGTGCCACTATCCAGACAACCTTCAGATGAGCGTGGACCCGAAGGAGGTCTTCGGAGAGGACAACAAGGACAAGAATCTCTGCAGGATATGCTTCCAGCCCATTGAGGACGATCAGGATACCAAAACATGTCCGATATGCGGTGCCGAGTTCCACAAGTTCTGCACGGCCAAGGTCCATGAGTGTCCGGTCTGCGGTGCTGAGCTCGAATGAGCGCAAAACCTTTAATTTTTTTCATTTTCTTTTTCGATGTCCTCTTTTCGCAGCGTTAGTTTTATGAACTAAGATGTATTCCCCCGCTCAAACCCATGGAAATCCGGCCTGTGGCCACCGACGA
>CAZKII010000046.1:0-2121 GCA_964552865.1 uncultured Thermoplasmata archaeon | reverse complement strand
AGGGTTCTCTGCATGATTGCAATCGGAGTTCCCAAGAAGGAGAAGAAGACTCATACGGAGGATGAGATGGATAGGGGCAGAGTGCACATGGAGAGGTTTTAGGGCTTCTCTCTGCTATTTCGAACCTGCTCCGCGATGATTCCCATAACCGTGCAGGTTTCCAGCGGGATATTCCTACCCGTCAGCTCCAGATGATACGGGGCCGCTTTCAGGAACTCCGAAGGGAGTCCGTGCTTTCCGAGGCCCATGACGATGTGAATCCTCCGTTTATCCGCTATCTTTAGAACCTCCCCCATACCGACCGTTTTTTCCGCATTTGGGTGGGAGGTTGTTGCCACGCATATCCCGGATGTCAGAAGTTCATCGTGTCCCATCAGTCTTATTCTTTCCTCTTTTAGCATCCGCCTCAAATATTTCCCGCCTTTGCCGATGTTGGTCTCCTTTATGGTCTTCTCAACGGTCTTTTCCATGTCCTTATACGGGAAGTCCACCAGAATGAGGTCGAGTCCGTATGCCATGCAGAGGGGTGCCGCCCTCGCTATTGTTCTAAGGTGCGTGGAATTTCCTCCTCCTTCGTATGTGTTGAAAAGTGCCAGAGAGATCCCGCTTTTTTGCCTTTCCTCTCTTATCTCCGCTCTCGCTTCTCTGCACACATCCGTTTCCAATCCTAGCTTTCTCATGGTCTTGCACAGTTTTCTTGCAATTCCGGGTTTCGACTCCGCATACCTTTCTATCTCTTTCAGGATCTTCCCGGCTTTTTCCTTGTCTCCCAGCCTGCCCATTCCTTCGGCCAGATTGATAGAAACAGCCGCCCTCTCCATTTCGTCCTCTATCGAGGGGAGTGCACGCTCCATTTCGGCGAACCATTTCAGGGCCCTGTTTTTATCCCCTATTCTGTCGGCCCTGCCGGCGACGGCTCCCAGTATTCTTGTGGTCTCCAGCGGAGTCATTCCGTTCCTGTTTTCCAGTATAATCTCAAGTTCTGAGATGCTCTCCGCCTGCTTGATAAGGTAGCGGAACAGAGCGGTCCTTTCCTCTCCGTGCAGTCCGGCTGCGTTCTTAAGTGCCTCTTCGAGGTATCTTTCCGAGAGGCCGTGCCTCGCCGACTGCATGTGAAGGTAGCCGAGCAGTTCGGCCCTCTGCTCTCTGGATTCCCGACCTCTTATGAGTTCGGCCAGTTCTTCCGATTTCGCCCCTTCGTCGAGAGCCGTTTTCACGACATATTTTGCGTCCTTGCTGGAATTGTCTGCGGCCATTGTGAACAGCCTCGAAAGTCCGGAGGTGCACAGGAATCGAGCGCAACCCTTTATGGCCTCGCTCAGCGTTTCGCCCTGCGGAATCTCTTCCATGAGTGACGATATTTGCCGCCCTATCGCGTCCCTATCCTTCCCTTCCGGCCACCCCTTCATCTTTTTACAGAGCATACCGAGCAGTTCGGCCCTCCGCCAGTCCCTGTCGACCCGTGCTGCGAACGAGAGGGATCCTTCCGCCGCCCTTATGTCCTGCTTCCCGCTGAGGTCCGCCAGTTCCATGAGGCCGAGGGATATGTAGTAGGGATCGGGCAGTTTTTTGAGGCGTTTTTCTATCTCATTTCCGTCCCTTCCCGATTTCAGGTCTCGAATGATCGCCCGGTAGGCGGTGGGTGTGCCGGATTTTTTCTTCATTGACCGTGGATATAGAGGGCTATGTTATATTGTTTTGTTTCCGTGCCGGGGATGAGGAGAGTTTAAATAGAAGGTGTGCGTTTGTTATACGGAGGCGTGTAATGGCAGTTGAAAAGGATGTCAGCGAAAAAAAGAAAGTACTATCCCGTCGTCTTATTGTCATTATTGTTGTTTCTGTTCTTGTAATTGCCTCTATACTTTCCTTTATTTTTTACATGGGAAAGATGGAGCCGCCCTGTGCGATAATGAGGCCCCCGCAAATCTCTGCAGAGGTCACAGATATGGAGAACGGAACATATCGGGTAAATCTTACAGAGGTCGATGCATCTCATATCGATGGTTGCTCGGTAGATGTGGGTGAGCTGAGGGTTTCTATTGTAAATGGAAATCAGACTTTAATCCTTAGAAACCTGACTGCGGTCCTTAATAACACCTCTTCAAACCTCACATTCTACGA
>CAZKII010000045.1:0-11595 GCA_964552865.1 uncultured Thermoplasmata archaeon | reverse complement strand
CAGCCGCGTTCATTACGGAAGAGGAAGATGCGGGATAGCTCACGAGGTTCCAGCCAGCAGACAGCGGGATAGCAGTGCTCGTCGGTGCGTCGCCGCTTACAGTAAGATAGCCGTCACCGACATCGGTCACATGGAGCCAGACACCCATGGTGTTGTCGATACTGTTCAGGTCGTTCAGCGCCCTGCCTACCACATGGGTCTTCCAGTGGTCGCCGGTGTCCGTGGGGCTGTACCACTGAGCGTAGTCCCATACCACATCGTCGTTCAGGACCGTCTCTATATCGCCGCTGACAAGGAGCGGATAGGATATCAGGTTCCAGCCGAGATGGACAGGGATGTCGAAGGTGGGTGGTCCGCCGGTAGTGGGTGTTCCACTGAGTTCTATGGTGTTCAGGTCCTCGTTATAAGCGTCATCCACAGCCCGTACGACATAGTAGTATGTTACCCCTTCCGTGAGGCCGGTATCCTGAAAGGTGGTGCCTGTCACTCCGCAGTATGTGGGTGTTGTGAAATCCTCTCCTCCGGGGGTGGTAGATCGGTAAATGTTGTAAGTTATCGGGGTGGCAGGGTCGGATGCAGCGGACCAAGAGAGGGTGAGCGATGTCCCAGTCTGATCGTCGCTGACGCTCTCAAGACCTGCGAAAGAGGGCGGCGTGATATCGAGGCCACCTGTTGCCACCAGAGCGAACTGCTGGTATCCCAGTGTGCCCGTGTTAGCGATATTCGCAGCATCTACGGTGAGAGTGTATTTCCCCGTCTGGATGGTATTGTAACCGGGGATGAGCAGAACGCTCTCCACCACATTGATGTCGTCGTATATGTCTCCGTCAGTGTCCCAGTCTGCATTGGAGTCGGCGGAGGTGGGGTTTACCACCGAGTGCCCGGGCCCGGTTCCGGTATAGACATTTCCGACATATGTGTCTCCGTTGGGTGCGGTAACGGTGAGGTCAAGGTCGTTTACGATGGCGGGGTTTGCGTTATCCGCACCCGGGTAATCCGTCCAGACAAGGGTGAATTCCAGGTTCTGAGTCGTGTCTTCCACCCATATCTTGTATGTGAGAGATTGGCCTGTTGCGTTGAACTGTGCGGGGACCTCACATTTCGGGACACTTGTGTTATCGAATACCTTCAGCTTTCTAGCATCATTTGCGAAATAGAGTGAGTCATCCAGATGGGTCCTCCCCCAGCCTTGGTCGCCATTAGGATATCGATTGTCATTATAATATGCTTCAGAGCCGGTAATTTCCTCTGCTCCATTAACCAGAATGGCCTTTATCAATGCCGTACTCGGGTGAATGCTGCTACTGGCATCCGGTGCGCCGTAGGGATAGTATCCATCCTGGAAGTACTGTTGAATCTGTGCGCACTGACCTGCTATGTTCGGAGTCGCCATGCTGGTTCCTGCCATGTCACTGTAGCCCGTATCATCGCTGTTTCCGACGGTGCCGTCGGTCTGTCCTGCCGAAGTGATCTCATCCCCCACTCCCAGAACAGTTGGTTTTATTCTTCCGTCGTCGGCATAGCCTCTGCTACTGAAGTCCGCCATGTCGTTCTGGTTTCCATTGGGGCCGTTCACATTCTCTATGGCTCCCACGCTTATTGCGTTCTTCGCTTCCGGCTGCTCTGAGAGCGTGTTTGCCCCCGGTCCGCTGTTTCCCATGGCGAAAAGTACGGTATAGTCGGGATGATTGAAGGTGAAATCGTCTATTGTCAGGGCATCGCCGGTATAACCGCTCCCCCCTCCCCAGCTGTTCGTGTGAATCCTTGAGCCTGCGTTGTATGAAGGTAGGAATCCTTCGGTGAGGTCGCTAGGTGGCGAGACGCTCCCTCTGACATCATTCGTAGGGTCGATATCCTGAAAGATGAGCCTGGCGCCGATCGCGTTTCCGTCGTACTTATTGTATGTCAGCCAGTCGGTGCCGCCCGGGGTCAGCGGCGCATCTCCGAGAACGGATCCGGCCACATGCTGCCCGTGGTAATTTCCGTCGGCGAGGTCGCCTCCGCCCACGACATACATGTCAACCACCTTCCGATGGTTCGGTCCCACTGCGTTGTTCGGGTCGTAAAACATCTCATGGTCCACTTCCAGCTGGGAATCCATCTCTGTGACTATGATCCCCGTGCCTATCACTCCGTGATCGTTCAGCGGCCGCGAGCCGGTAATGTTACTCTGTTGGATCCATGTGGCGTCTTCGTTCGTCAGGAATGCGGGATAATCCCGTCCTATCGCCTGTACCCCGTACATTCTGGCGATAACGGATATGTAGTCCGCAGGAGCCGTTGCGGCGATAACATCGTTCTCGCTGAGGCTGTAGATGTCCCTTATGGTGACTCCGTTTGCTTGGAGTTCGGATGCAATGGCCGTGCTGTCCCATCCTTTCAGGGTGTATATGTTGATGTCCACATCCCCTGTGAGGCCGTCAAAATCCGGTGCGATTTTATATGCGGGTTCGTAGAGCCCGACCCAGTTCACGAAGGGAAGGGAGGCAACCTCATTTACCGATTCTGCCGGTATGTAGCTGATAAAAGAGTATCTTGGGATGTAGTTGTATATCTCCACTCCGTATGTTTCCAGCTCCGCCTTCCACTCGTTCTTCACCGGCCCTATAAACTGAAGGATGTATATGTGAGAGCTTTCGTCAGAGTATTGGAGTGTTGGAGAAATCTGGGGCACTCCTTCAAGCGGATTGAATTCGATGCTATCGAAGCCGATGGTGTAATCCACCGGAGTTGCTATTTTCTTCAGCTCCGAGGAAGAAAGGAGCATGCTATCTGGAATCTTGACCAGGGCGAATGCTCCGTAGTCCTCCGTTATCTCAAGATCGAAGCGCTGCAGGAGGTTGATGCGTTCCTCTCTGTCATCCATTCTTACCATCATAACAGATTCGCTGTCCGCGCTCCCTATCATTGGCAGAATCGATGGAAGAATCATCAGACCCACTACCAGGCCCGCAATCAGTATCCGGCTCACATTTTTCAGTATGCTCTTTTTTATTAGCATTCAAACTCCTCCTACTTTGAGTACATGCGTTATAACATCTTCTACACAGCCGATAACGATAAACCCCTATATATGCCTTTCTATTAACTATGTAACAGAACATTAACGGCAGTAACGCTCCTTTCGCCCTGCTTATGCGGCAACAAAAGATTTATACATGAAATGCAATACCACGCCATGCGCACCTTCCGGAATCCAGTGGTCGCCCTCATACTTGCGGCTTTGATCGGTAGCGCAGCTCTCTATGCCGTTGTCTTTATCACTTCATCGCCGTCCCTTGTCAATATCGCTGAAATCGATGCGTCCTACGAAGGGCGATATGTCACCACAGCCGGAATCCTGAAGGATGCCGGCGCCCCCTCGTACACTCACCTTCTTCTGGCGGACAACGGGAGCGAGATTTCGGTGTTGCTGGATTCGCAGGTGGGGGGTGCGCTGAACCTGACACCCGGGGATATCCTGTCGGTGACCGGGGAGGTGGAATCTTACGGAGGGGAGATCTTCATCCGGGTGCTGTCTCCCGCCGGAGTATCCGTTCTCAAAGAGGCCGCCAGCGAACTGACCCCCATCTCCCTTATCCTTCAGGACCCCGCGCGGTTTGAGGGAACATACATCAGGACCTCGGGAGCAGTGGGGGAGGTGCAGGAGTACAGGGACGAAACCCGCCTCCTCCTCAGATGCAGAACAGGGGATGTCTGGCTCCATTCCGATTCTGGAGACATTGAGCGCCCCGAGAACTACATCGCCTCCGAGATGGTGGTCCGCGGGCATGTGGAGTTCAACGGCCTCCGGGACCGCTATGAGATTCTGGTGAACGGTTCGGACATGTCCGGGCAGAACGACGGCGTGGAGGTCAGCGCTTCGGATGTCCTTTCCGGGAACATAAGCGAGGGAACTGCCGTCATTCTCAGGGGCTTTCCGGACATGGAGGTGTATGAATCCGCCGCATACGCCACGCTCCGGAACGGCACATATTCCCTCTCTCTTGTGGCCTATGACGATTCCGTGGAGGATCTGAAAGGTATGGAGGGGAGTGATGCGGTGGTTACCGGCATGCTGCGCTACAGTTCCTATTCCGGCAGGTGGAGGCTCGTTATTTCCGGGGAATCAAAATCCTTTTAAGCCCGATTCAGATGCAGGGCCGTGATACCATGGATAAAATAGTCGAGTGTGTTCCGAACTTCAGCGAAGGAAGGGATATGACGGTGATAAAGCAGATAACCGATGCCATAGAGGCAGTCGAAGGCGTCATGCTCCTGGATGTGGACCCCGGTGCCGATACGAACAGGACCGTCGTGACCTTCGTCGGCTCCCCGGAAGCGGTGAAGGAGGCGGCGTTTCAGGCGGTGAAAAGGGCTGCCGAGGTCATAGACATGTCCAAGCATCATGGGGCCCATCCCAGAATGGGTGCCACGGATGTGTGCCCTTTCGTCCCGGTCAGCGGCGTGACCATGGAGGACTGCGTGGCAATTGCGAGAGAGGTGGGCAGGAGGGTAGGGGTGGAGCTGCATATTCCGGTTTATCTCTATGAAGAAGCGGCCACCAAGGAGGAGTGGCGTAATCTGGCAGAAGTTCGGAAGGGGGAGTATGAAGGCCTGAAGGAGCGCTTCGAATCGGGAGATCCCTACTGGACCCCTGATTTCGGCCCTGCGGAGTTCAATGAGAAGGCAGGTGCAACAGCGGTAGGCGCTCGCGAGTTCCTCATTGCGTACAACATCAACCTCAATACGAAGGACAGGAAGCTGGCCCATAATGTTGCCCTCAATCTGAGAGAGAAAGGGAGGGCGAAGCGGGACGAAGACGGGAAGATCGTCCGGGATGAGAACGGAAAGAAGGTGATGGTCCCCGGCAGGCTGAAGTACACCAAAGCCATCGGCTGGTACATCGAGGAGTACGGCTTCGCTCAGATCTCCATCAATCTCACCAATTACAAGAAAACCCCGTGGCATACGGTGTTCGAGGTGGCGAGAGAGGAGGCGGAAAAGGCAGGGCTCATAGTTACCGGCTCCGAGTTGGTCGGTCTCATTCCGAAACAGGCGGTGCTGGATGCGGGTCGATACTTCCTCAGGAAGCAGGGAAAATCCTCCGGCGTTTCCGAGAGGGAACTGATAGAGGAGGCGGTCCTTTCCATGGGCCTCTCGCAGATCGCTCCGTTCGACCCGAACGAGAAGATAATCGAGTACAGGATAAGGGAGGAGGAGCCGCTTGTCTCCATGGGCATACGGGAGTTCATGGACGAGCTTGCGAGCGATTCGCCTGCGCCGGGAGGCGGCAGTGTGGCCGCTCTGGAGGCATCTCTGGGTGCTGCGCTCTCTTCCATGGTCGCCAACCTGACAGTGGGTAAAAAGGGGTACGAGGATGTTAGGGAGGAGATGATCGAGGTGGCGGAGGAAGCGCAGGATATGAAGGACCGCTTCCTTTACCTCATAGACGAGGACACCCGCTCCTTTAACAGGCTTATGGCCGCCATGAAGATGCCGAAGAAGACCGAGGAGGAGAAGAAGGCGCGGCAGGAGGCCATCGATGCCGCAACGATGGATGCGGCCCGGGTGCCTTTGAGGGTGGCGGAACTTGCTGCGGAGGCCTTCGACCTCGCCAGGGTCGTGGCGCAGCGCGGGAATGTGAACTCGGTGAGCGACGCGGGGGTGGCAGCCCTCTCTCTCAGAGCTGCGGTGCACGGAGCGTGCCTCAATGTGGAGATCAACCTCTCAGGCCTGCCCGATTCCGAGGAGAAGGCAAGTATGCTGGAGAGGGTGTCAGAACTTCGCAGCGTTTCAGACAGGGCGGAGCAGGAGATTCTTACGACGGTGAAGGAGAAGCTATGATTTGGGGAAAGGTTTAAATCATGTGAGACATATTACCCATATATGTTACTGATAATAGAGCATTACTTCCGCTCGTACACCGCCAGAAAGAAGGTCGCCGAGGTTCTTTATAAGAACGGCCTATCCGTGAGGAATTCCAAGATATACTCCGGAGAGGTGGAGATCCCGATAAGCTCCATCGCCAGTGTGGCCGGTGTGAACAGGAAGATCGTATATCACACGATAGAGTTCATTGAGAAGAATTACCCGCTGAAGGTCATATTCGAAAAGATGTATCCCGCGCCCAACCTTTCCGAGATCGCTCCGGAGATGGGGTGGGATGTGCTGGAGATAGAGATAAAGAGGGGGAAGTTCGCCTGCACTATAGGGAAGGTCATAAGCGCTCTTTTCGACTATAAATGTCATATCAGACAGGTTCTCGGAGAGGAACCGATCACAGGGACGGGGCGACTTACGATAGTGCTGGAAGGAACCATCCCCGTCGACATAATCTCCCAGATACGGGAGGTCAAAGGCGTCGGCGCCATATCCCTGCACACCTCACAGACGGACATGGACAAACTGGTATGCAACTTCTGCGAGGTGAAGTACTGCCCCCGTCGGGTGCCCGATGTCGAGGCGGTTTGATCAGAGGTTCTGCTCCGGTATGCTTTCGTATGTGAACACTCGCATGACGCCGCTGACGATGTTGCTGGATGAGAACGAATAGAGGATGCTGGTTATCTCCGCCTCGTCCTCCGGTTCGCTGATGCTTATCAACTCCGTATTTTCGTCTACAATCCAGAGGGCCATTATCACGCATCGGTTCTTCAGGCGAAGCACAAGTAGACCGGTTGTAGAGGCTGCCGACCACAGATTCTCCACCTTATCCGTCTCGAAGCCCATTTTTTCAAGGGCACGGACCCACATCCTCTCCTTTTCGTATATCCCGAGGTTCGAGCGGAAAATTATCTTGAGAATACAGCCCTCGCCGTCCCTCTTCACGGCGGCGTTTATCCGGGTTTCTATTTCCTTCCATTCTCTCTCATCGAATTCCATGGGCATTCCTCTGAGCCGCTCTTCATTGCGGCCTTCGGGTCAATGTTCCTCCGCTAAAAAACCTTTTCCCTTACAGAAGGGTGGTTATGCACGCTTCGCCGAATTTGACCCCTTTCACGGCCCGTATCTTCTCGGCCAGATCCTTTATCTCGCTGGCTTTCCCCCTTGCGAACAGAACCTCGAGGCATCTGTCTCTGTCCAGATGGACATGCATCGTGGAGGAGATCTTCAGGTAGTTGTTGTGCTGTATGTGCAGCAGTTTGTGTGTGGCGTCGCCGGTATCGTGTTCATAGATTATCGTGATGGTGCCCACCGCATCCTTTCCCCCCGCATCTATTTCGTCCCTTATGATTTCCTCCCGTATGAGGTCTCTGATGGCTTCGGAACGGCTGGAATAGCCCCTTCTTTCTATTATCTCATCGAACTTTTTCAGGAGCTCCGGCTCCAGTGAGACTCCGGTGCGTGTTACTCTGTCCATTGTAATCAACACGCTCATGCTGCAGGTTGTATATTAGTTTTTCCTGCGGTTGTTCGTGAAAATTGGAATGCCCCAGTATTTCGTCTGTTCAGAAAAACCGGAGCAAAGATTAATATAGGAGTCACCGATGGCGTAGCACGAAATTAAAAAAAATATTACGCAGGTGAGCCAATGACCGAAAAAACAGAAAACATCGAAGAGATTCTGGCCAAAGCCAAGAATGAGGCAATTTCGCCAGATGACGCACTGGCACTCCTCGAAGAGATTGACAGCCCCCAGGGGCTGAACGACCTTTTCAGAGTCGCCTCGGAAGTAAGAGATCAGGATGCAGGCCCTCGCTTCAAGTTCGATGGCTTTATCGGCACCATAACTCCGTGTCAGATCAATCCGCCATGCTGGTTCTGCGGGAGAGCGGCCGGGAAGAAAGATGCCTTTTCCAGTCCCCTGAGCATAGAAGAGATTAAAGCGGGCGCCAGACTCATTGCCGATTCCGGCGTGAAGATGGTTGAAATCGGCGGCGGAACCATGCAGAGAGGTGCGGGAGAGAAAGTCATAGCCGCCGTGAAAGCCGTTAAGGCCGTTGCACCCGGTATGGACATATGGGTTAATGTCGGCCCCTCGCTCTCAAAAGAGGACCTTCTGATATTGAAGGAACTGGATGTAAAGGAGGTTTGCAGCTCGCTGGAAGTCTATAATCCTGAGCTTTTTGCCAGAATAAAGCCCGGCGATTCCATTGATGCGAGAATGAAACTGGCAGAGGAAATAAACAGCACAGGGCTTGGCCTTACAAGCGTTATGATGGTGGGGGTCGGAGCCACCAATGAGGAATATGTAAAACACCTGTTCTGGCTCAGGAGGTTCGAGAATCTGAGTCATCTCCCGATAACAGGCTTCAGGCCGGTGCCGGGAACCCCATTGGAGAAGAAAAAAATGGCCCTCTCCATTGAGGTCGCCAAGGTCGGTGCGGTCGCAAGGCTTGTGCACAGAAAGATTGACATATCCTTCGGGGGGATTATGAACGACCCTCAACTTTTACCGCTCTGGATCATGGCCGGGGCCAATAGGGCCATACATATGGGTCCCCACATACACCGGAGCGGCGGATGGTCTCGAGCCGCTCTACCTCCCGAGATAATCACAAAGAACATGGGAGAGATGGAGTTCAGAAACTTCCTTCCTTTTACAATCAGGATGGTGGAAAAGACAGGACTCAGACCAATCCCTGAGCTTTCGGATCCACAGGAAATCGCGGAGGTGAAACTATGAAAAACAGAAAAATATTGACAATACTTCTGGTTTTGATACTGGTGTTTTCCGGCGTGATCGCAGCATATCTCTGGCGTTCTGGCGGCTCTGTTTCGGAGGAAACGGTTGTCGTTGATCAGGCGGGCCGCGAGGTTTCTGTTCCAGCAAATGTGGATAGAATAGTCAGTCTCTGGCCGGAGGCTACGAGGATCGTAATCGCCCTGAATGAAGGCGATAAACTGGTGGGTGTGGATGATGCCGAGAGCCGCGATCCATTTTTCACGCAGATATACCCCGGTCTCAAAAACCTGACGACACTGGGTAGTGTTCGGGCGGGAATAAACACCGAAGAACTGGTCTCATTGAGTCCGGATATAATATTCAGTGACGCAAACAGCCCGGATATAGCGGATGACCTCCAGAAGGGCACCGGCATCCCTGTGGTCTGTGTGAGAATCAATCCTCCGTCCGAGGGGGGGCAGCACTCTTTTGAACTGCTAACCCTGATGGGGAAAATACTGCATAAAGAAGACCGGGCGGATTATCTGAAGAATTTTCTGGACAATAAGGTTTCCGAAGTGACCAACATAACCTCAGGGATACCCCTTAATGAGAGAGAAAAGGGCTATGTCGCCTTTGCAAGGGATCCGCTGACAACTCTGGCGCAGGCAGACCCTCTGGAAAGCGCAGGGGTAATAAATGTGGCCAAGTCATCGAAACAGGTCTGGTACAGCGTTAACATGGAACAGATAACCACATGGCAGCCGGATATTATATTCGTACATGTTCTGGCAGGATCTCTCGGCGGCATGACACCCGAAGAGATAATGTCCGACCCGCAGTGGCAGGAAGTGAGGGCGGTGCAGAACGGAAGCGTATACAATGTTATCATAGGATACTACGGCTGGTACCCCGTCTCAATGATTGTGAATATGATGCAGGTTGCGAAGATAGCATACCCCGACCAGTTCGCGAGTCTGGATGTTCTGAAAGAGGGAAACGAGATGTTCAGGGTAATGTATGGCGTGGACGATTTCTTCACGGAGATGGTCCAGCAATATGATATCTATGTTCCCTGAGCACGGTGGAGAGGGCGGTGGAATGCTTTCCGTCAAAAAGAAGTACTATCTGATACTTCTTTCCCCTCTGCTCATCGCACCGATCACACTCTTCATCGGAAGGTATCCCGTAAGCTTCCCTCTTTCGGACCCGGAGCGATTCGTTCTGCTGAACATAAGGCTGCCGAGGATTCTTCTGTGCATGATGACAGGGGCCGGGCTGTCGGTTGCAGGTGCCTCTCTTCAATCCACTCTCCGTAATCCACTGGCTTCTCCATATATATTGGGGGTGTCGCAGGGTGCTGCTTTTGGTGCTGCACTCGCAATGGTTGTTCTGCCCTATTCCATGTACCTTCTTCCTGCCTCCGCTTTTGTCTTCGCATTCCTTGCGATAACATTCACCTGCCTTATTGCGCGCATACACGGAGAATTCTCGACGGTGGCCGTCATTCTTTCCGGGGTTATCGTTGCGGGAATATTTACGGCCCTGCTTTCAATAGTAAAGCTTTTCTCGGACCCATACCGCCTCTCCGGAATAGTCTTCTGGATGATGGGGGGATTCTACAGAGCCTACTGGGACGACATCCTGATTGCCGCCCCGGGCTTCATCGTTGGTATTATGGTGCTGTTTTCGATTCGCTGGAGGCTAAATGTGCTGTCCATAGGGAATGAAGAGGCAAGAATGCTGGGCGTGAATGTTAAGCGCGATACGATGCTCGTGATATTTTTCAGCGCTCTGATATGCGCTTCAGTCATCTCTGTGGTCGGCATTGTGGCATGGATCGGTCTCATAATCCCTCAGATGGTGCGCGGGATGCTCGGAGCGGATAACCGACATATACTGCCGGCTTCGGCGGCATTCGGAGCGGGGTTTTTGCTGATCGTGGATACCATCTGCAGAACTCTTTATACATTTGAGATCCCCATAAGTATAATAACGACCCTGATTGCAGCGCCTTACTTCATATATCTGCTGAGGAAAATAGGAGGGAGCTGGCGTTGATATCGATAGAGAACCTTCATTTCACATATGATATACAAAACGCGTTTGGCCTGTACGACATCAATCTGGAGTTTAAAGCTGGGGAGATAGTGGCGCTTCTCGGACCCAATGGTTCCGGAAAAACAACCCTGCTAAAGTGCCTGTATGGAGCTCTCAAACCGCATGCAGGCGTCATATATCTCAACGGAAAGAACCTTCTGGAATTCAAAAGTTCGGAGCTTGCCAGACATGTCGGTGGAGTTCCACAGAGCCACATCCCATCTTTCCCTTTCAAAAGCATTGATGTTGTTGTAATGGGTCGGACACCGCATACGAGTATTTTCTCATCCCCCTCTGAAAGGGACTATGAGAAGGCTAGAGAATTCTTCGAAGAGCTGGGAATTGCGGAGCTGACGGAGAGGCCGTATACCCACATAAGTGGAGGGGAACGCCAGCTTGTGTTCGTTGCCCGTGCCCTTATGCAAGAGCCAAAGGTATTGCTTCTTGATGAACCTACGGCACATCTTGATATCAAGAACAGGGTGAAAGTGCTGAGAGCTGTCAAAAGAATTGCGGGAAAGGGTGAAATAACCGTGGTGATGAGCCTCCACGACCCGAACGAGGCGATGCTTTTCTCTAATAAGATACTGCTACTTAAAAACGGCAAAGTGCAGGCTTACGGCCCTCCGCGCGAAGTGATCTCCGAGGAGGTTCTTCGAAATTTGTATGGAGAGGATTTCAATATCTTCACCGCAGGGAATCGAAAGATAGTCGTGTACGATATTCAGTGAACGCTTCCCGCCTTCGGGTTTTAGTTCCGTCTTTGGACAAGGCGTTAGGGCAAGTGCCGACTGGATAATCTCACCTGGGAGTATTCGGATTTTTACTCGGCTATTCACGATTTTAAGATATTCCAGTATTTCGTCTGTTCAGAAAAACCGGAGCAAAGATTAATATAGGAGTCACCG
>CAZKII010000044.1:0-11923 GCA_964552865.1 uncultured Thermoplasmata archaeon | reverse complement strand
GAGTAGTCGTGCATCTTCAGCACTGTGGTCTGATCCACCGAAAAGAGGTCCGTGTTCGTCTCGTCAACCATGGACTCCTCCTTCCTGTACGCGGCCATCAGTTTGAAGATGTCATTGCTGTACTCCTCGAAGCTGGTGTGGGCCGACAGGATTATGGCGTCGGTGGAGTTGAACAGTGTGAAGAAATGCGGCATGTTCGCCTCTCTCAGGAGCTTCTCGTCGTTCCTCTCCTTCAGACCGAACTTGGGGTTGAAGCGCAGATGCGTCAGTCCGATTATCTCGAAGCCCATCTTCGACGGGTCCGGTATCCGCACCTGTTTCATCAGTCCCTCGCTGTAGAATCGCGCCTTCATGGTGGAGGCCGCCTGCCGGGATATGCCCGCCAGCTCCGCAACCTTCTTATCCGTCGTCTCGGGATTGGTGACGAAATTCACAAGGGCGCTCTTCTCCTTCTTCGTAAGGGTGCGGTTCCCCATCTCGATGTACTCTGGCTTTCTCTTGGCGACCTTTCCCTTGAACATTCTGTCGAGCACCGGAGTGTAATCGAAGAAGCTGAGCGTCATCACCTTATCCCCCGTGGGGAAAAGAACGCTGGTTATCCGCTCCTCTGGCTGGGGATTGTGCATGAAGAAGAACCTTTCGAACTGCTCCTTGCTCTTCTTGAACTCGGTGTAGTTCCGCATGAAATCGATGAGAAGGTCGTGGTTCATATCCGTAACACCGTAGAGGGCGTTCTCAACCAGCATGAACCCTTCCACTTTGTTCAGAAATGTTCCCTGAGCGCTTCCCTTCAGCAGCGAGCCGTAGGAAACCGAGATGATCTCGCGTCCCAGTTTCTGAAGCATCGGGATTCTGTATGTGCGGAACATACCTTCCTCTCTCAGTCGTCTTCTGATCGCAGTCAGCGTCGACAGTTTCAGGCCTGCCGCCTCCGCCGTCTCGCGGTCGTTCAGAAGCGGGTGTTTCACAAGAGCGTGAAGCGCCGCCTTTTCCTTTTCTGTTAGGGATTCTCTTGGCATGAGGCAGGGTAAGGAGCACTTGCATAAATATTTTTTTGTTGCCCCTTTCTGAGAAAATTTACATAGCTATAAAGGGAGAGGCGGGTTTGAAAATGGAAAAATCTCAGAAAAATAGGAGAAAAACAGGGGTTTAAAGGATTTTTCGGGTGCGGAGCCCGCTCAAGCCTCCTCGGAGGATTCTAACTCTTTTTCATTCTCCGGTTCGGCAGGCTTCTCCCCCTTCTCTTCGGGGACGGAGTCGGTCTCCTCCGGTTTCTCAGATATGTACTCCTCCACCAGCCGTATGTCGGTGAAGCCCATCTCGCGGAGGTCGCTTATGACCCTGTACTTTGCGACCATCCAGCTCTGGTCGTACTTGCAGATGTCCGGGAGAATGAGGGTTATCTCCTTATCCTTGTGCTCTATGCCGAACTCATCCTCGTGCCCGTAATCCATCTTCAGGCTGGCCTTTATCTTCTCCTCCGTATCCGTTATCTTGCTGACCACCTTGAACCTGTAAAGAAGCACCTTTCCCGCCAACGGGTCGTTGAAGTCCACACGGACCCTGCCGGCGCCCACAGAGAGAACCGTTCCTGTCTTCCCCTTTATCGTAACCTCCAGACCGGGGTACGGGTCTATCTTCTCCCTCTGGAACTCGCGTATCGGAAAGACCTCCATCTTGGTCTTGTCCCACGGACCGGCGGCCTTCTCGGGCGGAATCTCAACCTCCTTCTCCTCGCCCACCTTGGCGCCTATCAGAGCCTCTTCCAGCCCCTGAAACACATTCCCTCTGCCGACGGTTATGGCGATGGGAGAATAAGTGAACTTCTCGTCGAATATATCGTGCTCTCTGGCCAGCTCCTCGCTGGTGGTCTCGAACAGAAGGTCCTTGTCCTTGATGTATGCGTCGTATTCCAGATAGATCATATCTCCTTCCTTTACCACATCGTCCGATTTCTTTGATCCTGACTTCTTAGCAGCCATTCAATCACCTTGTTTCAGCCGAAAGCGTATCTGTTTTTAAGGGTTTTGGTGAAAAATAGCGGCGGAAACCGGAGAGAACCGGGCGCATCCCTTTCCGAAAAGACACAAACTTTTTAATAGGTAATCCATTCCCTGTGCTGATTGAGATGTTCTGCCCAAAATGCAAGTCACTGATGTTCCCACAGGTAGGCGAAGACGGTCAGAAGGTGTTCGTATGCCGCAAGTGCGGCTACCAGATGACCGTGGGAAAGGAGAAGGAGAAGATAAGCGAAAAAGCCGCCGATAAGGAGCTTACGGTGATAGAAGGGGAGGATGTGGCCACACTGCCCAAGACGAAGGCGGAGTGCCCCAAGTGCGGGAACAACGAGGCCTACTTCATCCTCAGGCAGACAAGGGCCGCCGACGAGCCCGAGACGAGGATATACAGGTGCACCAAATGCGGGCACACCTGGAGAGAATACTGATACACAGAGGGGGAAAATATGTTCAAAGCAAAGTTGAAGGCTGATGTGCTGAAGGAGATAATCGAGGTCACGGGACATATAGTGGACGAGATACTGATGGAGCTGGACAGCGAAGGGCTGACCATAAAAGCGGTGGACCCGTCCCATGTGGCCATGGTGGACCTCATGCTGACGAAGAACGCCTTCGAGGAGTTCGAAGCGGACGGGGTCAGCATAGCGGTGGAGATGGACAAGCTGAGAGAGGTAATAAAGCTGGCCAAGGCGGGGGACATCATCGCCATGGAGCATGACGCGGAGAGGAACCGGCTCATCGTGACGGTTGGAAACATCATAAGGAAGATGGGGCTCCTCAGTCCGTCCAGCATAAACTCGCCGAAGGTCCCGGAGCTGGAGCTCCCCGCCAGTGTGATTCTGAAAACGGACGAGATAAAGCAGGGGATCAAAGCGGCCGAGAGCATCTCGGACCATGTCACCCTGATAATGGAGCCGGAGGCGTTCAGCATGGAGGCTGACGGCGACACCGACGAGGTGAAGCTCAAGCTCACGAAGGACCAGCTGATAGAGATAGACTGCAAGGAGAGGCAGAGGAGCATGTTCCCTCTGGATTACTTCTCCAACATGATCAAGGCGGCCACCAATTCCAGCAGCCTGAAAATCCTGCTGGGAACCGACTTCCCCGTGCGGCTGGAGTTCACCATAGCCGGAGGGAACGGAGAGGTGGTCTATCTGCTGGCTCCGAGGATCGAGGACTGAGCAAAACCTTATTTAACCCCCTTTCCATCCCCTTTCATGATTCGCATAGCTGTTCTGGCCTCGGGGAGCGGGACGAACCTGCAGTCCATCATCAATGCCTGCGAAAGCGGGGTGATAAACGGAGAGGTTGTAGCGGTGATTTCCAATGTGGAGGGAGCGTACGCTCTCGAGCGTGCTAGGAAACACGGCATCGAGGCCATTCCCATACCGAGCAGAGGACGTAAGAGAAAGGAGCACGAAAAGGAGGTGCTGGCCGAACTCGACAGGATAGAACCGGACCTGATAGCCCTTGCGGGATACATGCGGATGCTAACCGCGGAATTCATCGAGAGGTATGAGGGGAGGATAATGAACATACACCCTGCTCTGCTCCCGTGCTTCGGAGGGAAGGGGATGTACGGAGAGAATGTTCACAGAGCGGTGCTGGATTCGGGGGCGCGGTTCTCCGGCTGTACCGTGCACTTCGTAACCCCTGAGGTGGACAGAGGGCCGATAATCGTCCAGAGGTGCGTTCCCGTAAAGGACGGGGACACCGTGGAAACGCTGAAGGCGAGAGTGCTGGAGGAGGAGCACAGGGCATATCCCGAGGCGATACGGCTCTTCGCAGAGGGGAGATTGAGGGTTGAGGGCAACCGAGTCAGGATAATGGAATCGGCAAAGAGCGAATAGAGTGAACGGCATCTTTTTATAGGAAATCACCAATCACCCCCCATGAAGTCCCAGCTCATGGAGAAGATGGCCGGCGAGATCACCCTTTCACCGGTCCCGGGAAAGACCATGCGGAAGTGGAGGGAGGATTTTCAGGTATCCCAGCAGGACCTTGCCAGACATCTCGGCATATCCCCTTCCGTCATAAGCGATTATGAGGGGGGAAGAAGAAAATCCCCGGGTATCCAGACCATCAAAAAGATCGTCACGGCCCTGATTGAAATAGACGAGGAACGGGGCGGAGAGAAGATAAAGCAGTTCACGGTGGGCGAAGAGAGCGACGCCATCCTGAGCATACGGGAGTTCCCGATAGGCCTCAGCTTCGACAGTTTTCTGAACATCATAGGGGGCGAGGTGGTGACACCGGACTGCCAGATGAAGCCGGACATCCACGGATACACGGTAATAGACAGCCTGAAGGCCATAACCTCCTTCGATTCCCGCGATTACATGAAGATATACGGGTGGAGCAGCGAGAGGGCGCTGATATTCACAGGCGTCAAGTTCGGCAGGTCCCCGATGATAGCCATAAGGGCGCATCCGATGAAGCCGGCAATGGTGGTCTATCAGCGGCCAGAGCACATTGACCCGCTGGCCATACGCCTCTCGGAGCTGGAAAAGGTGCCTCTCGTAAAAACGGACATGCACCTGGAATCTCTCATAGAAACGCTGGAGAAGAGGGCGGACAGGTATCTGAACGCCCGGTGAAGGACAAAATCAACAATAAAGTTCAAGAAGGTGAAGCGATGAAGACAGGAATAGTAAGTTACGGAGCGTACATCCCCAGAAGCCGTATAGAGCCTGCAGCGATAGGCCAAGTATGGGGGATTGACGGAGCGGCCATGGGCAAAGGGCTCATGGTGAGCAGGAAGTCGGTGCCCATGCCGGACGAGGACACCATAACAATATCCGTGCAGGCAGCCAGAGACATGATGAGAAGGGCGCAGGTGGACCCTGCCGAGATAGGGGCCATATTCGTCGGCTCGGAATCCCATCCATACGCGGTGAAGCCCACGAGCACCATCGTGGCGGAGGCCATAGAAGCGGCCCCACACCTGACCGCGGCGGACTACGAGTTCGCCTGCAAGGCGGGAACCGCAGCAATCCAGACATCCATGGGCCTCGTAGGCTCGGGAATGATGAGATACTCCGTGGCCATCGGAGCGGACACCTCGCAGGGAGCGCCGGGGGATGCGCTGGAATACACGGCGGCTGCAGGCGGAGCGGCCCTCCTCATCGGAACGGAGAAGGACAGGCTCATAGCGGTGATCAACCACACATACTCCTTCACCACGGACACCCCCGACTTCTGGAGAAGGGAAGGACAGATGTACCCGAGCCACGGCGGAAGGTTCACCGGAGAGCCCGCCTACTTCAAGCATGTGGTCACCGCGGGAAAGACGCTGATGGAGAGGATCGGCACGAAGCCGGAGGATTACAACCATGTGATACTCCACCAGCCCAACGGCAAATTCCCCACAAGAGCGGGAAAGCAGATGGGATTCGCGCCGGAGCAGCTGAAATACGGCCTCCTCACCCCGGAGATAGGGAACACATACTCCGGTGCGGTGATGCTGGGCCTCGCATCCGTGCTGGATGTGGCAAAACCGGGGGACAGGATACTCATGGTGGCCTTCGGCTCCGGTGCGGGAAGCGACGCCTTCGACATAACGGTGACGGATGAGATAGAGAAATTCCCCAGAGAGAAGGGCACAGCCGTGAGAAAGATGATAGACAACTACACCCTGATCGACTACGCCACATACGCCAAGTACAGGGGAAAGATACGGATGAGGGAGTGATAGCATGAGAGATGTTGCGATAATAGGGATAGGTGATACGAAGTTCGGTGAGCTCTGGGATTCGTCTCTGAGGCGTATAGGCATAGAGGCGGGAATCGCCGCCATAAGCGATGCTGGAATCTCCGGCGACGAGGTGGATGCGCTCTATGTGGGAAATATGTCGGCAGGCAGGTTCATAGAGCAGGAGCATGTGGCGGCCCTTATAGCAGACTATGCCGGCCTTACCAAGAATCACATCCCTGCGGTGCGGGTGGAGGCCAGCGGAGCATCGGGAGCCCTTGCATTAAGAGAGGGATACCTCTCGGTTGCCTCCGGCGAGTACGATATAGTCGTCGTGGGAGGCGCGGAGAAGATGACCGATGTCGGCGATGAGGATATAACGAACATTCAGGCCGCAGCGATGGATCAGGAGTGGGAGAGCGTATTCGGCGCCACCCTTCCGTCACTTTATGCCATGATGGCCAGAAGATACATGCACGAGTACGGGGCCACACGGGAGCAGTTCGCATCGGTGCCGGTGAAGAACCACGCAAACGCCGCGAAGAACCCGAAGGCCCAGTACAGAAGGGCGATCAAACCCGAAACCGTTCTGAACGCCACGATGGTTGCCGACCCTCTGGGAATGTTCGACTGCGCACCCAACAGCGACGGGGCCGCAGCGGTGGTTCTCGCCCCCATGGAAATCGCAAAGAAATACACCGACACACCCATCAGAATAGCAGGGTCCGGACAGGCCAGCGATTCCCTTGCGCTCCACCAGAGAAGGGACATCCTCACAATGGATGCGACGGTATACGCTGTAAGGAGGGCTCTGAAGCAGGCGAAAAAAGAGGTGAAGGACATTCAGGTGGCCGAACTTAACGACAACTACACCATCTCCGAGATCCTCGCGCTGGAAGACATCGGATTCGTTGAAAAGGGAAAGGGAGCGGAGTTCTCCCATTCGGGCCAGACCGCCATCGACGGAAGGATTGCGGTGAACACATCGGGCGGCCTCAAGGCAAGAGGGAACCCAATAGGAGCAACGGGTATAGCGCAGGCCGTGGAGATAGTCAGGCAGCTGAGAGGAGATGCGGGAGAGCGGCAGGTGGACGGGGCGCAGGTTGGCCTCACCCACAATGTGGGCGGAACCGGTGCCACCGCCATCGTTCACATACTGGAGGTGGCATGATGGGATCGATACCGAGATTCTGGAGAGAGAACCCGAGCAGGTACAACCTCGTGGGAGTGAAGTGCGAGAACTGCGGCAGGGTCTTCTTCCCGCCCAGAGAAATATGCCCGGTCTGCCACAGGGAATCCATAGGAAAGATGAAAAGGCTGGCCCTGAGCGGCAAAGGAACCGTCTATTCCTATACGATAGTGCAGGACGCACACCCTCAGTTCGAGATGCTCAAGCCCTATGTCCTCGCAATGGTGGAGATGGAGGAAGGGGTGAAGATAACGAGCCAGATAATAGATGTGGAACCGGAAGATGTCCGTATCGGCATGAAGGTGGAGGCCGTCATGAGGCGTCTGGGTGCAGAGGGGAACTCTGGAATCCTGCACTACGGCTACAAGTTCCGACCTGTGAACGAGCAGGAATAAAAACCCTTAATCCTCCTTTTTCTCCTTTCTCTTCCACGGCAGACCCGGCAGCTTCCCCGCCCTCTTCCTCCGGACATATACCACCGCATCCACCACAGCCAGCACCACCGCTATGAGAATCATAAGTGTGAGGGTGAACGAAAGACCGAAGAGACCCCCGGAAGAGACCGTGACCTGAATGGGATCAGCGGCACCGGCCGAGGGGTAGAAGGCGTGATTTCTCCCGTCGAAAGCGGAGAAGTAGTACTCCATAGGGCCAGCTCGCTCCGGCGCGAAGTCGATGTAATAGGTGTTTCCGGAGGATTGTGCCATGACCTCGCTCTGCCAGCTCACATCGCCCTCGTATCTGTAATAGAAAGCGACATAACTGATGCTGTTGTCGTCCTCTGCCTGCACGGTGAGGTTGGTCGCATGTCCAAGAGAGAAGGAAAGGGGCGTCGAATTACCCATGGTGATGGAGGGGGGAGTCATGTCGGCCACCCAGACGGTCATGTTCCCGTTTCTGGGATACCGCACCTCGTTACCGATGGAATCCACCGCGGTTATGTAGAGGGAAAAGACGCCGTACTCGTCCTGAGCGGGCAGCTCCCCGTGCCACAGATCCTTTTCAATGACAGCCATGGGATCGCTGTGCATCTCCGAGGAAGAGAATCGCCAGTGAAGGGTTACGGAGGCCACTCCGTCCGCATCTATGACCGTGACATTAACCGGGTAGGAAACGCCTTTCGGGATGGTCAGGGTGTCCGGAGAGAATACTATGGTGGGGGGGCCGTCGGCAGAGGAAAAAATGGGCAGATAGGTCACAAGCATGATTATTACGGCGAACAGGGCAATGGACCTGACCGTCGGTTGAACGAGGCCTTTCATGTCTCCAAATATGTGGAGAGAGTATAAAGAACTTTCCTCAGAACATTCCCATGAAGTCCCGCACCAGGTCCGGTATCTTGCTCTCCACCGCCCTCAGAATCTCCACCATGCTCATCTTTTCCATGTCAACCTCGGATATAGCCTTTATTATGCGGTCGAGGTCGTCATCGCTAAGGGTGGCGAACTTCTCCTTCACCATCCAGTTCCGGTAGAGGCGGTCCTCCATCTCGTCCCTCCATCTGCGGTCGTACTCCATGAGGAACTCCTCCGAGGCATCGTTCTCCTTCACGGCCTTTGCGGCAACCTCGCCCGCGATCATCCCGGCGATACAGCCGTTGTACACACCTCCTCCCGTAATGGCGTCTATCATCCTCGCGGCATCCCCCACCAGCATGAGGCCGGGCATCACCGTCTTATCAAGGGGCAGAGAGACGGAGACAGCACCGGAGACATCCTGAATCGAGCGCCCTTTCGCAAGGTTCGGCCTCGCGGCTATGAACTCGTCCAGAAGTTTCTTGGCCATCCCGGGCTCCTTTATCTTGCTCAGGAGGACGCCTATGCCCACATTGGCCACATCGTCCCCCTTGGGGAATATCCATATATAACCGCCGGGGGCCATGCTCCCCACATAGAACTCGTTGAACCTGCGGTCCACATCGACACCGACCAGCGTGTACTGGAACGCGGAATCGATATCCTTCGGCTTCACCACGGTGTTTATGCCGGCCCACCTCCCTATCTGCGACTCGAAACCGTCAGCACCGATGACTACCTTCGCAAGAATCTCAAACTCCTCGCCCATGTGCCTGGCCCTTACTCCGACGACCTGCCCTCCCTCCTTGAGAACATCGAGGGCGGCGGTCTTGAGCATGATATCCACGCCCTCCTTTGCGGCCATCTTCGCAAGGGCCTTGTCGAACAGGTCGCGGTAGATGACATAGCCGGACTCGTCACCGGCCCTGCTCTCATCCACTTCAAGGGCATAACCGGAGGGGGAGATTATTCTGGCCCCGTCTATCTCGTTCGCGATCCAGCGAGGATCTGGCTCTATCCCGAGGCGTTCGAGCCAGGGCTTCGCTATTCCCTCACCGCAGCGGACCGGGGAGCCGATCTCCTGCCTCTTCTCAATCATAAGGACTCTCGCACCGTTCATGGCGGCGTATCTGGCCGCGGTGCTTCCGGCGGGGCCCGCACCCACGACCAGCACATCGTAGTTCAGGTTATCCATGAATATACCTCTCGGAGGTTCAATGGGGGAGGATATTTATAGGTTTTCGTGAAAGGAGGAACAGGCGCAGACCGTCATAAAGGAGACGATATGTTTAAATAAGAGATGTTCATTAGGTAAATTACAATACTCCCTGTCGTTCCTTCGGGGACGGCAGGTTACAATTATAAAGGTGGCAGAGATGGAGAGAGCACTTGTTCTGATCGATGCAGCATACCTTAATGCGGTTTTGAGAAAAGAATTCAAAAAAGCAAAGATAGATTTAGAAATCTTTTCGAACCTCATTTCTAAGGATTATGACCGCCTCAGGACATACTACTACACTGCGATGCCGTACCAGAGCAACCCTCCCACGGACGAGGAGAAAAAGAGATATTCTTCTGCCGACAGGTTCATTGCAACGATTAAGAAACTGAATAGGTTTGATGTAAGACTTGGAAAACTGGAAAGAAGAGACGGCGATTTCACTCAAAAAAGAGTGGATATACTTCTGGCCGTTGACCTTGTAAGGTTCAGCTGGGGAAAAAGCATATCAACAGCGGTTATAGTTGCAGGAGACAGCGATTTTGTACCTGCAATTGAGGCGGCCAAGGATGCTGGAGTTCTTGTAAGGCTCTATTACTCAAAAAACTCGGTCCATAACGAACTCCTGAACAGTGTGGATGAGGCCTTCGAGATAAATAAAGAATTGATTGATGGGTGTCGCCTAGCCTAATTTCTCATATCTTCCGATAACAGTCCCCATCCCCCAAACTTTTAATATCCCCTCCCTATCTTTCTCCGGTGAAAACATGATACCCGGAATGGGCCGCGGAGCCAACCCCAGACAGATGAAGCAGATGATGAAGAGGCTGGGAATCACCACGGAAGAGATAGACAATGTGGAGAAGGTCATCATCAGAACAGCCGACAAGGACTATGTCATCACAGGAGCGGAAGTGACCATAATGACCGTTCAGGGCCAGAAGACATACCAGATAACCGGCGAGACATCCGTGGAGGCCAGGGGGGAGGGGGATGTGCCCGAAGACCCCTTCAGCGACGAGGATGTTGAAATAGTTATGGGGCAGGCGCAGGTCTCCGAGGAGGAGGCGAGAGAGGCGCTTCGGGAGACGGACGGCCAGCCTGCGGAGGCCATCATACTGCTGATGTCCAGAAAGTAGTGGTCATGTGAAGGTTAAATACTTATACCCCTTGTGGGGTTGAGAAAAGAGCAAGGAGCTGATTTCTCTGACAGACGACAAACTCCCGAATCAGGACGACCAGAGGCAGAAGGTGCTCGAAACCATCATAGAGCGCAAGAAGATGGACGCCTATGTGGAGCACCGATTGAAGGACCTGAAGGTGTGCGCCATATGCGGCCATATAAGCTACAGAAAGACGCCGATGAAGAAGATAGGCGGCCGCTGGATATGTTTTAACTGCCTGAAGGAGCTCAAAGAGGCGCTGGACGAACTGGAGATATGGGAGGAGGAGATCGCTCTGGAAAAGGACATGGCAAGGCAGTTCGACGAAGGAATGGGAATCTGAGGGCTGATTGCATGACGAATAAAGGTGATATCATGACGGAAACCGCAAACATGAGAGAGAGCGCGAAGAACTCTCTGAAATATGTGCTGGCCTCCCGGCCGGAGGATAGAGTGCTGGTCATCTACGACAGGGAGTGCGAGGATATTGCACTGGCGTTCAACGAGAGCGCGAAGGAGCTCGGCCTCAGCCTCGGCACATACCGGATACCTGAGGAGCAGCGCCCCCTGAAGGACATACCCGACGAACTGGAGGAGACTCTCTCGAACTACAGCATCATAATCAATACATTCACATCGCGGGCCAGCGAAACCCCGTTCAGGATTAAGCTGACCGACCTCGAAACGGAGACCGGAGCGAGGGTGGGACACGGGCCAGGAATAACGAAAGAGATGATGACGGAAGGGCCGATGAATGTGGATTACGGAGAGCTGCAGAAGGTCGCCTTCTCGTTCATGGACATACTGCACGGAGTGGAGAAGTTCCACATCACCACGGAAAAGGGAACGGACATGGAGGTGTATCTGGACGGCCGCGAGTTCGAGACCGATGTTCTGATAGAGAAAGGGAACATGGGGAACCTGCCTGCGGGAGAGGTATGGGCCGCCCCTGTTGAGACGAAGGCGAACGGCATTCTGGTGGTGGACGGAACGATCGGAGGCAATATCGGCCATGTGAAGAAGGAGCTGAGGATAGAGATAAGGAACGGCAGAATCGTGAGCATGCACTCCGAGGACGCCGACCTAGTCATAGCGGTGGACGAACTCCTTTCCATAGATAAAGATGCGAAAACGATAGGGGAACTCGGCATCGGCCTGAACCCCAAGGCGAGACTCACCGGAAACATGCTGGAGGACGAAAAGGCCGCAAAGACCGCACATCTGGCCTTCGGAAACAATCTGGACATGCCCGGAGGGAAGAACCCATCTGACATGCATCTGGACATGCTGTTCCACCGGCCGACAATGGAGATAACATATATGGACGGGAGCAAGAGGGTTGTGATGA
>CAZKII010000043.1:0-12500 GCA_964552865.1 uncultured Thermoplasmata archaeon | reverse complement strand
TCGTCGTACATGCCAAGCTTCACCAGCACATAACCCCTGTTAATCCATGCCTCCCTGTAATCCTCGTTTATGGATATGGCCCTGTCGTAGCACTTCAGGGCATCCTCCAGCCGCCCCACCCTTGCGTATGCATTCCCCTTGTTGTTCCATGCCACTTCATATGACGGGTTTATTTTCAGGGCCCGATCGTAGCAATCAATGGCCTCTTCATGTCGCCCGAGTCTGGAGAGTGCGTTCCCCTTGTTGTTCCATGTCACCTCGTTCATGGGGTTTATCTCAATCGCTTTATCCAGACACTCAATCGCCTCCTCGAAGCGTCCCAGAGATATAAGAGCAGCTCCTTTGCTGTACCACGGAATGTCGTAGTCCGGATTGTTCTCAGGGTCCGACATGCTGATGACCTTTTCGTAGGCACGAACGGCGCGGTCGTAGTCCCTTTCGAGATAGCTGCTATCCCCTCTTCTCAGCGTGCTTTGCACCAGCAGTTCTTCCCATTTCACCCTCACCAGCAGGACACCGCCTCCCATCATGTAGGCTAGACCAACCCCTCCGATCATGTTCACCGTAAGGTGGTCCCACGGTCCGGAAACGGTGTGTATCGCTGCGAAGAGTGTCATAAACACCGAGCCTATTAACCACGCCAGGAAGTAGCCTCGACCTCTGATGCGTGAACCTGCGTATGTGGCGAGTCCGCCGGCTCCAAGGGTTATGAGGGTGTCTGCCGGCCTATACAGTCCTTCCGCAAGCGGCAGATACCATTTAAGCAGGAAGAGGGACGCAGTGACTCCGCTGGCAATCATCAGTATGGTATGGCCCCATGAGGGGTGCGCCCTTTCTCCCGGCATGAGCATGAGGATGATACCAGCTACGGTGATGGCCCCGAAGAAAAGGCTCAGGGAGATCTCCACGGCGGGTATTGCAGGCAGAAAGTCGTAGATGAACAGAAGAACTATGCTCGGTATCAGGGAGGTGAAGAGCAGTCCTTCCCTTGCGTTCATGTATTTTCTGGCGTTTCTTCTCTTCCTCTTTGCTGCCGCTGGTTCTCTGCGGGTCTCTTTCTTGGCAACAACCCTTCCCCTCTCCTCAGCAGGGCGGGGCATCCTCACGCTCTTCTCCGCCACTGTTTCCTGCCTTCCACCTGCCATGAGCTCCTTTTCTGCAGGCAGATGAATCTCTTCGTCAAGGCCGACCTCCTCGTATTCCTCTTCCTCCGCCACCGGTTCTTCATCCTCCGTAACCTCTACCGGGCTTCCCTCTTCTTCCGTGATCGGCTCCGAATCCATCTCCTCCGGCAGAATAGGTTCCTCCGGCTCGGACGGGATGAATAGTTCAACCGGCTCGAGCGCCTCTTCGTCGTATGGCTCTTCCGAACCTTCAAAGGGCGTCTCTTCGCTTTCTTCGTAATATTCCTCTATATCCAATTCCTCGGCCCCGCTCGTCTCCAGCCCTTCAATTGTCTCATCACTCAGTTTATCTTCAAGCTCATCCTCCGCGCCCCCTCTCTCTTCCAGATCCCATTCCTCTTCGTTAATCTCGGCTTCCTCTTCGTAAACGATGAAATCCTCCAGTGAATCCGCCTCGGGTTCATCCACGCTCTTTTCGTCCGCCGTTTCAATAACCTCTGGGGCCGTTTTCCCTCCATATTTCTCTGCGTCTTCGATATCCTCCTCGGCTATCCACTCTTCTTCGGGGATCTCCTCTTCATAAACAATGAAGTCCTCAGGTGCGGGTTCGACATCCGTGAGGAGTTGTTCCGTTTCCACCGTGCCTTCATTTATGTCGCTCTCCGCCCTCTCTCCGGTCGGCTCCGCTTCCCCACCTCCGTCCACCGCTTCCAGTCTGTCCAGTTCGCTCACGATGTCCTCCCAGTCCAGCTCCTCGATCCCTTCCCCCTCTTCATGTTCCTCTTCTTCGGGTTCTTCCTCTTCCGAGAATACGAGCATCTCTCCCTCGCTCTCGGGAATTTTCTCAGAGATGTCTGCAAAGAAGTCCTCCCCCGATTCGACGGTCTTCATGAATTTCTCTATGACCTCCTCGCCGATGACCTCGTTGATGTCCGGCCCCTCTTCCTCCGTAACTATTTTTTCGAGAGCCTCCAGTTCCTCCACTCCTTCCTCGGCGATCTCGGCACCGATATGGGTGCTGCATATGGGGCATATGGTGAGGTTTACAGGCACTCTGGCACCGCACAGGGGGCAGGTGTTGAACTCTCCTCCCTCCTCCCCGTACTTCGCTCCGCAGATCGGGCATTCGGTGGCGTCTTCCGCCATGAACGCGCCGCAAACCCTGCATATATAGAGCCCCTGTTCCTTCTCCTTTTCATCCTCCATGACCTCCTTCAGTGGACCGAAAAACTTCTCCACCGCTCCGGTGTAGTCATCTTCGGTGGCGGGGATCTTCGCAGGGATGTACCTGTGTTCCTCCATATCCGCACCGCATACAGGGCAACTGTCCTTCTCAAGCGGAACGAACGCTCCGCAGACATCACATATCGAAACCCCCGGCTCCTGAGGGAACATGTCGAAGGCCAGCATCTCCTCGTATTCCGGGATCTTTCTCTCCATTTCGCTGACAGGAGTCCCGCATACCGGGCATTTCTCTGCGCTTTCCGGGTAGAATGCTCCGCAGGTACTGCAAATATAGAGCGCTCCTGACTCTTGGTCATCCCGTGGGTATTTGCTCAGGTCAGCGCCTTCCACGCCGAAGAATCGGAGTATCTCGTCTTCACCGACCTCTTTTTCAGGTTCGGCCTTCTCTCCGTAAATGAGCTCCACACCGCACCGCGGACAGAACAGTTCCCCCGATGGAATAATGGCCCCGCAGTTGCCGCACACAACGAGATTGTCCCCCAGGGCCACCGCATGGGCCGGCTCCTGCGTGGTGTCTATGCTTGATAGCAGGTCTGCATCCTCTTCGCTCATTTCCGTGGTCTTCGTATCCGGTTCTTCCTCTATTTCGCTCAGTTTTTTCATGAGTTCGAGGTTTATCCTTTCCTCGTCTTCTCTCTGTTTTTTCAGTTCCTCATAGGGTTGCGCCGCTACTTCTTCAGGCGCCTCATCCCGCTCGAGCTCTTCGAAATGATCCTCAATCTCGCTCTGCTCCGGTTCCTCGTCGATCTCTTCTGGGGTGTCGTCATCCTCCCATTCCTCCTCCTCGCCTTCAAAGACCGCTCCGCAGTGAGAACAGGATGTTGAGTCCGGGCTTATGAACGCTCCGCAGACGGGACACATGTACAGGGGCGCTTCTGTTTTTTTCTCCTCCTCTTCCGCTCCCCACTCCTCTTCCTCTCCCTCTTCCGAATAGACGATAGCGCCGCAGAACGGACAGACTGTCGCTTCGGGGCTGAGAAACGCTCCGCAGTTGCTGCAAAGGAAGATGGCCTGACTCTTCGCCTCTTCCAGAACGCGCTCGGCCAGTGTGCTGTTCATGTCCAGCGCCCTCTCTATGTCCTCCACCTTTCCCCGGGCGAGGTCGTTCATGGTTGCGAATCCCGCTTCGGCGAGTGCTCTGGCGAATTCCTCGTTGATTCCCGGCAGCTTCAGAAAGGTCTCCCACGGTCCCTCCTTCTTCTCCTCTTCAGGGCGGTCCAGTAGTTTTATGCCGCACACTGAACAGATACCCGTTACAGGGTCTATGTCGCCGCCGCACAGGGGGCATTTCTGAGGCCTTTCTTTCCTCTCCGGCAAAGTTTTTCACCCTCTCTTTTCTCTGTCCATTCCGCTTATATAACCGCATTGTCTTATAAAAGACTTCCTTCCTGAATTACCTCATCTATAAATAGTACTTTCGGAATGTGCCTTCATGGATAACCTGATGATGCTCGCGGGAGCGATAGGCTTTACGCCTGCCCTGATACTCCTGTTCTTCACCCTGAAGGACTATACCTATCCCGCGGTGGAAAAGCCGTATTTCGACGACAGGAAGGTTTTCATCATGCTTTCTTTCGGGATGATCGCCGGGTCTATCTTCTTTCTGGTGGAATCCGTGTTCGGAAGCGCTTCCGTTCTCTATCTTGTGCTTGTTGTACTTCTCGAGGAAATGCTGAAATTCATCGTGTTCAACAGCAGAAAGTACTCGGGCCGTGTGGACACCACCTTTTACGCCTTCTCTTTCGGCCTGGGTGCCGGAGCAATCATCACCTTCGGGAACATATATCTCGCCCTATCATCTGCCGTGGCCAGCGGAACCTTTACTCTGGGGGGTGTCCTTCTGTTCACCGTTTACGGGTTTATGATCGCGTTCCTGTGGGGGTCCACCTCGGCCATCATCGGTCTGGGCGCTTTGAAAAAGGAGCCGGTGCATTACACGCTGCTGGCAATAATGATACACCTCTTTTATTCCATTGTTCTCGTGCCTTTTTATCTGAACATAGAGCCCTGGACCTACCTGTCTTTCGCCGTGGTCTGGTTCTTCATGCTCTATGTCTTTCGTCAGACCTATGCTTTCATCATCCCTTCCACCATACCTCCCGAGGCGAGGCCGGATAGTAAAAAGTAAGAATTTTTCCAGTTTATAGGCAGTTAATGTTTTCATATCTGATAATATTATCCACTCACAGCAAAACTTAAATAGGTGAAGAGGATACATAGTACTGGTGGTAATTGATATGAATAGCGAAGAAAACACCATTGATGAACACATTGGAGACGAATACGAGTACATAGAGGGATGCAACTGCATCTACTGCAGAATGGCCAGGATGGAAAAGAAGATGCAGGAGCTCAATAAGTCGCTCAACCTTGTGATCACGGAAATACAGGCCACCGAAGAGAAAAAGGTGAAGAATGAACCTTAAGCAGATTGCAGGCGAAAAGGCCGCAGAATATATTGAGGACGGCATGGTAGTCGGCCTCGGCACCGGTTCTACCGTTTATTATACCATTCTGAAGGTTGGAGAGCTCGTAAGAAGCGGATACAGTCTGGTTGGCATCCCGACCTCCCGTGCCACTGAGGAGCTGGCCCGCTCTTTGAATATCCCGCTGGGGACTATTGACGAGTATCCTCGGATAGATCTCACGATCGATGGCGCCGATGAGGTCGACCCGGAGTTGAATCTTATAAAAGGGATGGGCGGAGCTCTCGTAAGGGAGAAGATAGTCGCCGCCTCGTCCCGAAAGGAGATAATAGTGGTCGATGAGAGTAAGATAGTCAGGCAGCTGGGGACCAGGTCTCCCCTCCCTGTGGAGGTTGTTCCTTTCGGCGCTCGATTCGTCCATGACCGCCTCTCGGTTTTCGGCGGGCGGCCCGAGCTGAGGCTTAAAGATGGCATTGCCTTCGTGACGGACAATGGCAACAACATTCTCGACACAACATTCGACCATATCGCCGACCCCAGATCCCTGGAACGAAGCATAAACAATCTCCCGGGGGTCGTGGAAAACGGACTCTTCCTCGGGATGACTGACATGGTCATAATAGGTCGGGAGAGCGGTGTGGAAATATTGGAAAAATAGAAAGGGTTTGTTGAGCACAATCACTCTTTGAAGGTCTCGAGGTCTTTGATGCTCTTTTCGATCTTACCGATTTCCTGCTTCCTCTCTTTGATCACATTGTCTATGACCTTGGAGAACGGAATCGCAAGCTTATAAGAGTGTACGGGGCGACCTTTTCCTTCCTTCTTGATGTCTCTCTTGGTTACCCACTTTCTTCTCCTCAGTTCCTGCATGGCAATGGAGACTTCAGGCTGCCTGAGAGCGGTTGCTCCCTCGAGTTCCACCGAGGTGGTCTCCTTCTTCTTTTTCAGGTAAACGAGGGTTTTTGCGATGTTTTTCTTCATCCCGCTGTCAACCAGCAGGTCAACCAGTTTCTGTTCCTTGGCATTGAATCCACGTCTTTCCATGGTATCACCGAAACCCGTATTATACATACTCATATATATTCTTTTCGCTCCCGCATGGGTAAAATAGATGTCTGTCAATACAGCTACGACATATTATCCGATTATCTCCTTTCCACCCATATAAGGCCTCAGCACCTGCGGAATGACTATTTTCCCCTCTTCTGTCTGATGGTTCTCCATTATGGCCACCATAGCCCGTGTGGTGGCGACCGCGGTGCTGTTGAGGGTGTGCACGAATATGTTCTCCCCCTTCCCCCTGTAGCGTATGTTGAGCCGTCTTGACTGATAATCGAGCACATTGCTGGCCGATACCATCTCTCTGAACTTTCCCTGAACCGGCATCCATACCTCAAGGTCGTATTTCTTCGATGCGACCGCCCCCAGATCTCCGGAGCAGACATTTACGATGCGGTAGGGGAGTTCGAGGGCCCGGAATATCTCCTCGGCATTCCTTATCAGTTCCTCGTGAATGGTCCACGACTCTTCGGGCCTGCAGAACACCAGCTGCTCTATCTTGTTGAATTGATGCACCCGAAATATGCCTTTCGTATCCTTTCCGTGAGCTCCCGCTTCCTTTCTGAAGCATGTGCTTATACCGGCGTATTTGAGCGGAAGCGTGTCCGGTTCGAGGATCTCGTTCATGTGCATGGAGGCGATGGGATGCTCGGATGTGGCTATGAGGTATAGGTCCTCGTCCTCTATTTTGTATATGGTGTCCTCGAACGCGCTCAGGTCGGTGACCCCTTCCATGGCCTCTCTTCTCAGCATATATGGGGGAATGACAGGGAGGTAGCCCTTGCGTGCCAGAAAGTCAGCAGCGAATCTCTGGAGCGCCATGTCAAGGAGCGCCAGATCGCCTTTGAGATAGTAGAACCGGGATGATGAGACCTTTGCGGCTCTCGGGATGTCCGCCAGCCCCATCCTTTCCATCAGGTCCACATGGCTTACGGGCTCGAAATCGGGTGTTTCGTAATCCATCTTCCCCAGTGAATCCTTTTCGAACTCTTCCATGTGAGCAGGCCTGACTTTTGCCCGTCCCCAGAACCTCACGGGGAGGTTGTCCTCCTCGCTTTCGCCGTCGGGAACGGACTCGTGCAGCAGGTTCGGGATGGCTCTCAGCAACCTGTCCCTTCCGGCCAGATACTCCTCCACCTTTGCCTCCAGATCCTTTATCTCCGCGGATATCTCCTTCATTTCCGCACTGATTCCAGCGATGTCCCCTCCGCTCTTCTTTATCTCAGCGATCTCTCTGCTCTTCCTGTTCCTGAGGGTCCTGAGCTCCGTTATTCTGGTCAGCGCTTCCTTCCACAGGGTGTCGTATCTGAGCACTTCATCCACGATCCCCTCGTCGTCGTGCCTTCTTCTCTGCGATATGCGAACGGTCTCGGGTCTCTCCCGGATAAGACGAATGTCAAGCATGAAGGGAGAGAAGGTGCGGGTGGATATATGCTTTTTGCAGGTCTCGGAAAAACTTTTATCGTAGCGCCCCATGTTCTCCCCATGAAGCGAGCGGATATTGCGATAATCGGCGGCTCGGGCGTTTATGAGTCCGAGCTTCTGGAGAACGCTGAAATGATAGAGATGGACACGCCCTACGGAAAACCCTCCGCCCCCATAGAAGTGGGAACATTCATGGGAAAAAGGGTGGCGTTTCTCTCCCGGCACGGCCCTGGGCACAGGAACACGGCTCATGTGGTGAATTATCGCGCCAATGTCTGGGCCTTAAAGGAGCTGGGTGTGGAGAGGATAATCGCCGTTGGCGCTGTCGGTTCCCTGAAGGAGGGCTACCGCCCCGGGGACCTCTGTTTTCCCGACCAGTTCATCGACTTCACAAAGAACAGAGTGTACACATTCAGAGACTCCGGGACGGATGGCCATATATCCATGGCCGATCCATTCTGCCCCTATCTCCGCGGCCTTCTCTCGGAATCCGCAGCGAAGCTCGGAATTCCAGCTCACGAGACCGGGACCTACATATGCATAGAGGGCCCGCGCTTTTCCACCCGGGCCGAGAGCCGCATGTTCCGGCAATTCGCCGACATAATCGGCATGACCCTTGTTCCCGAGGTGACCCTCGCAAGGGAGCTTGGGATGTGCTATGCCAGCGTGGCCATGATAACCGATTACGATGTCTGGGCGGACAAGCCGGTGAGTCTGGAGGAGGTGCTGGAGACCATGAACCGAAATGTGGGCAAGGTCCGCAGGCTCATAAGCGAGGTTATCCCCCTCATTTCCGAGGAAAGGGACGGTTGTCCCTGCAGGGGGGCGTGAGATGATACTCAGCGATTCGGACATCCTGGCTCTTATGAAGGAGAAGCGCATGGAGATTGAGAACTTCGTGGAGAAGAACCTCACGCCAAACGGCTATGACCTGACCATCGACGAGATATACATATTCTCAACGGGTGAGACGGTCAGGGAGGGTACGGCTTCCATCCCTTCCGGCAGTGGTTTCGCAGTTTCCACCAGAGAGTTCGTCAGGTGCCCTCCGGACCTTGCGGCCACGCTCTGGATACGCACGACATGGGCCAGAAAGGGGATTCTCGCCTCATTCGGCATGATCGACGCCGGGTTCCACGGGACCCTCACCCTTGCCGCATACAATGCATCCCCCGATTCCGTGGAGATAGACATCGGCAACAGGTTCGCTCAGATGGTCTTCCACCGTCTGAATCAGCCTTCCGAAAAGACCTATGAGGTCAGGTCCGGGAACTATCAGGGCCAGCGCGGCGTCACTCTCGGTGCAAGGCGTTAGCCAGCGAAGTTTTTAATAGACCGAGCAGTTACTGCGCTGGTGATCCGATGAAGTACAACATAATGGGAAGCAACCTTCAGGTTGTTATCGTGGAGATTATGCCCGGCGAGGGGCTGTATGCCGAGGCCGGTGCCATGAATCACATGAGCGGGAACATGAACATGACCGCCAGAAACAGGGGCGGCATTCTCAAAGGGATAGGAAGGAAATTTGCGGGAGAGAGCTTTTTCCTCACGGAGTTCCAGCCGATGGGGGGCCCGGGAACCGTGGCTTTCGCAGGAAACCTTCCCGGGAAGATCCTTGCGATTCCGATCTCTCCCGGCAGGGACTTCATGGCCCAGAAGGACGCTTTCCTCGCGGCTCAGGACGGAGTGGAGATGAGCGTGGCATTCACCAGAAAGCTGGGGGCCGGATTCTTCGGGGGAGAGGGCTTCATCCTCGAGCGCTTCAGCGGTAACGGTATTGTCTTCATCCATGTCCCGGGTGATCTGGTCGAATACAACCTTGCTCCGGGTCAGATGCTGAAGGTGAGCACGGGCGCGGTTGCGGGATTCGAGGCAAGCGTGACCTATGACATCCAGAGGACCGGGAGCGTCAAGACCATGCTCTTCGGCGGCGAGGGGATCTTCGTCACCACCCTCACCGGGCCGGGAAAGGTCTACATACAGTCCATGACCGCGCAGAAGCTGGCCAATGCCCTGATTCCGTACATGCCGAGTTCGGACAGCAGCGGCACGACCATTTCCTTCGGTTGAGTATGAGCGAGGAGGGAGAGGTAGAGCGCATCGTTCTTCTGGTGGTTCTTGCAGCCGTGGTGCTGCTTCTCCTCTTCCTTTTTTCCCCCATCATTCTGGCACTTCTCAGGATCATAGGCCTTCTCATCTGTCTTCTTGTGGGTTTCTTCGTTCTTCTCGCCGTCCTGGTGGCTTTTGTGCACCTGATACTCATCCCCTACTATGCGTTGAAGAAGGGTGGTGACGAAAGGCAGCAGGTCTATGAGGGGACCTACAGGATAGAGGACGCGAGGGATGCGGGCGAGGATGATGGAAAGAGAGGGCTGTAAAACTTATTAATATCCGCTTCGATGCCGGCTCGTGGAGCCGGAACTCGATCTGATCAGGCGGGCGTTCGCCAGATACTATGGCAGCACCAGAGTGGATGTTCCCTATCGCTTCGGCAGGCGCGAGTTCGGCTTCATAATGTTCGACGGCGGTTTTTTCAGGAGGCACATGGCCTTCGACAGCAGTAAGAAGCTCCATAACTTCATCTCCCTGTCGGTGCCCAGACATGCCTACTATTCCACCGCCTACTACCGGAATCCGGGAGCCTCGAAGATGGCGGACAAGGGCTGGATGGGTGCGGACCTCATATTCGACCTCGATGCCGACCACATAGCGGGCTCGGAACAGATGACCTATCCGGAGATGCTTGCCGCCGTGAAAAAAGAATTCATAAAGCTGGTGGACGATTTTCTCAATCTGGACTTCGGATTCGATTATGAGGACATAAAAATAGTCTTTTCCGGCGGAAGGGGGTATCACGCACACATATCTGATGAGAGGGTGATGCGCCTCGGAAGCCACGAGAGGAGGGAGATAGTGGATTACATAACGGGCGTCGGTCTCGATATAAACCGTGTGCTGGAGAAGGATTCGGTGGAGGTGGGGCGCTTCAAGGAGCACAGGAAGATAATCGATGTCTATCGTCTGGCTCCGAGGGATGCAGGGGGCTGGAAGGGCAAGGTCTCCAGAGGGATGGAGGCGCTTCTGCTGGAGATGCGGCTCATGGGTGAGAAGGAATGGGTTTCCATGATGATGGAACAGGTCAGTGAGATCGGGAAGGCACAGGTGGAGCGGGAGACCGGGGCCAAGAACATGGGGAAAGGGACATTTACCAGTATTTACGAGGAGCTTTTCAAGGCCGGCAAGTACAGGAGGATAATAGAGGAGGGAAACCTCAATGTGTTCCGCTCCGAGAAGCAGAAGAATCTCTTTCTCTATCTCCTGCTCCGCAGACTCAAGCTCTCTCTGGAGGGGGAGACCGACGAGCCGGTGACCTCCGATATCAAGCGCCTCATACGACTTCCTGGAAGCCTGCACGGCAAATCAGGTCTGAAGGTCATTGAGCTCAGCAGGGACGAAATCGAGGGGTTCAACCCGGTGGTGGATGCGATCCCGGAGATATTCATGGACAGGGAGGTCCGGCTTATTCTGGAGCGGGATACGGTTCAGCCCGTAGGTGAGGAGGCCGGGAAAATAATGGCTGCCGGGGAAATCCGCGTACCGTTGTATCTTGCAATCTTCCTTCTGGGCCGTAGAATGGCATCGCTCCCCTCGGATACGAATTAAAAAAAGAAATCGGTTTGGAAATGGTTTTATTCTTGGTTAAGCTCAGCACCGCAGATGGGGCATGTCTCGTCGAAGATGCTGACCACAGCACCACAAACAGGGCATTCCTTTGTTTCCTCACCCTCGTCTCCTTCTATAGGCTCTTCGGGCTCTTCTAAGGCCTCCTCCGCTTCGTCTTCCACTTCCTCAGCCTTTTCTTCCCCTGTTTCTGCAGATACTGTCTCACTACCGCATATTGGACAGACTGTTTCTCCGGCGGGGATGTCCGCACCGCATACGGGACATTCCTTTGCTTCTTCCTCAATTTCTGCTTCTGTGGCCCCCTCCTGGGCATCACCCAAGGCCTCTTCTCCCCCTTCCTCTTCTGTTTCTAGTTCATCCTTTTCAGGGGGAACTATTTCACTTCCGCAGACCGGGCAAACGGTTTCTCCGGCCGGAACATCCGCGCCACATACTGGACATTCCGCAGGTTCATCCTCTATTTCGCTCTCTTCCTCGGATGCGTCGCCTTCCACCGGCCCTGCCTCTTCCTCAATCTCTTCGGGGCTCTCCGGTGTTTCCGCCCCGCTCTCTTCTCCTTCCTCGACAGGTTCCGGTTCTTCCTCGCTCAGAGCGGTGTCCGGGCCAGTTCCTTCATTCTCATCCGCCGGAGTTTCTTCGTCTTCCTCCTCTTCACTCGCTTCCGGCATCTCGGCTATCTCCCCTTCCGCTGGTATTTCCTCTTGATCCGCTTTTTCTCCCTCGGGAGTCTCGTCTTCCTCTGCTTCTTCTCCCTGTGTTTCCGCGTCCTCTCCTTCGAGCTCGAGCTCCTCCTCTTCCTGCTCTCCTTGCGGTTCTTCTTCAAGGAACTCTTCTCCTGCTTCTTCCTCGTCGATGAGCTCCACTTCTTCCTCAGCCGTTTCTTCCTGAGCCTCGTCTGTGCCTCCGCCCTCCTCCGCTTCTGTCTCCTCTTCTTCCTCTATCAGCGTTGCGCCGCATACTGGGCATTCCGTGTCATCCGGGGAAACCTCCACGCCGCATACTGGGCAGGTTGGCGGAAGCTCCTGTTCTTCCTCTTCCGGCTCTTCTTTTTCGGCTTCGCTCTCTTCACCTTCGGTGGGTTCCGCTTCCTCCTCTTCCAGTTCTTCTTCCGATTCGGGGGGGACGAGGACAGTGTCACACACGAAGCAGACCGTTGAGCCGGCAGGCAGGGTGGCGCCGCAGTTGGGACAGGTGATCTCACCGGTGAGTGTCACATCCTCGCTTTCAGTCTCGGCGGGAACGAACCCTTCCTCCGGTTCTTCCTCTTCCGTTTCCTCTTCTAGCTCATCCATCACTACCTCAACATCCTCAGCTTCAAGCTCCAGTGTTTCTTCCTTCACCGGTTCCTTCGGTTCCGCCGTTACCCCTCTTCCGTGGGCCTTGATGGTTACGGCTGCCTCCTTCCTCTTCGTCTCGGATGGTCTGGCTTCCTTCATCTCCGTTTCGGTCGCTGTTTCTTCCTCTTCGAGATGCAGTTCCGCACCGCACTTGGGGCACACATCGTCGTCCTCAGAAACAGGTGCACCGCAGGCCGGAC
>CAZKII010000042.1:6784-12679 GCA_964552865.1 uncultured Thermoplasmata archaeon | reverse complement strand
AGTGGTCTTATAGGCTGGGGGTATTTGAGGGTTTCTTTTAACTGCTTATATGCTACACCTTTAAATAGGACTTCCGGAATGTACTTCCGGTGATCCAATGGTGAACTGTCCCAAGTGTGGAAGGGAGATGAGGTACATAGAGCAGTATGATAGGTGGTACTGCGATTATTGTAAGGAATACGCCCCTGCGGGCTATGCCGGGAGGCCGGCTCCCGTGGCAGAGAGCAGGCAGCCGGTCGAGCCGGCCGCTCCTCTTTGTTCCAAGTGCGGCGGACCACTGACATACATAAAGGAGTACGACAGGTGGTATTGCTATGCGTGCAAGGAATACGCGCCCAAAGGAATCCCTGCTCCGCAGGCGGCTGTGAAGCAATCTCCCGCACCTGCCAAACAGACCCGGCCGGTCGCACAGGTCGCCGCCCCTGCGGCAGCGGTTGCCACGCCATCCGCTCCGGTTACGCAGCCCGCCCCAAGGCCCGTCGCGAGACCGTCGGTCCAGAGGGGTCCTTCCCATTCCCATGCGGGAAACCCGGCCACAGGCGGATGGGTCATGCTCCTCGGCTTCCTGCTGGTGCTCACGGACGAGATGATGTATATTCTTTTCCGGACAGGTGCCATTTCCAACCTGAACCCGCCCATTATAGGGGGAGGCGGCATGACGGGAGGCCTGCTTTTATACGGAGGGGGCGTTGGGAGCCTCGTGGGAATAATGGGCCTTCTCATCTTTATGGTAGGTGGGGTCATGGCAGCGCTGGCCGCGAAGGTGAAGTGAGGATACGGGAAAAACCTTTTACCTTTCTCCCTCCATTTCCCATCATGAAATATGTCTACGGTCCCGTGCCATCCCGGCGGTTCGGCAGTTCTCTCGGAGTCAATCCCGTTCTTTTCAAGACCTGCAGTTTTTCCTGTGTTTACTGCCAGCTTGGCCGCACGCAGCACATGACTGCAAAAAGGGCATCTTTCTTCCCGCCTGAGGAGATTCTTGCGGAGATCGAGGAGGCCGTGAAGAGCAGCCGGCTTCCCGTGGATTACATAACATTCGTCGGCGAGGGCGAACCTACTCTGAATTCCGATATCGGATATCTGATAATGGAAACAAAGAGGAGGACAGGAAGGCCGGTGGCCATCATCACCAACGGCTCCCTGCTGTGGCGTGAGGATGTTCGTCGTGATCTTAAGGAGGCGGATGTGGTGTCTGCGGAGCTGGATGCTGGGACCGAATCCGTTTTCAGGGAGATAAACCGCCCTCACCCCTCCCTCTCTCTGGATGAAATCGCAGCCGGCATTGCGGAGTTCCGAAGGGAGTTTTCCGGCCGCCTCTGGATTCAGGTCATGCTGGTGGACGGGTTGAACTGCAGCGAGGAGGAACTTCTGGCTTTGAGGGACAGGATAGAGCGTATCGGGCCGGAGCGGTTTTACATCGACACCCCCATACGGCCTCCTGCTGAGACATGGGTGCGACCAGCCGGTGAGGGATGCCTCGTCAGGGCGTATGACATCATGGCTCCGTTCAATACCATGGACATCACATCACCAGAGGCCGGTCTTTTCGATTCTTCCGCGTTTTCCGGTCTGGAGGATGCCATCCTTTCTCTGGCGAAACGCCATCCGCTTAGGGAGGAACAGGCGGTTCAGGTCATCTCCTCTTTCTCGGATTGCGGGGAGCCGCTTTCCGTTCTGTCGTCCCTCGTTGCAGCGGGAAAACTTCGCCTTGTGGATTACGGCGGCAGAAAGTACTACCTCTCCTCCGAAATACGCAGGGGCTGAAAGCCAAGTTTTATATCCAAGTCCCTTATTGGCTCCATTGATATCGTAATACGGGCTCTATGAAGGCGATATGATGGATATGAAATTCGGTACGGGAAAAAAGGCAGACCAGGAAGAGAGGGAAATAAGGCGGAAGAACCAGATAGAGTATGTTCTTCTGAACATTCTGGCCATGGATGTCGGTATAATGGTGGGTATCGGGGGAGTCCTTTTCAGGTATGGCCTGAATCTCGTTCATAATCTCTCTTTTAACGGGACTGTATCTCTTCAATACGATTCCTACGCCTTTATATCTACGAGCATGGGTTGGTTCGTCATCTTCGTTCCCGCCATCGGCGGTCTTATCGCCGGCCTCTTCATCTACTATGGAGCGGAGGAAGCGAAGGGGCACGGTGTTCCCGAGGTTATGACTGCCATGCTCAAGGAGGGCGGGAGAATAAGACCGAGGGTCGCCATCATCAAGTTCCTTGCGTCCATATTCACCTTTGGCACTGGTGGTTCAGCTGGGAGGGAAGGCCCTATGGTTCAGATCGGTGCGGCCTCCGGCTCAGCATTCGGCCAGTATCTCCACCTCTCAGAGCGGAGGATAAGGATTCTGGTGGGGGCTGGAGCTGCGGCAGGTATCGCCGCCACATTCAACGCTCCTATCGCCGGTATAATCTTCGCCCTTGAGCTGATCCTTCTGGAGTTCAAGACGAGGTCCTTTGTTCCCCTCGTTATCGCCACAGTGAGCGGCACACTGGTGGCCCATCTTCTTCTGGGAGATGAGGTTGCCCTTCCGCTCAAGAACATGTACAGCCTTGCCAGTTACTATGAACTGCCTCTGTATCTGGGCCTAGGCCTCATAATGGGGTTCAGCGCCGTGTTCTTCAAGAACTTCTTTTACAAGATCGAGGATATCTTCGACGAGATGAAGTTCCCCGAATTCCTGAAGCCCGCACTGGGCGGCCTCGCTCTCGGACTCCTCGGATACGCCGTGTATCTGGAGTTCGGCCACTTCTTCGTGGTGGGTGTCGGTTACGGGCCCCTTGAAACGCTGGTTTCTTCTGCCAGCGACAGTTTTGTTGGGTTCAGCGGCTGGACCCTTATATTCTTCCTTCTGCTTATCACCGTCCTCAAGATGATAGCCACGAGCCTGACCCTCGGCTCCGGCGCATCCGGTGGTATTTTCGCTCCTTCCCTGTGGATGGGCGCCACTCTTGGTGCGGCCTACGGCGTCCTTATGAACATCATGTTCCCCGGGATCACCGCTCCCTTTGCAGCCTATGCCATTGTCGGTATGGCCGCCTTCTTTGCAGGAGCCAGCAGAGCGACCCTCACGGCCATAGTCATAATCTTCGAGATGACCAGCGATTACAACATCATACTACCGCTCATGTTCGCATGCGTGGTTAGCGATGCGGTTTCCATAACCATATCCAAGGAGACCATCTATACGCAGAAACTGGTGAGAAAGGGGATCAGATACAGCTACGAGAGGGAGATAAACATCCTCGAGACCATATATGCCGAGGAGGTAATGTTCACCGATGTGGAGACCATAAGGAACGATACGCCTCTGAAGGAGGTCCTCTACAGGATAGTGGAAACAGGCTATCAGGGATTCCCGTGTGTTGATAAAGACGGAAAACTTACGGGGATTGTAACCCACGCCGACATAAATCGCGCCTTTAAAGACGGAGTTCCCCCCGAGGCCCCGGTCAGCTCCATAAAGAAGGATGGCGGGTTCGTGGTAGCCTATCCCGATGAGAACATGGAGCAGATCATAGAGAAGATGGCCAGTACCGGGCACGGACACCTTCCTGTGGTGGACAGAGAGGATCCCACGAAACTCCTGGGCTTCATAACCCGCGAGGACATGATCCGCCTGTTCAGGGAGAAAGCCAGGGACCGAAAGGACTGGATGGACTACGGGCTCTGTTTCCGGAGGAAGTGAATGGTGGATATCGCCTGCTTCGAAAGGACGGAGGGCACGGGCATCGGATATGTTCTGAGTCTCCTTGAGAACTTGAGGAAGGAGAGCGGCGCGTTTACGGCGGCCGTCAGTCTGTCGTGTGCTTGCTCCCGGGAGCATCTGGAATCCGCGTTCGAGAAGGCCGTGAGAAACTTTCAATCGGGTCGTTCCCGTGCGAGAAGTGCGGAGGGCGAGTTCTTTCGCGTTCTGGCCATGGAGAATCAGATACGGGATGCCATAGAGAAGTGCGGCATATCTGAGGCCGACGGCGTGTTCTGCATTGTTTTCGGAGGAGACGGACTCGCCGAACTTTCGGGTGCCCCAGGACTGAAACGGATCCCTTTTCCGCCGTGCGGCAAGGGTAAACTGCGGGCAATGGGCTTTTCATCCGAAGAGGATCTGCTAGAGGCCGTGGCGTTCTTCGATGCTGGGATTCTGGAGTGAGTGCTCACATCTGACCAGTAAAGATTATATATCGTGCCGCTTAAACTGTTTTGACCCGGAGCTCCGGGAAAGACGAAGGATGTGTATCAATGGTGACGAAAGATGATGTTACGGAGGTGCTCAAGACCGTCGTGGACCCAGAGGTGGGAATAAGCGTCATAGACCTCGGTCTCGTTTATGACATAAATGTTGTGGATGATAAGAAGGTCTTTGTGAACATGACCCTTACCACTCCTGGCTGTCCGATGGCTCAGGTAATAGCCAAGGAGGCCGAGAGGGCCATATCCCAGATGGACGGTGTGGAAGTGGCTCAGGTGAATCTTGTCTGGGACCCTCCCTGGACACCGGACATGATGAGCGACGATGCCAAGCGCATGCTGGGTTGGATGTAGACAAAACACATTAATATTTTTTCTTTCAATCCATCCGGAATAAGGTATAAATAATCGGAGGGCATCCCCTCTCCAAAGGGTCAGAGGAGGCACAAAGGCCTGTGATATTCCCAGCTTTGGCTAATGCTCGATAGGCCTGCCTTTCGTCTGCCCTTTTGAGAATGAAGGTAAAGAGGATGATGATATGGATGTGACACAGAACGCCAGAACGGTGCTTGAACGACGATATCTCAAGAAAGGGCTGGACGGAAAGCCCCTTGAAGAGCCAGAGGACATGCTTCGCAGGGTGAGCGAGAACATAGCGGAGGCGGAGAAGAACTACGGAAAGACGAAGAAGGAGATCAAGAAGGTGGCCGAGGAGTTCTTCGAGGTAATGGACAATCTCTATTTCCTGCCGAATTCCCCCACCCTTATGAATGCGGGAAGGGAGTTACAGCAGTTATCCGCCTGCTTCGTGCTTCCCATAGAGGATACCATGGAGAGCATATTCGGAACCCTCAGAGATGCGGCCCTCATACACAAGAGCGGCGGCGGGACCGGTTTTTCCTTCTCTAGGATAAGGCCGAAGGACGATGTGGTCCTTTCCACCATGGGTGTCTCCAGCGGCCCGGTCTCATTCATGAAGGTGTTCAACGCGGCCACCGAGGCCATAAAGCAGGGCGGAACCAGAAGGGGCGCGAACATGGGAATTCTCAGGGTCGACCATCCCGACATTCTGGACTTCATAACCTGCAAAGCCGATGACGATCAGGCTCTGGCCAATTTCAATATATCCGTGGCCATGACCGAGGCGTTCATGGACGCCGTGAAGAAGGGGGAGGACTACGAGCTCCGGAATCCCAGAGACGGCAAGGTCACCGGGAAGCTGAACGCAAAGGAGGTTTTCGACCTGATAGTTCATATGGCATGGAAGAGCGGAGACCCCGGCATAGTCTTCCTGGACCGAATCAATGCGGAGAATCCCACACCGCATGTGGGGGAGATAGAGAGCACGAACCCCTGCGGCGAGCAGCCCCTTCTACCGTACGAGTCCTGCAACCTCGGCTCCATAAACCTGACCAGAATGGTGAAGGACGGCGATGTGGATTGGGAGCTGCTGAGAAAGACGGTCAGAACCGCCGTGCATTTCCTCGACAATGTCATCGACATGAACAGATTCCCTCTGGATGAGATCGCCAAGAACACCCGGGCCAACAGGAAGATCGGTCTCGGGATAATGGGCTTCGCCGACCTTCTCATCAGTCTCGGAATCCCGTACGACTCCGAGGAAGGGGTCGCCATGGCCGAGAAGGTCATGAAGTTCATCCACGATGTGGGCTGGGAGATGTCTCAGGAGCT